>DATLDY010000330.1:0-14668 GCA_035525655.1 Burkholderiales bacterium
CAAATCTTCAACCCGCAGACGCTTCAGGCTGCCGGCGTGCACCCGCAGGCCGTCGTTTCGCGGGACGCGAAGCTCGGCAAGAGCGTCTCGATCGGGGCGGGTTGCGTGGTGGGCGAAGGCGCTTCGATCGGCGACGAGAGCTGTCTCTATCCAGGGGTGGTGGTGTATCCGCGCTGCATCGTCGGGGCGCGCGCAATCGTGCATTCGGGCGCCGTGATCGGCGCCGACGGATTCGGCATCGCCCGCGAGGGGGAGCGCTGGATCAAGATCCCGCAGATCGGCAAGGTCGTGATCGGCGACGACGTCGAGATCGGCGCCAATACCACGATCGACCGCGGCGCCATCGACGACACGGTGGTCGAGGAGGGCGTGAAGCTCGACAACCAGATCCAGGTCGGCCACAACGTGCGCATCGGCGCGCATACGGCGATTGCCGGCTGCGCCGGCATCGCGGGCAGCGCCGACATCGGCCGGCATTGCACCATCGGAGGCGCCGCGATCATCCTGGGGCACCTGCGCATCGTCGACCATGTCAATATTTCGGCCGGCACGCTGATCTCGCGCTCGATCCTGAAGCCCGGGACTTACACCGGCGTGTACCCGTTCGACGAGCACGATTCGTGGGCGCGCGCGGCCGCCGAATTACGCCGCCGAGGGAAGAAATGAGGAAAGAAGAATGAGTGAGATGGATGTGAACGCAGTCCTCGCGCATCTGCCGCAGCGCTACCCGATCATCATGGTCGACCGCGTGAAGGAGTGCGAGCCGGGAAAGCGCATCGTCGCGATCAAGAACGTCTCGGCGAACGAGCCCTATTTCCCGGGCCATTTCCCGCACCGGCCGATCATGCCCGGCGTGCTGATCCTCGAAGCGATGGCGCAGACCGCCGGCGTCCTGGTCTTCCGTACTCAGGGCACGATGCCGGACGACAAGACGGTGTACTACTACGTCGGCATCGACAATGCGCGCTTCAAGCGCCCGGTCGTGCCCGGCGACCAGCTCGAGATCGAGGTGCACTACGAGCGCCAGCTCCGCGGCATCAGCAAGTTCAAGTGCGTGGCGCGCGTCGACGGCAAGACGGTGGCCGAAGCCACCATCCTCTGCTCGATGCAGGCCATCGAACCCGCGGGAAAATGAGATGAACGGGGAGGTCCACAGCACGGCGATCGTGGATCGCAGCGCCCGGCTTGGCAAAGGTGTCAGCATCGGCCCGTACAGCGTCATCGGCCCCAAGGTCGAGATCGGCGACGGCAGCTGGGTCGGCGCGCACGTCGTGCTCGACGGCCGCATCCGCATCGGGCGCAACAACAAGATCTTCCATTTCTCGTCGCTCGGCGCGCCGCCGCAGGACAAGAAGTACGCCGACGAAGATACGGCAGTCGAGATCGGCGACGACAACACGATCCGCGAGTACGTGACGATCAACCGCGGCACCGCGCTCGACGCCGGCGTCACTCGCATCGGCAGCCACAACTGGATCATGGCCTACGTGCACTTCGCCCACGACTGCCAGATCGGCAGCCACACCATCTTCGCCAACGCCTGCCAGCTCGCCGGCCACGTGCGGGTCGGGGATTGGGCGATCTTCGGCGCGACCACGCTGGTTCACCAGTTCGTGCACATCGGCGCGCACGCGTTCACCGGGATGGGGACCTACCTCGCGCAGGACCTGCCGCCTTTCGTGAAGGCCGCCGGCAACATGGCGCAGCCGTATGGCATCAACAGCGAAGGG
This sequence comes from Burkholderiales bacterium, assembly GCA_035525655.1. Taxonomy (GTDB): domain Bacteria; phylum Pseudomonadota; class Gammaproteobacteria; order Burkholderiales; family SG8-39; genus SCGC-AG-212-J23. The sequence goes on from DATLDY010000330.1 coordinate 1,731, forward strand.
CTGAAGCGGCGCGGCTTCCCGCCCGACGCCATTGCCGGCCTGAAGCGCGCCTATCGGACGCTCTACCGCAGCGGACTCGGACTGGAGGAGGCGCGGCGCGAGCTGCAGGCACAGGCGGCCGCCTGCCCGCCGGTGGCCGAGTTCGTCGAGTTCCTCGAGCGCAGCAAGCGCGGCATCATCCGCTAAGGCAATGGCGAGACAAGTGCGCGTCGGCATGGTGGCCGGCGAAGCCTCGGGCGACCTGCTGGGCGCCCACCTGGTCGCGGCGCTCAAGGCGCGGCGGCCCGGCATCGAGTTCGCCGGCATCGGCGGGCCGAAGATGATGTCCGAGGGCTTCCAGTCGCACTTCCCGATGGACCGGCTCTCGGTGCGCGGCTACGCCGAGGCGCTGCGCCATTACCGCGAGATCATGGGCATCCGGCGCAAGCTCGCCAAGGCGATGCTCGAGGACCGGCCGGACCTTTTCATCGGCGTCGACTCGTCGGATTTCAACCTCGGCCTGGAGCGCCAGCTGAAGGACGCCGGCATCCCGGCGTTCCATTACGTCAGCCCGGCGGTCTGGGCCTGGCGGCGCTGGCGCGTGCGGCGCATCGCGCGCTCGGTGAACCGCATCCTCGTGATGTATCCGTTCGAGAAGCCGCTGTACGAAGCGGCCGGCGTGCCCGTCACCTACGTCGGCCATCCGCTGGCGGATGTGATTCCTTTCGAGCCGCCGAAGGACGAGGCGCGCGCGCAGCTGCGCCTGCCGTCGGGGAAGCTGATCATCGCGCTCCTCCCGGGCAGCCGGCGCTCGGAGCTGCAGTACATGGCGAGCGCCTTCGTGCTCGCCGCGCATCGCTTCCGGCAGGAAGTGCACGACGTGCACTTCGTCTGCCCGATGGTCACGCGCGAGACGCGCGAGATGTTCGAGCGCGCGATCCACGAGAACCAGCGCACCGATCTGCCGCTCACCCTGCTGTTCGGCCACTCGCACGATGCGCTCGCGGCCGCCGACCTCGCGCTCGTCGCGAGCGGCACCGCGACCCTCGAGACCGCGCTATTCAAGACGCCGATGGTCATCGCCTACCGGCAGTCTCCGATAACATGGGCGCTCATGCGCCAGATGCTCTACCTGCCGTACGTCGGCATGCCGAACATCCTCGCCGGCGAGCGCCTCGTGCCGGAGCTCCTGCAGGACGAGGCGACGCCGGCCAACCTCGCGGGCGCGCTCCTAACGCTCTTGCGCGACACGGTCGCGCAGAAGCGCCAGGTCGAGCGCTTCCGCGAATTCCACGATCTGCTGAGGCAGAACACCGCCGAGAAGGCCGCCGAGGCCGTCCTCGATGTCCTTCGCTAGCCTGCTTGTTTGCGGCGTCGACGAGGCCGGCCGCGGCCCGCTCGCCGGGCCCGTGCATGCCGCTGCGGTGATCCTCGACCCTGCGCGGCGCATCAACGGCCTGGCCGACTCGAAAGTGCTGAGCGCGGAAAGGCGCGACATCCTGGCCGCTCGCATCAAGGAGCGCGCCATCGCCTGGTCGGTGGCCTTCGCCACGGTGGAGGAGATCGATCGGCTGAACATCTTCCACGCCTCCATGCTCGCCATGCGCCGCGCGGTCGCCGGGCTGGGGGTCGCGCCGCAGCACGCGCTCATCGACGGCAACTCGTGCCCGCCGGGGCTCGCGTGCAGCGCGAAAGCCATCGTCGACGGCGACGCCAAGGAGAAATGCATCTCCGCCGCCTCGATCCTCGCCAAGACGGCGAGGGACGCCGAGATGACCGCGTTGCACGACCGCTATCCGCAGTACGGCTTCGACAAGCACAAGGGCTACGGCACCCCGGACCATCTGGAAGCGCTCGGCCGCGTCGGCCCTTGCGAGATCCATCGGCGCAGCTTCTACGCCGTCGGCGTTTTCTTCCAGCAAAACCTGTTTGCCGACAGTTGGGGCGCCATGGCTCAGGACCTTCGCGTGCGCAGCTACCGCATGACCTGCGAAGCCATCAAGCTCACCATGGGCACCAACCTCATCGGCAAGCCCGCCAAGCTGCAGAAGTTCGACCTGCAGCGAAAGCGCCTGCTGCGCAACTATGCCGATGTGCGCAAGACGCCGGATGCGGCACCCCACGTGGACCTCGTCGACGAGATGCTGCGCAAAGCACGCCGGGAATTGCGCAGCAAGCGCAACTGATACGGTCCAGGGACAACGCCCAGGTCAAGCGCTGGGCCAAGCTGGTTCGCGATGCCCGCCTGCGGCGCGCCGAGCGCCGCGTGGTCGTGGAAGGGGTGCACCTGATCGCTGCGGCGCTCGCCGCCCGCATAAAGCCCATCGCACTTCTAGGCACCGAAGCCGCGCTCGCGAAGCCGGAGATTGCGGCCCTCGTCCGCCAATCTGAATTGACCCCCGAGGTGCTGACGCCGGCGGTGTTCGCGGCGATCGCGGACACCGAAACGGCATCCGGCATCGCCGCCGAGATTCCGCTGCCGGAAATGAAGCGCAAGGGTGCCGCGGTGTTCCTCGAAGGCGTGCAGGACCCCGGCAATGTCGGCGCCATCATCCGCAGCGCCGCCGCCTTCGGCGCCGGGCTGGTCGTGCTCGACCGGCAGTGCGCCGATCCGTGGTCGCCGAAGGTGCTGCGCGCCGGCATGGGCGGCCACTTCGCGCTCGGCATCCGGCAGGCGGACGATCTGGCTGCCGCCATCGCCGAGAACGGCGCGAAGCTCATTTGCACGGTCGTGCACGGCGGGCGGCCGCTGCGCGAAGTCGGCCTCTCTGGAGCGCTCGCCTGGGCCTTCGGTGCCGAGGGCGCGGGCCTCAGTCCCGGGTTGCTGGAGCTCGCGGCCGAGCGGGTCACCATCCCGATGGCCGGCGGCGAATCGTTAAACGTCGCCGCGGCCGCGGCGATCTGTCTGTACGAAACCTTTAATACATCTGCCGCTGGATCCTGAGCTCGCGCAGGATCGTGGTGGCGATTTCCTCGATCGACTTCGAGGTCGAGTTGATGCTGTGGATGCCTTCGCGGCGCATCATCGTCTCGGCTTCCTGGACCTCGTAGCGGCAATTGTCGAGGGCGGCATAGCGGCTGTCCGGGCGGCGCTCCTTGCGGATCTCGTGCAGGCGCTCGGGGGCGATGGTCAGGCCGTAGAGCTTGGCCTTGTGCTGGCGCAGGGCCTCGGGCAGCTTGTCCCTGTGAAAATCTTCCGGAATCAAGGGGTAGTTGGCGGCTTTGACGCCGAATTGCAGCGCGAGATATAGGCTGGTCGGCGTCTTGCCGCTGCGCGAGACACCGATCAGGATCACGTCCGCTTGCGCAAGCTCCTTGTGCGAGGCGCCATCGTCGTGCGCCATCGAGAAATTGATCGCTTCGATTCGCTGCTGATACTCCTTCTTGTCCATCGCGCTGTGAGAGCGACCGATCGTATGGCTCGACTTGACGCCGAGGCCCGCTTCCAGGGGATCGATGAACGTCTCGAAGAAATCCACGAACAGCGCGTTCGCCCGCCGCACGACGGCGCGCACGTCCTGGCTGACGAGCGTGGAGAACACGACCGGCGGGCCGGCGCCATTGACCGCCTCGGCCTCGATGCGCCCGAGGCATTCCTCGGCTTTTTCCACGCTGTCGATGAAGGGCAGGGTCACCTGCTTGAACTCCAGGCCCTCGAACTGTGTCAGCAGGCTATGGCCGAGCATCTGCGCCGTTATGCCCGTCCCGTCCGAGACGAAGAACACTGTGCGGCGCTGCGTCATAACCCTAGAATACTAAGCCGATGCGCCTAGCCTGGCTCAAGGATCTCAGACTCACGGATCTCGCGCAGGTCGGCGGAAAGAACGCCTCCCTCGGCGAAATGACCGCGGCCCTCTCTGCGGCCGGCATCCGGGTCCCCGGCGGCTTCGCCACCACCGCCGATGCCTTTCGCGAATTCCTGTCCGCCGACGGCCTCGACCGGCGCATCGCGGAGCGGCTCAAGACCCTCAATACCAGCGACGTTGATGCATTGGCGGCGTGCGGCAAAGAGGTGCGCTCCTGGATCGCGAAGGCGCCGTTCCCGGCCGCTCTTGATCGTGAGATACGTGAATTTTATCAAAAGCTTGAATCGCAAACCTCAGGTGATGCCTCATTTGCGATTCGGTCGTCTGCGACGGCTGAGGACCTGCCCGAAGCCTCGTTCGCCGGCCAGCAGGAAACCTTCCTCAACATCCGCGGCGTGGACAACGTCCTCCACGCGATCCGGCACGTGTTCGCCTCTCTCTATAACGACCGCGCGATCTCTTACCGGGTCCACCAGGGCTTTGCCCATGCCGATGTAGCCCTGTCGGCCGCGGTGCAGCAGATGGTGCGCAGCGACCTGGGCGCAAGCGGCGTGCTCTTCACGCTGGATACCGAATCCGGTTTCCGCGACGTGGTGTTCATCACCTCGTCCTACGGCCTGGGCGAGATGATCGTGCAGGGGGCGGTGAACCCGGACGAGTTCTATGTCCACAAGCCGCTGCTCGAGCGCGGCAAGCCGGCGATCGTGCGGCGCTCGCTCGGCTCCAAGCTGCAGAAAATGGTGTTCTCGACCACTCGCGAAGCGGGCAAGTCCACCAAAACCCTGGATGTGCCGGAGGCGGAGCGCCAGCGCTTCTCGCTGAGCGATGCCGATGTCCTAGAACTCGCGCGCTATGCAGTGGCGATCGAGCGCCACTACGGGCGCCCGATGGACATCGAGTGGGGCCGGGACGGCAACGACGGCAAGATCTACATCCTGCAGGCCCGCCCCGAGACCGTGAAATCGCGCAAGCGCGAGGTCGAGGAGCGGTTCGCGCTGAAGGGCAGCTCGCGAATCCTCGTCACCGGGCGCGCCATCGGCCACAAGATCGGCAGCGGCAACGTGCGGGTAGTGGCCGACGCCGCGCACATGAACCGCGTGAAGCAGGGCGACGTGCTCGTCACCGACATGACCGATCCCAACTGGGAGCCGGTGATGAAGCTCGCCGCGGCGATCGTGACCAACCGCGGCGGGCGCACCTGCCATGCCGCGATCATCGCGCGCGAGCTCGGCATCCCAGCCGTGGTCGGGTCTGCCGATGCGACCGATCGCCTGAAAGACGGCCAGGCCGTCACCGTCTCCTGCGCCGAAGGCGACACAGGCAACGTCTACGAAGGCCTGATCCCTTTCGAGGTCTCGAGCCGCGAGCGCGGCGAGATGCCGCGCATTCCGGTGAAGATTTCGATGAACGTGGGCAACCCGCAGCTCGCTTTCGAATTCGCGCAGCTGCCCAACGCCGGCGTGGGGCTCGCGCGGCTCGAATTCATCATCAATAACGAGATCGGCGTGCATCCGCGTGCATGCCTGGACTACCCGAAGCTCGAGCCGAGCGTCAAGCGCAAGGTCGAGGAGGTGACGCGCGGCTACGCCGATCCGCGGACGTTCTTCGTCGAGAAAATGGTCGAGGGCGTGGCGACGATCGCCGCGGCCTTCTGGCCCAAGCCGGTGATCGTGCGCCTCTCGGACTTCAAGTCGAACGAGTACCGCAAGCTCGTCGGCGGCGAGCGCTACGAGCCCGACGAAGAGAATCCGATGCTCGGCTTCCGCGGCGCCTCGCGCTACATCGCGCCGACTTTCCGCGAGTGCTTCGAGCTCGAGTGCACGGCGCTTCGCAAGGTGCGCGACACCGTCGGCCTGACCAACGTGGAGCTGATGGTGCCGTTCGTGCGCACCATCGGCGAGGCGAAGCAGGTGCTGGGCCTCATGGAGCAGAACGGCCTCAAGCGCGGCCAGAACGGCCTGCGCATCGTCATGATGTGCGAGCTGCCGTCGAACGCAATCCTCGCCGAGCAGTTCCTCGAGCTCTTCGACGGCTTCTCGATCGGCTCCAACGACCTCACGCAGTTGACGCTGGGCCTCGACCGCGATTCAGGCCTGGTGGCCGATATCTTCGACGAGCGCGACGAGGCGGTGAAGGTGATGCTGTCGATGGCCATCCGCGCCTGCCGCAAGCAGAATAAATACGTGGGCATTTGCGGCCAGGGTCCCTCCGATCATCCGGACCTCGCGCGCTGGCTGATGGAGCAGGGGATCGATAGCATGTCGCTCAACCCCGATACGGTGGTCTCGACGTGGATGGCGCTCGGGGAGCCGCCGCCGCCGAGCAAGAAATCAGCGACTGCGTAGCAGTCGTTGTTTTTCCCGGTTCCACTCCTTTTCGCGCTTGTCGGCCCGCTTGTCGTGCTCGAGCTTGCCCTTAGCCAACCCGACCTCGAGCTTGATCCGCCCCTTGCCGTAATGCAGGTTTAGCGGGATGAGCGAGTAGCCGCGCTGCTCGACCTTGCCGATCAGGCGCCGGATCTCCTCCGCGTGCATCAGGACCTTGCGGGTGCGTGTCGGATTGGGCACGAAGTGCGTCGAGACGGTGGGCAGGGGGCTGATGTGGGCGCCGATGAGGTAAAGTTCGGCGCCACGCACCATGACATAAGCCTCGGCGATCTGCGCGCGGCCGGCGCGGATGGCCTTCACCTCCCAGCCTTCGAGCGCGATGCCGGCCTCGTAGCGCTCCTCGATGAAATAGTCGTGGAACGCCTTGCGGTTGTCCGCGATGCTCATGAAGAATTTTAGTTCATGAAGGAAATACGCCGCTCGGCGATCGTCGAGCACAGCGCCGCCGAGATGTACGCGCTGGTCGACGACATCGATTCCTATCCGGATTTCCTGCCCTGGTGCACCGAGGTTCGCGTGGCGCCGCTGGGCGTCCAGAAGCGGGCCACGCTGACAGCCGCAATGGCCGGCGTGCGCCAGTCTTTCACCACGCTCAACGAGAGCCGGCCCGGCGAGGCGATCGACATGCGCCTGGCCGAGGGCCCGTTCCGCCATTTCGAGGCAACCTGGCGCTTCAACGCGCTGGGCGAGAAGGCCTGCGAGATCGAGTTCCGGCTGCGCTACGAGTTCGCCAGCCGCACCCTCGGCCGCCTGCTCGAGCCGCTTTTCAACCATATCGCGGACACCATGGTGGACGCCTTCAAGCGGCGCGCGGATGAGCTCCATCCGCGTTGAAGTCGTCTATGCGCGCGGGAAAGAAGCCGTCGTGGTGCCTGTGCGCCTGCCCGCCGGGTCGCGTGTGCAGGATGCGCTCGCCGCTTCGGGCATCGCCGGAATCGATCTCGCCGCAGTGGGCGTATTCGGCCGGCGCGTGCAGCCGGATGCCCACCTTGCCGACGGCGACCGCGTCGAGGTCTATCGGCCCCTGCTGCTCGATCCGAAGGAGCAGCGCCGGCGACGCGCGCGCAGGAAATAGCCTATTTGCACCACTCGCCGACCGAGCGCTGTGCCGCCTGGATCGCCTGGTCGCGCTGCGCGTCTTCCATGTAAACGCGCTCGCCGGCGGCATTGGTGGTGCTAACGCGCTGGCCGCTCTGCAGCGTGCGCAGGTAGGTCTGCGCGTTGTCGCAGTTCTGGCGCTTCGCGCTCGCGTCGGCGCGCTCCTTCTCGGCCTTCTGGTCGGCCTCCTGCTTCTCCTGCTGCCGCTTGCGGAACGCGGCCTCGGGCGAGAGCGGCTTTTCCTTGTCCTTGGCGCCGGCGTCTTTCTTCGCGTCGGCAGCCGGCGGCGGCGTCGGCGCGGGCGCCGGGCCCTTCAGCGGCGTCGCCTTCACCCCCGGAGGCGGCGTATCGCCGTAGCGCACCTTGCCGTCCTTGTCGACCCACTTGTAAGCCTGCGCGGAGGCGGCCGCCGAGAAGGCGAGGGCAGCCAGGATCACCAGAAGTCTTTTCATATTTCGAGTAACGCTCCGACCCCTTGAACGGATGACAGTATCGCATCAGGAGCGCGGACACCTTCGTGTAAAATGCCGCTTTGCAAGTGAGTCCGACCTCATGCGGGTGATCCAGAAGGCGCTGACCTTCGACGACGTTCTGCTCCTCCCCGCCCACTCGCGCCTCCTGCCGCGCGACGCTTCCCTCAAAACCCGGCTCAGCCGCAAGATCGAGCTCAACATCCCGCTCGTCTCGGCGGCCATGGATACGGTCACCGAGGCGCGCCTGGCCATCGCCATGGCGCAGGAAGGCGGCATCGGCATCGTGCACAAGAACATGACCCCGCAGGCGCAGGCCGCGGAGGTCGCGAAGGTCAAGCGCTTCGAGTCCGGCGTGCTGCGCGACCCGATGACCATTCCGCCGGAGATGACCGTGCGGCAGGTGATGGAGCTGCAGCGCACCCACAAGATCTCCGGCTTCCCGGTCGTCAAGAACGGCGGCAAGGTGGTGGGCATCGTCACCAACCGCGACCTGCGCTTCGAGACCAACCTCGACCAGCCGGTGAAGGCGATCATGACGCCGCAGAAGAAGCTGATCACCGTGCGCGAGGGCTCGAGCCGCGAAGAGGCGATGAAGCTCATGCACCAGCACCGCCTCGAGCGCGTGCTGGTCATCGACGAGGAGTTCCACCTCAAGGGCCTCGTTACGGTGAAGGACATCCTCAAGGAAAGCGAGCACCCGAACGCGTGCAAGGACGCGCACGGCAAGCTGCGCGTGGGCGCCGCCGTCGGCGTGGGCGAGGGCACCGATGAGCGCGTCGCCGCATTGGTCGAAGCCGGCGCCGACGTGCTCGTCGTGGACACGGCCCATGGCCATGCGCAAGGCGTGCTCGACCGCGTAAGGTGGGTCAAGACCCGCTACCCGAATGTGCAGGTCGTCGGCGGCAACGTCGGCACCGGCGATGGCGCTCGCGCCTTGGTCGACCACGGCGCCGACGGCGTGAAGGTCGGCATTGGCCCAGGCTCCATCTGCACCACGCGCATCGTGGCCGGCGTCGGGGTGCCGCAGATCACTGCCATCCAGGATGTGGCCGCCGCTCTGGAGAAATCCGGCGTGCCTCTCATAGCCGATGGTGGGGTGCGCTACTCCGGCGATGTCGCCAAGGCGCTCGCTGCGGGCGCGCATTCCGTGATGCTGGGGTCGCTCTTCGCCGGCACGGACGAGTCGCCCGGCGAGATCGAGCTCTACCAGGGCCGCTCGTACAAGGCGTACCGGGGGATGGGATCGCTCGGTGCGATGCAGAAGGGGGCCGCCGACCGGTATTTCCAGGACTCGGACATGAACGTCGAGAAGCTCGTCCCCGAAGGCGTCGAGGGCCGCGTCGCCTATAAGGGCAGCGCCATCTGGGTGATCCACCAGCTGATGGGCGGCCTGCGCGCCAGCATGGGCTACACCGGCTGCCCGACCCTCGACGAGCTGCGCGCCAAAGCGCAGTTTGTCGAGATCACCTCGGCGGGCATCCGCGAATCGCACGTGCACGATGTCCAGATCGTGAAGGAGGCGCCGAATTACCGGGTCGAGTAATCACCAGAAAGTATTGATCCTCGACTTCGGCGCCCAGTACACCCAGCTCATCGCGCGGCGCGTGCGCGAAGCGCGCGTCTACTGCGAAGTCCACCCCTGCGACGCGACCGACGGGTTCGTGCGCGAGTTCGGGGCGAGCGGCGTGATCCTGTCCGGCAGCCACATGTCGGCTTACGAGGAATTCACCGGACGCGCACCGAAGGCGGTGTTCGATCTCGGCGTGCCGGTGCTCGGCATCTGCTACGGCATGCAGACCATGGCGCAGCAGCTCGGCGGCCGGGTCGAAGCCGGCAACGTGCGCGAATTCGGGTACGCCGAAGTGCGCGCCCGGGGACATACGAAGCTGCTCGATGGCATCGAAGATTTCCGCACGCCCGAAGGCCACGGCATGCTGAAAGTCTGGATGAGCCACGGCGACAAGGTGGTCGACCTGCCGCAGGGCTTCAAGCTGATGGCTTCCACCGACGCCTGCCCGATCGCCGGCATGGCGGACGAGGCGCGCCGTTTCTATGGCGTGCAATTCCATCCCGAGGTCACGCACACGCGCCAGGGCACGAAGCTCCTGTCGCGCTTCGTGCGCGACATCTGCGGCTGCCGCGGCGACTGGAACATGCCGGACTACGTGTCCGAAGCCGTGCGTCGCATAAAAGACCAGGTCGGCAAGGACGAGGTGATCCTCGGCCTTTCCGGCGGCGTCGATTCCTCGGTCGCCGCCGCGCTCGTCCATCGCGCCATCGGCGACCAGCTGACCTGCGTGTTCGTCGACCACGGTCTTCTGCGCCTCGACGAAGCCAAGCAGGTGATGGAGACCTTCGGACGGCACATGCACATGAAGATCGTGCACGTCGATGCTTCGGCCGACTTCATGCAGGCCTTGAAAGGCGTCGCCGATCCCGAGCAGAAGCGAAAGATCATCGGAAGGCACTTCGTCGACGTCTTCCAGCGCGAGGCTGGCAGGGTCAAGAACGCAAAGTGGCTCGCGCAGGGAACGATCTACCCGGACGTCATCGAATCGGCCGGCGCCAAGACCAAGAAGGCGCAGAACATCAAGTCGCACCACAACGTCGGCGGGCTGCCGGAAACGCTGCACCTGAAGCTGCTCGAGCCGCTGCGCGAGCTCTTCAAGGACGAGGTGCGCGAGCTCGGCGTCGCGCTCGGGTTGCCGCGCGAGATGGTGTTCCGGCATCCGTTCCCCGGCCCGGGCCTTGGCGTGCGCATCCTCGGCGCCATCGAGAAGAGCTACGTCGAGCTCCTGCAGCGCGCCGACGCCATCTTCATCGACGAGCTGCGCAGCTCCGGCTGGTACGACAAGACGGCGCAGGCCTTCGCGGTCTTCCTTCCGGTGCGCTCCGTCGGCGTGATGGGCGACGGCCGCACCTATGAGCACGTCGTCGCGCTGCGCGCGGTGCAGACCACCGACTTCATGACCGCCGACTGGGCGCCACTGCCGCACGAGCTCCTGGCCAAGATTTCGAACCGCATCATCAACGAGGTGCGCGGCATCAACCGCGTCACCTACGACATCTCCTCGAAGCCGCCAGCCACCATCGAGTGGGAATAGGCAATAACCTGGGCGCAGCGCTTGCCGATGCGGCCGCCGCGTTCGCGAGCCGCCCGGCGATGCCGGACATGCGCTACGCCGAATTCCTCGACGCCGCGCACGTAGTACGTAAAGAACTCGAGAAAGCAAGGCTGCAGCCGAACGAGCCGGTGCATGTGCGCGTCTCGAATCAGCCGCTGGACCTCGCCGCTTACCTCGGCGTTTGGCTGGCGGGCGGGGTAGTCGTCCCTTTGCATCGCGCGGCGCCTGAAGCGACGGTGGCGCACATGACCTCGAAGACGCGCGCCCGGTTCGAATGGGACGGCTCGCTCGGCCGGCGCTCCGATGAGCCGCCCGCAGCGCGCCCGATCCTCGACGGCGCCGCGCTCATCGTTTTCACGTCCGGCTCCTCCGGGATGCCGAAAGGTGCAGTGCTCTCGCATCGCGCCTTCGCCGGCAAGCTCGCAGCGATACAAAGCCTGCTCGGCTTCGCGCAAGGCGAGCGGACGCTGCTCGTGCTCAACATCACTTTCAGCTTCGGCATCTGGGTCGCGCTGTTGACGCTGCTGCACGGCGGCGTGCTGGTCCCGCGCGAGAAATTTTCCGCCGCCTCGTTCTTGGCGGAACTGGAATCCATCACGCGCGTCGCGGTGGTGCCGACGATGATGCGCAGCCTCATCCTCGACGTGCCTTCGAGCCAGCTGCGATGCGATGCCCGTGCGTTGCGCCAGGTGCTGATCGGCGGAGAAACGCTCGGCAAGGGCCTCGGCGAGAGCCTGCGCGCTCTCTTCGCGCCGGCAGACCTCATCGATATCTACGGTCTCACTGAAACTTCGACCTGCGACTTCTTCCTCATGCCAGCCGACGTGGACCGCTACGCGGGTTGCATCGGTCGGCCCTCGCCGGGTGTGCGCTACCGGATCGTCACTGACGACGGCGCGGCACCGACCGGTGAGATCGGCGAGCTGCTCATCGCCAGCCCGTATCTCCTGAACGGCTATCTCGACGAGCCGGCACTCGAGCCGGTGCGCGACGGGTGGTTCGCCACCGGCGATCTCGCGCGCGAGCGCGATCCCGGGGTGGTGGAGATCGCGGGGCGCAAGAAGGAGCTCATCTATCGCGGCGGCAACAAGGTTTCGCCGCAGGAGATCGAGTTTGCGTGCAGCGCCCACCCGAAGGTGGCGGCGGCAATCGCCGTCGGTCGGCCCGACGAGCGCCTTGGCCAGCGCATCCACGCGCTCATCGTCCCCCGAGGGGAGATCACGGTGAGCGAGTTGCGTGCATTCTTGCGCGAGCGGCTGGAGAAATATAAGCAGCCGGATGTGCTTTACTTCGCCCGCGAGCTGCCGGCGGGGCGCACCGGCAAGGCCGACCGCGGCCGCTTTGCCGCCATGCTCGAGCAGGGCGAGCTTGCGCCGGCGGAGGGACAGTGATGAAAAGCTACGAGGCGATCCGGGTCGAGCGCGAGGGACGCGTCGCGCACCTGCAGCTCCACCGTCCCGAGCGCATCAACGCGCTCGGCAAGGCGATGCTGCTCGAGATCCACGACGCGCTGGACGAGCTGGAAGCCGATGCCGAAGTGCGCGCCATCGTGCTTTCGGGCGCCGGCCGCGGCTTCTCATCGGGATTCGACCTCAAGGAGCAGATGGCGCGCCGTCCCGAGGGGGCCGAGGTATGGCGCGAAATCCTGGAGCTGGATTTCTCCACGACGATGCGCTTCTGGGATTCGCCGAAGCCGACCATCGCTGCGATCCACGGCCCGTGCATGGCCGGCGCTTTCGAGATGGCGCTCGCCTGCGATATCAGCGTTTGCTCGCGCGATGCGACCTTCGGCGAGCCCGAGCTCAAGTTCGGTGCCGGCATCGTTACGCTGCTGCTGCCGTGGATGGTCGGCCCGAAAGCGGCGAAGGACATGCTGCTGACCGGCGAGGACACGCTCAGCGCCGAGCGCGCGCTGGCCTTGGGCATCGTGAGCCGCGTGGTACCCGAGGGCACGCACCTCGAGGAAGCCATGAAGATCGCGCGGCACATTTCGGTGATCGATCCGCAGCTCGTGCGCGACACCAAGAAGGCGCTCAACCGGACCTACGAGATCCAGGGCATGCGCACCGC
>DATLDY010000350.1:0-3463 GCA_035525655.1 Burkholderiales bacterium
GCCGACGACAAGAAGATCAAGGAAGCCGGGATCCAGGTCGTCGACCTCGGCGCGAACCACCGCAAGGTCGCCTATGACGTGTACTGGGATTTCCTGCTGAAGCGCGCGCCCGAGCCGATCAAGGAGCTGAAGACCCTCTCCGACCAGCTGCGTTGAAAGTACTGGAGGAGTTCGTCATTCCCGCCGGGCGGGCGAAAGCGTTCCTCGTCCCGCGCGGGGCGGTCCTGCGGATCCATCTCGTCGACGACCGGCAGGTCGGCGACTGCTGTTTCTTCAATGCCGATGACCACCGCGAGGTTTTCCACGTCGGCCAGACGTGGGCGATCAACGGGCTCCTCGGCACCGGCACGGCAAAAAGTTTCCGCCATTTCTATTCGAAGCCGCCGCGCGAGAACGTGATGCTCACGGTGGTCGACGACACGGTGCGCAACCACTGGGGCAACATGGGCGGGCGCTGCTCGCGGCGGCTCTACGAGCTGCGCGACGGCGACCGCACTCACCGCTCCTGCCAGGAAAATCTCACCGAAGCGCTCGCGCCCCACGGGCTCGGCGGCGACGACATCGTGGACATCTTCAACGTCTTCATGAATGTCGACCTGCGCCCGGACGGGTCTTTCGCCATCCAGCCGCCGACGGCGATGAAGGGCGACTACATCGACCTGCGTGCGGAGATGAACCTGCTCGCCGCGGTCTCCGCCTGCCCCGCCGACCGCAACGCGACGAACGACGGTCGCGCCAAGCCGCTCGGCATCCGCATCTCAGGCTGACAAGAGCGCGATCAGCTGCTCCCGCAGCCAGCGGTTCCCGGCATCGCCGTCGAAGCGCTCGTGCCAGTACACGGCCACCTCGGCCTGGGCGATCGGGATCGGCGGCGGCAGCGCCTTGAAGCGCCCGCGGCTTGCATAGACGCGCGCGACGCGCGCCGGCAGCGTGAGGATGAGATCGGTGCGCTCGAGCACCATGGGCACCACGGTGAAATGCGGTACGCGCAGAGCGATGCGGGGCGCGACGCCGGCGCGCTCGAGTGCCTCCTCGATCACGCGGTGGCCACCCGCGCGGTAGGTCACCAGCGCGTGCGACGCCTCGAGGAATGTTTTCTTCGTGAGGCGCTGGATCGGGTGGTCGGCGCGCATGAGACAGAGGTAGGGGTCGCGGAAAAGCGCCCGGCGCGCGACCGGCGGCCCGAGGCCGGGCAGGAATCCGACGGCGACGTCGAGCGCACCGCTGCCAAGCGCGTCCGCAATGTCCTCCACGTCCACCGCGACGGCTTCCAGCTTGACCGCGGGCGCCACGCGCTGCACGCGCTCGACGAGGGGCGGCAGGAACTCGATCTGGCCGACGTCCGACATGTAGAAGCGAAAGGCGCGCGTCGCGCTGGCGGGGTCGAAGCCGGGACCATGGGCGAGCGCCGTCTCGAGGAGCGCGAGCCCCTGCCGCACCGGCTCGGCCACGCCGCGGGCGAAGGGCGTCGGCTCCATGCCGCTGGCCGTTCGCACGAAAAGCGGGTCGCCGAGGAGCCCGCGCAATCGGGCCAGGGCGTTGGACACCGCGGGCTGCGTCAGGTCCAGGCGCGCCGCGGCCGCGGTGACAGTGCCCTCGTGGAGCACCGCGTCGAATACCCGCAGGAGGTTGAGATCGAGGTCGGCTACATTCATATCGGTGATAAATACCATGAGTGACATTGATTTGACAAATACTGATGCCGACGCCTACGCTCGCTCCTTCGAGGAGGAGTCCTATGACGAAAGCCGTTTTGCTGGCCGCATTGGCCATTGCTGCGAGCAGCGTGCAGGCGCAGGAAGTGACGTTGCGCCTGGTAAGCGCGTTCCCCGAGAACCAGTACTACGTGAAGCGCACGGTCGAGTGGATCGACAACCTCAACAAAGCCGGCAAGGGGACGCTGCAGATCAACTTCATCGGCGGCCCGAAGGCCATCCCGACTTTTGAGGTCGGCAACGCCGTGAAGACCGGCGTGGTCGACATGGGCTTCAGCACCGGCGCCTTCTACACCAACGTCATGCCCGAGGCCGACATCCTCAAGCTGTCGGAAACCAGCGCGGCCGAGCAGCGCGCAAATGGCGGCTACGACCTCATCAACAGGATCTGGGCCGAGAAGGCGAACATGCGCTACCTCGCCAAGGTGGTCGAGTTCACGCCTTTCCATTTGTACGTAAACAAGAAAATCGACAAGCCCGACCTCACCGGACTCAAGATCCGCATCACGCCGGTGTATCGCGACTTCTTCCAGGCGATGGGTGCGTCCGTCATGACCACCGCGCCGGGCGAGGTCTATACCGCGCTCGAGCGCGGCGTGATCGACGGCTACGGCTGGCCGATCCACGCCCTGTTCGACCTCAACTGGCAGGAGAAGACCAAGTTCCGCGTCGACCCGGGCTTCTACAACGCCGAGGTTTCGCTGATCATGAACCTCGACAAGTACAAAGCCCTGCCGCCGAAGGCGCGCCAGTTCCTCGACGAGCAAGCGCTCGCCTACGAGAAGCAGAACGAGTTCTGGAAGTCGTACAACCAGAACGAAGCCAAGCGGCAGGCCGACGCCGGGATCCAGACCATCAGCTTCGACGCGGCCACGAGCAAGGCGTACGTCGACAAGGCCAAGGAAATCGGCTGGGCAGCGGCGATCAAGTCGAGCCCGCAATACGGGCCGCAGCTCAGGAAGGTGCTCGCCAAATAGATGCGGCTGGGCCACCTTTCAGCGCTATTCGGCAGGCTGCTTGACGCGCTTGCCTGGGTTGCGTGCGCAATGGTGTTCGTCATGGTGATGGTGATCTGCGCCGATGTGCTCCTAAGGAACGTCGCGCTCATTCCGTCGATGCGCGGCCTCGACTGGAGCAACGACCTTACCGAGGCGCTGCTCTACCTCATCACCATGTGCGCTGCGCCCTGGCTTTTGCGGCGCGGACAGCACATCCGCGTGGACATCCTGCTGCGTGCCATCCCGAAGCGCCTGGCGTGGTACTGCGAGTGGTTCGCCGACTTCGTCGGTCTCTTCTGCTGCCTGGTAATGCTCTGGTACGGCGTGCAGATGACCATCGCCAGCTATACCTCGGGGTCGATGACCGTGAAGACCCTCGTGACGCCGGAATGGTGGCTCCTCGCGCCGCTGCCGATCGCCTTTGCGCTGCTCGCGATCGAGATGGTCTTTCGCATGCAGCGCCTGCTGCACGGCGCGCGCGGCCCGCGGGAGGACGCCGTCTCGGCGGCTTGAATGTCGTGGCAATTCGCCGCATGGTTGATGCTCGGCGGCTCGACGGCGCTCCTGCTCCTCGGACTGCCGGTGGCGTTCACCTTCATCGCGGTGAACATCGCCGGCGCGGCGATCTGGCTGGGCGGCGAGCCCGGCGTGCAGCAGCTCGCGCGCAACTCGGTCGTCTCCCTCACCAGCTTCTCGCTCACGCCGATCCCGCTTTTCATCCTGATGGGCGAGGTGCTGTTCCACACCGGG
>DATLDY010000351.1:0-7281 GCA_035525655.1 Burkholderiales bacterium
TACTACGGCCTGGCGAGCGGCGGGCTCGGCTTTGCGGTGCCCGGCGCGGTGGGCATCAGCCTCGCGCTACCGGGACGCCCCATCGCCGCGGTCATCGGCGACGGCAGCGCGATGTACGCCATCCAGGGACTCTGGACGGCCGCGCATCACCAGCTTCCCATTACGTACGTGATCGCCAACAACCGCGGCTATCGCATCATCAAGGAACGCCTCGTGTCGTTCCGCAAGACCGACAAGTTCACCGGCATGGACATCCGCGAGCCGGACATCGACTTCCTCGCGGTGGCGAAATCGTTCGGCCTCGCCGCGCGCCGTGTGACCGATCCGCAGGACGTCGCGCCGGCGCTGCGCGAAGGCTTCGCGAGCGGCAAGCCGAACCTGATCGACATGCGCGTCGCCGACGGCTTCGGCAACTGAATAAATGGTGACTGTCACCAATTAAGGAGTAGCCATGCTGACCGGTAGTTGTCTGTGCGGAGCGATCCGCTACTCGATCGATGCTGAAGTAAAGGAGCTGCGCGCGTGCCACTGCAAGAGCTGCCAGAAGCAGAGCGGCGCGCAGGGGACGGTGAACGCGCTGCTGCCGAGCTCGGCGTTCAAGCTGACGAAGGGGACGCCGAAGCGCTATACGGCGGTGGCGGACAGCGGTCGCACGCTGCACCGCTATTTCTGCGGCGATTGCGGCTCCGGGGTGTACAGCCAGCGCGACGCCACGCCCCAGATGGTCGTGGTGCGCGCCGGCAGCATGGACAACCCGCCCGACATGAAGATCACGGCGCACATCTGGACCAAGAGCGCCCGGCCCTGGGCGCACATCGATCCGGGTGCAGCGCAGCATCCGGGGCAGCCCGACGCATGAAGTAGTTCCTTCGCCGCCTGCACGGCGGGCTTACCATGGCCCTCGGGAGGCAACCGTGCAGAAGCGCCCCCGGATTCTCGCCGCAGGTACGCCCGACGCGGTCGATGCGCTGCTCAAGGCGCTGCGCGACGAAGCCGACGTTGTCGCTGCTTACTCCGTAAGCGAGGCGCTCGCCCGCCTTGACGGGGGCGGCTTCGACACCATCGCCTGCAACGTGCGCTTCGATGAATCGCGCATGTTCGAATTCCTGCAGGCGGTGATGCAGCGCTCGCCGGCGAACAGCGTGCGCATCGTCGCCTTCCGGGCCGGCGACAGCCAACTGAGCGACAGCCGGCGCAACGCGATCCGCAACGCGCTAGAGGCGCTCGGTGTCGAGCGCTTCGTCGATCTCTCCCAGCTGCGCGCCGAATACGGCGACGACGTCGCGCTCGAAACCCTGCGCAAGATGGTCCTCGACAGCTAGCGGCGCAGGGCCCTGATCACCGGCACGGCGACCGCGACGATGGCGATCGCCATCAGCACCGCGGAGATCGGGCGCAGGAAGAAGATGGCGACGCCGGCATCCGAGATGATGAGCGACTGCCGCAGCGCCCGCTCTGCCATCGGCCCGAGCACCAGCGCGAGCACGAGCGCCGCCGGCGAATAGCCGAGCTTCTTCATCGCGTAGCCGACCACGCCGAAGGCGAGCATCTGCCCCACGTCCCAGACGCTGTTCTTCAGCGAGTACGCCCCCATGACGCAGAAGCTGATGATGAGCGGCATCAGGATGCCGTAGGGGATGCGCAGCGCGCGCACGAAAAGCGGGATGAAGGCGGTGCTCAGTATCAGCAGCATGACGTTGGCGATGTACTGCGAGGCGATGAGGCCCCAGACGAACTGCGGATTCTTCTCGAACAGCATCGGCCCCGGCCGCAGGCCCCACATCATCAGGCCGCCGAGCATGATCGCCGTCGTGGCCGAGCCCGGGATGCCGAGCGTCAGCATCGGCACCATGGCGGCCGTGGCGGCGGCGTTGTTCGCCGACTCCGGGCCGGCGACGCCCTCGATGGCGCCTTTGCCGAATTGCTCCGGGTGCTTGGACACCTTTTTTTCCACGGTGTAGGACAAGAACGACGCCACCGTCGGCCCCGCGCCGGGCAGCATGCCGACCGTGAAGCCGAGCACCGTGCCGCGCGCGATCGCCCAGCGGCTCCTCGCCCAGTCGAGCGCGCTCGGCATGACGTCGCGCAGGCCGTAGCGGCCTTTCGCGAGCGGCGGCTTGTTGATCTGCTCGGCATCCCATAGCACTTCGCCCAGGCCGAACAGCCCGATCGCCACCGGCAGGAAATCCATGCCGTCCATCATCTCGGGGATGCCGAAGCCGTAGCGCGCGTCGCCGGAAATGATGTCGTAGCCGACCATCGCGAGCATCAGCCCCATCACCATGCTGATGTAGCCCTTGAGCGCATCGTCGCCGGTCAGCAGCGTCACCGTGGTGAGCCCGACCAGCATGAGCGCGAAGGTTTCGGGCGGGCCGAAGGACAGCGCCCATTTCGCGAGCAGCGGCGACACCAGCATCAGCAGCACGACCCCCACCGTGCCGGCGATGAACGAGCCGATGGCGGCGATGCCGAGCGCCGGGCCGGCGCGTCCTTGCAGCGCCATCTGGTAGCCGTCGATGCAGGTGACCACCGATGCCGATTCGCCCGGCGTGTTGATCAGCACCGACGTGATCGTGCCGCCGTACATGGTGCCGGCGTAGAGCGCGGCGAGCATGATGATGCCGGAGGTCGGGTCCATGCCGAAGGTGAGCGGCAGCAGCATCGCCACGCCGGAAGGCGGCCCGACGCCGGGCAGCGCGCCGATCAGCATGCCGACCATCACGCCGCAGATCGCCATCAGGATGTTGAATGGCGTCAGCGCGACGCCAAAACCCATTGCCAGATTGGCTAAGAAATCCACTTGGCTAGAAAGTCCAGAAAATCCCCTGCGGGATCGGCACCCGCAGCCAGTGCGCGAACACGAGCCAGTTGAACGCGGCTGCGGTCACCGAGATGACGATCGTCTGCCACCACGGCTGGCGCTCCAGGTACCGCATCAGCACCGCGAGGAACAGTGCGCCGCCGACGATCATGCCGACAACCTGCATCAGCACGACGAAGGCAACGGTGACGCCGAGCACGACGAGCACCCGGCGCGCGCCTTCGCCGCGCGGTACCCAGTCCTTACCGGTGTCACGGGGCTTACGCAGGAGCAACAGCAGGGCGATCGCGGCCATCACCAGGCCGAGCCAGAACGGCATGAACGCCGGGCCCGGCCCGCTGTCGCCCCACCACGCGTAGTACTTCAACGCCCCGGCGGCGAACGCGACCGAGAACGCAAGCAGCAGAACCGCCGTTACCCGATCCGCCTTACCCATCAAGGGCATTAAAGGGGGTCAGATCAACATTTGTGGAGAGAAAGAGCAATTTGGCCCCTCGTCCAGGAATGTTGATCTGACCCCAATTAATGAATCTATTTTTTGACGGCGCCGAGCCCGGTGAGCGCCTGCTCGTACTTCGTGTGCAGGCTGTCGAGGTACTTGAGCGCCTCGTCACCCGTCCACTGCGTCGGCGTGAGGAGGTTGCGCTTGATGTAATCGTTCTTCCACTTCGGCGTGTCGGTGACTTTCTTCAGCGTGGCTTGCCACCACTTCACCGCCTCGGGCGACATGTTCGCCGGCCCGACCACGCCGCGCATCTGCTCCCAGTAGAAGTCATAGCCTTTTTCCGCGAACGTCGGCAGGTCGGGCGCATCGGCCAGGCGCTTGCGCGAGGCCACCGCGAGGTTGCGCGCCTTGCCGGCCTCGACCTGCGCGACGATCTCGTTCGGATTCATCACGCCGGCGTCGATGTGCCCGCCCAGCAGCGCGGCCGTCACCTCGCCGCCGGAGTTGAACGGCACGTACTTCACCTTGATCTTCGCCGCCTGCTCGAAGAGGTAGGTGAAGATGTGGTCCTCGGTATTGGTCGCCGTGCCGCCGACGGTGAGCCCGCCGGGCTTGGCGCGCGCCGCCTTCACGAACTCGTCGATGGTCTTGTACGGCGACTCGGAACGCACCGAGAGCATCAGCTCGTCGATCGCCACGATCATCAGCGTGGTCATCGCATCGCGATGGTTGCCCGGCAGGCGGCCTTCGATCTTGCCCGAGACGATCATCGGCGTCGCGCCGGCCACGACGTGCGAGTCGCCCTTCTTGTTGATCAGATAGTTGTAGCCGATCGCGCCGCTGCCGCCGGCGCGGTTGTTGACGTTGATGGGCACCGGCGACCATTTGTTCTCGTCGATGATGCCGGCGATCATGCGCATCAGGTTGTCGGTGCCGCCGCCCGGCGCGTAAGGCACCACGACCTCCACGGTGCGCTGCGGATATTTCGCTTGCCCGAATGCGACGACGGAAAGCGCGAACATGAGCGCGCCAAGAACCAGTCTGGTCATGTGAGCCTCCTCCTCGTGACGCGATGGTAGCATCGGCTCCACTGAGAAAAATGGTGACTGTCACCATTTAAAGGAATCCATGGACGAACTCCTCTACGAATTGCGCGACGGCATCGCGTACGTCACGTTCAACCGGCCGCAGGCGAGGAACGCGCTCACCTTCGCGATGTACGAGCGCCTCGCCGAAATCTGCCGGAAGGCGAACGAGGACCGCTCGATCAAGGCGATCCTGATCACCGGCGGCGGCGACAAGGCGTTTGCCGCGGGCACCGACATCTCGCAGTTCCGCGCCTTCGACAAGGAGCAGGATGCGCTCGACTACGAGGAGCGCATCGACCGCGTGATGAACGCGATCGAGGGCTGCCGCGTGCCGACGATCGCGGCGATCCACGGCGCATGCACCGGCGGCGGCGCGAGCATCGCCGCGTGCTGCGACCTGCGCATCGCCTCGCGTAGCATGAAGTACGGCTTCCCGGTGGCGCGCACGCTCGGCAACTGCCTCTCCCTGTCGAGCTATACGCGCCTCGTGTATCTCGTCGGGCCCGCGCTCGTGAAGGACATCGTGTTCCAGGCCCGCCTCGTCGAGGCCGACGAAGCGCTCGCCAAGGGCCTCATCACCGAGCTGTGCGAGGACCAGGCCGCGCTCATGAAGCGCGCCGAGGAAATCACGCGCACGGTCGCAAGCCATGCTCCGCTCACGCTGCAGGCTACAAAGGAAGCGCTGCTGCGCCTGCGCCCGTCGGTGCCGCACGGCGAAGGCAACGACCTCGTCCTCATGTGCTACATGAGCCAGGACTTCCGCGAAGGCATGGACGCTTTCCTCAACAAGCGCAAGCCGGTCTGGAAAGGCCGGTAGACAAGACGTTCCTGATCATCGCGGGCGCCATCACGGCGCTCTTCCTGCCGTTCGCACTCGCGTTTCCTCCCAGCCTGGCGGAGAAGGCCATTGCGCTGGCTTTGCTCCTCCTGGCCGCCTCCGGCATTGCAGCGCTGATCGTCCGCCTGCGGCGCAAGTAAATTGCGCGTTGTCCTCGCCACCGTCGGCTCGTTGGGCGACCTGCATCCGTACATCGCGATAGCGCGCGCCCTCGTCGCGCGCGGCGCGGAGCCGGTCGTGGCGAGCGTGCCGGAATATCGCGCCGACGTGGAACGCGAGGGCATCGGCTTCGCGCCCGTCGGCCCGGGCTTTGCGCCATTCGGCGATTACCAGGCGTTGCTGGAAAAAATCTTCGATGTGCGCCACGGCGTCGAGTTCATCGTGCGCCAGATGGTGATGCCGCACCTGCGCACCGCGTACGACGACCTGATGCGGGCGACCGAAGGCGCCGACCTCCTGGTCTCGCATCCCCTCACGGTGGCGATGCCGCTCGTCGCCGAGCAGCGCAAATTGCCGTGGGCGGCGAGCGTGCTCGCGCCGATGAACCTGATGTCGAGCTACGACGCGCCGGTGATAGCGGGCGTCGAGTGGCTGCACGGGCTCGGACGGCTGCCGTACAGGGCAGTTTTCAGCCTGTTGAAAATGATCACGTGGCGATGGGAAGCTCCCCTGCGCGCGTTTCGCGGCGAGCTCGGCCTGCCGCCGAAGCGAGGCTCGGCTTTCCTCGAGGCCCAGTTCTCGCCGTATCTCAACCTTGGCCTGTTCGATGCGACGCTCGCGCTGCGGCAGCCCGATTGGCCGCGCAACCTGATCGTCACCGGGGCGCCTTTGCACGACGGCGTGCTCCCGGAGGACAAGCGGGGCGAGCTCGAGGCGTTCCTCGCGGCGGGCGAGCCGCCGTTGGTGTTCGCGCTGGGCTCCTCCGCGGTGTGGATCGCCGGCGATTTCTGGCAGCAGGCGATGGCCGCCGCGCAGCAGCTCGGACGCCGCGCGTTGCTGATCGTCGGCCCGGCTCGGTTGGGGCCGCTCCCCGTGAGCATGAAAGCGTTCGACTATCTGCCGTACTCGGCCGTATTTCCCCGTGCCCTCGCCGTGATCCACCAGGCGGGCATCGGCACGCTCTCGCAGGCGCTGCGCGCCGGGCGGCCGCAGCTCATCGTGCCGTTCGCCTTCGACCAGCCGGACAACGCGCGGCGAGCGGCCGAGCTCGGTGTCGCGCGGGTGCTGCCGCTCAAGAAGGTGAGTGCATTGCGCGCCGAGCTGGCGGCGCTCCTCGCCGGCGGCGGCTACGAGCAGAGCGCGAAACGCATCGCCCAGGATCTGCGCGAAACACACGGCGCGGCGCGAGCCGCCGACGAGCTGATGCGAATTCGGCCGTGCTAGGCTCGCGTCCCGCACCCCCTTCACAGGAGCACGACGCATGCTTGCAGCAGCCTTTCTTCGCGCCGGCGGCGTAGCCGTCGCGCTCACGCTCGCCGCCCCGTTCGCGCTTGGCCAGGCGCAGCGCGCACCGAAGGCCTTCGAGCCCGAGGTCGGCCAGGCCGGCAAGGACGTCGTCTGGGTGCCGACGCCGCAGACGGTCGTCGACAAAATGCTCGAGCTCGCCAAGCTGACGAAGGACGATTACCTCATCGACCTCGGCTCGGGCGACGGCCGCACGGTGATCACGGCGGCGAAGCGCGGCGCACGCGCGCTCGGCGTCGAATACAACCCGGACATGGTGGAGCTCTCGAAGCAGAACGCGCAGGCCGAAGGCGTGACTTCGCGCGCGCAGTTCATGAAGGCGGATCTCTTCGAGACCGATTTCTCCAAGGCGACGGTGATCACGATGTTCCTGCTGCCGGACATCAACCTCAAGCTGCGGCCGAAAATCCTCGCCCTCAAGCCGGGCACGCGCATCGTGTCCAACACGTTCACCATGGGCGATTGGAAAGCCGACGAGACCGCCACCGTCGAAGGCGGCTGCGACGGATCGTGGTGCACCGCGCTCTTCTGGATCGTTCCCGCGCGCGTCGCCGGCACATGGCAGGTGCCGCAGGGTGAGGTCACGCTCAAGCAGGAGTACCAGATGCTCTCCGGAACGCTGAAG
>DATLDY010000021.1:0-2727 GCA_035525655.1 Burkholderiales bacterium
GAGCGACGCGTCGCGGCCGGCGAGCTTCGAGGTCAGCATCTGGTAGAGCGCCATGCAGAACGCGCTGAAAAGCGGCAGCACGGCCGCCCAGGTGAACAGGCCGCCTCCCGGCCGCACGATCAGCAGCACCCCGACGAACCCACCGCCAAGCGCCACCCAGGTTCGCGCACCGACTTTCTCCTTCAGGACCGGCCACGACAGGACGGCGATGATGATCGGCGTCATGAACGCGATGCTCGCGGCTTCCGCGAGTGGCATGTGGCTCAGCGCCGACAGGAAGGCGAGGCTCGACACGGTGAGGACCAGGCCGCGGAAGATCTGCAGGCGCGGGTGCGCGGTGCGCACGAGCGCGAGGCCCTGCCGCGGCGCGAGCACGACGACCATCAGCAGCATCTGCACGACGTAGCGCACCCAGACGATGCCGGGCACCGCGTAGTGCTGCGCCAGATATTTCGACGTCGTGTCGAGGCAGGTGAAGGTGCTCACCGCGAGCACCATCAAACCGATGCCGCGCAGCGCATGAGGATAGGCGGGGTTCAAGCGCGTGGATAATAGCCGCATGCTCCGCTTCCTCTTCCTGCTTCTTTTCCCGGCGCTCGCGCTCGCGCAGGCCTGGCCATCGCATCCGGTCACCATCCTGATGGGCTTTCCCGCCGGCTCGGGCGTCGACGTGGTGGCGCGCCTGCTGCAGGAGCCGATGGAGAAATCGCTCGGCGCGAAGATCGTCACCGACTATCGCACCGGCGCCGGCGGCAATCTCGCCTCGGAGGCGGTGGCGCGCGCGAAGCCCGATGGGTACACGCTGCTCCTGGGCACGGCGGCGACGCACGGCGTCAATGCGGCGCTGTACAAGAAGCTGTCGTTCGATGTCGAGACCGACTTCACGGCGATCTCGCCGCTCGTCAACGTCTCCAATGTGCTGACGATCAATCCGCAGGTGATCGATGTGCGCAACGTGCGCGAGTTCATCGATACGGTGAAGGCGAATCCGGGCAAGTACAACTACGCATCCACCGGCAACGGCACCGGCACCCACCTCGCCTTTGCGGAATTCGTTGCGCGCGCCGGCTTGAAGATGGAGCACATCCCGTACAAAGGTGGGCCGGAGGCGATCGGGTCCGTCATCGGCGGCCAGACGTGCTGCATCTTCAACCAGGTGCAAACCGTCATTCCGCACTGGAAGGCGGGGCGCGTGCGCCTCCTCGGCGTGAGCACCAAGTCGCGCGTGCAGGCGGTGGCCGAGATCCCGACCATCGCCGAGGCCGGCCTTCCCGGATACGAGAGCTACACCTGGTTCGGCCTCTTTGGCCCCAAGGGCCTCGATGCCGACATCGTCAGCAAGGTGAACGCCGCCGTGAAGACGGCCCTCGACACGCCATCAGTGCAGAAGCGCCTGATCGACCTCGGCAACACCCCACGCTGGGAAACGCCGGAGCAGTTCCGCCAGACCGTGAAAGCCGATCGGCAGAAGTGGGCGGCCGTCGTCAAAGAGGTCGGCGCCACCATCGATTAATCGGGGTCAGAGCCCTATTTCTAATCGGGCTCTGACCCCGATTTCCGTTTTTCCAGCGGCACGAAGTAGCCGGTCGGCTCGAGCTCGCCCTCGTTGTGGACCTGGACGCGCTCCCAGTGGCGATCGGCATCCTCCAGGAATAAATCGCGCGCGATGCCGCTGGCCAATCGCCGCGCGCCGATCTCGAGGCCGGGAATGTCGCCGGCGATAGCGCCGTGGCTCATGGTCGAGCCCCAGTTGAAGACATGGACGCGGCCGAGCTCGCGCGCGGTCCCTTTCAGCTGGAACGCATCGCCCAGATAAGGGAAGCGCGCCTCCTCCGGAAACTTGCGCACCTCGCCTGCCGGGACGTGATTCGCCCACACGTCGATCGCATCGCGGAACGGCGCCACCTCGGGCCGATCGGTGAGGTTCACGTCGAAGCCGGTGCACACGATCACGGCATCGAAGCGATGCTCGCCCTTCGGCGTGACGACGTTCGGCCCGGAAAGGATGTCGGTCCAGCCTTCGCCGAAGCGGATGGAGAAGCCGGGGTGGCGCTCGCAGCGCTGCACGCTCTCGTAAGGCGGCGGCACCTGCTCGCTGAAGATGTACGTATAGAAGCGCCACTTGGTCGCATCGTCGAGCGACGAGTAGCCGTGGAGAAAGCCCGGGAACGCCGTCCACTTCGACTTGTTCACCTGCGGCAGCATCGGGCGACGCGCGAACATCACGACCTCGCTCGCGCCGGCTTCGAGCGCCTCGCCGGCATTGTCGAAGGCGGAGGCGCCGGCGCCCAATATGCCGATTCGCTTTCCCTTCAACGCTGCAAAGTCGATGTCGTCCGCCGAGTGGTGAATTCCGCCACCCCGCCGCGCCGGATCGAACGTCGCGAATTTCGGCCAGCGCAACGTGCCACTTCCTTCGCGGCCCATGGCGAGCACCACCTTGCGGGCATTCATCACGCCGTCGCCGAGATTTACGCGGACGCCGCCGGGGACGAGCTCGAGCGAGCGCACGTGCACGTCGTTCTCCACCGGCACCGGCACCGTGTCGCGCACCCAGTGCAGGTAGCGCGCCCATTCCACGCGGTTGATCTTGTGCAGCTTCTCCCAGTGCTCGATGCCGAACTTCGCCTCGTGATACGCGCGATAGGTGAGCGATGCGATGCCGAGGTCGGGGCCGGTGAGGTGCTTCGGCGAGCGCAGGATGTCCATGCGCGCGAAGGTGGTCCA
>DATLDY010000052.1:0-22623 GCA_035525655.1 Burkholderiales bacterium
GAGCGCCTGCTGGAGAAGGCGGCACGCGAGATGAAGCTCGATCCGGTGGAGGTGCGCCGGCGCAATTTCATCCCGCCGGAGAACTTCCCCTATCGCACGCACCTCGGCGACACCTACGACGTCGGCAACTTCTCGGTGGTCATGGACAAGCTGCTGGCCCAGGCCGACTGGAACGGCTTCGCCGCGCGGCGCGAAGCCTCCAAGCGCGCGGGACGCTTGCGCGGTCGTGGCCTGGCGGCCTACCTGGAATGGACCGGCGCGATCCCCACGGAGACCGTGGACATCGAGGTCAACGCGCAGGGCGAGATCACCGTTTTCTCGGGTACGCAGGCGATGGGGCAGGGCCTGGAGACGGCCTATACGCAGCTCGTGACGGAGGTGCTGGGCGTGCCGGCGGGAAAGGTGAAGATCGTGCAAGGCGATACCGATCGCGCGAACGGCGTCGGCAGCGTGGGATCGCGCTCCGCTTTCGTCGGCGGCTCGGCGGTCGTGGCCGCGGGACATCGCGTCATCGTCGAGGGCAAGGCGCTGGCCGCTGAAGCGCTGGAGGCCGCCGCCGCAGACATCGAGTACCGCGACGGCCGATTCGGCATCGCGGGCACCGACCGCGCGATCGCGCTGGCGGAGCTCGCTGCGCGCCAGCCGAAGCGGGTGCTGCGCGTCTCGGCGACGCAGACGCCGTCGACGCCGTCATGGCCGAACGGGGTACAGGCCTGCGAGGTAGAGGTCGACGCCGAGACGGGCGAGGTCCGCATCGACCGCTTTGCGAGCTGCGACGACGTCGGGCGCATCATTAATCACATGATCGTCGAAGGCCAGGTGCACGGCGGCATTGCGCAGGGTGCGGGGCAGGCGCTTTTCGAGCAGGCGGTGTACGACGCGGAAAGCGGCCAGCTCCTCACCGGGTCGCTGATGGACTATTGCGTGCCGCGCGCCGCAGACTTTCCCGCACTCGCGCCGAGCTTCGACGAGAGCGCGCCGTGCAGGACGAATCTTCTGGGCGTGAAGGGCTGCGGCGAGCTCGGCACCATCGGCGCCGCGCCGGCCGTGGTCCACGCGGTGCTCGACGCGCTGGAGCTCCTGCACGTCGAGATGCCGCTCACGCCGGAGAAGGTCTGGCGCGCCTTGCGTGAACGAGCACGCTGACCGGCGCGCATTCACGTATGCCGTAGGCGCGTCACTCGCCCTGCACGCCGTGCTGCTCGCGCTGCGGGCGCCGGAACCCGAGGCGCCGCTCTCGCCGAGCGCGGCGCCGATCGTCGCGCACCTTGCGGAGCCCGAAGCGTTGAAAGAAGCGCCGCCGCCGGCGGTCGAGCCGCCGAAGCCGCCGCCGAAGCGCGCGGTGCCGAAGCCGGCGCCAAAAGTCGTGCGACCCGTGCCGGCGCCGCAGGCGCCGACGTTCACCATGGCGCCGCCGCCGGAGCTGCCAAGCGAGCCGGCGCCGCCCGCACCCGCTAGCGAGGCACCTTCGCCAGCTCCAGCACAGGCGCCCGCAACGGTGGCGAGCGCACCGGCGGTCCCGGCGGCACCGGCGCCGGATCCGTCGCTGCTGATCGCGCAATACCGCCAGCAATTCATCAACGCCGCGGTGCGCTACAAGCGCTATCCGCTGCGTGCGCGCGACAGCGGCTGGGAAGGCGACGTCGTGGTCCGGCTCGAGATCGCGGCGAGCGGAGAATTGGCCGAGGTGAAGGTGAAGCGCGGCTCCGGCTACGCGGTGCTCGACGAGCAGGCGCTCGAGATGTTCCGGCTCGCGGCGCCGCAGGTGCCGGTGCCGCCGACGCTGCGCGGCCGCGCCTTTGGCTTTGACGTCAGGACGGTCTACAGCCTGAAGGACTAGCGCAAGCTCAAAGAGCCGGCGGGGCCAGCCTGCGGGCGCCGTTGAATCGCGCTCGCCAGTAGGAGTTGTCCATGTTCTCGAGCCGCACCCGCTGGCCGCGGCGCGGCGCGTGGACGAACAAACCGTCGCCGAGATAGATGCCGACGTGCGAGAAGGGCCGGTTGCGCGTGTTGTAGAACACGAGGTCGCCCGGCGCGAGGTCCTCGCGCTTGACCGCGCGGCCTGCGGAACGCTGCTCCGCCGTGCTGCGCGGCACCGAGATCCCCCACGCGGCCTGGAACACGTGCGCGACGAGGCCGCTGCAGTCGAACCCGGTTTCCGGCGAGCTGCCGCCATAGCGGTAATGGATGCCAACCTTGACAAGCGCCTCGCGCGCCGCAGCGTCACCGTACTCGCCGTTGCCGGAAGTGCGCGCGCCAGCCCCGCTTGACAGCAGGGCGGCAACAAACGCGCAGGTAAACAGCAGCTTGTGTCTCATAATGGGCGCAGGTAGACGGCCGGCAGCTTGGCGCGTTCAGGAAGAAGGATGAATCTCGGCGCCTTGGTCCTATTTGCTTTGTTCGCCCTGCAGGCTGCGCCCGCCGGCGCGCAGAACGCATTGCAAATCATGGCGCTACGCGGTGCTGCGGCCCCGGTGATGCTCGCGCAGCTCGAGCCCGGACGGACTACCCGCGAGCTGCGGCGCCTGCAGATCTCGGTGCGCTTCGATGATTCCTTTGACGCGTCCAGCCGCACCCTCGACGGGAGCGGCCGCATCGGCAATCGGGGCGAGTCGCGTGTCGACATCCGGGCGCAGGAGAACCGTGCGCAGGGCGTAGAACGCGTGGACCAGCGCGTGCAGACGTTCGACGGCGGGCACGCCATGGTGTTCAGCGGCCAATCGCGCCCGGTACGCCAGCGCCAATACATCCAGACACCGCTCGGCGTCATCCCGCAGGAGGTCACCGTCGTCCAGGAGCAGGCTAGCGGCTTCGAAATCATTCCTCGCCTGATGGGCGACAGGGTGGAGGTCGAGGTCGCGCACTCTCTCGGCGCAACGCAAGCCCGCGGTCGCCTGGGCGAATGGTTCGAGCTCGGCTCCGTGGCCTCGAGCAGTGCCTCGGGCAGCGCAACGCGGCGCATGTGGATCCGGGTCGATGAGCTCCCTTAAGGACGCATTCGCGGCGCAGGGCGCGCTCGAGTCCGCCATTCCCGGCTATCGGGAGCGCGGCCAGCAGGTGGAGATGGCGCAAGCGATCGCCGATGCCATCCAATCGACCGGCGTGCTGGTGGCCGAAGCCGGCACGGGTACCGGCAAGACATTCGCCTATCTCGTCCCGGCGCTGCTCGCCGGCGGCAAGGTGATCCTCTCCACCGGCACCAAGACGCTGCAGGACCAGCTCTTCGACCGCGATCTGCCCGCGGTGCGCAAGGCGCTGACCTCGGGGGCGAGCGCGGCGTTGCTGAAGGGCCGCAGCAACTACGTATGCCTGTACCGGCTGCGTCGCGCCGGCAGCGAAGGGCGCTTCAACACGCGCGAAGAGGTGGCCCAGCTGCGGCGCATAGAGCAGTTTGCCGTTGCCAGCACCACGGGCGATCGCGCCGACCTCGCCGATGTGCCCGAGGATGCGCCGATCTGGGCGCAGGCGACCTCGACGCGCGAGAACTGCCTCGGCCAGGGCTGCGCGGACTACGCGGATTGCTTCGTGATGCGCGCGCGGCGCAACGCGCTCGCTGCCGACATCGTGGTCATCAACCATCACCTGTTCTTCGCCGACGTGGTGCTGCGCGACGAGGGCGTGGCCGAGCTCCTGCCGGCCTGCAATACCGTGATCTTCGACGAGGCGCACCAGCTGCCGGAAACGGCGCGCTTGTTCTTCGGCGAGACGCTTTCGAGCAGCCAGATGATCGAGCTCGCGCGCGATGCGCGCGGCGAGCTGCGCTCGGCCGGAGGCGCCTCGCCCGAGCTCGAGGCCCTGGCCAATCGCCTCGACAAGGCGGCGCGCGACCTGCGCCTCGCGCTTGGCGATTCGCCGGCGCGCTTCGCCTGGCCGCAGGCGCTCGCGCGGGAGGGCTTCCCCGAAGCGCTGATCAGAATGAGGAGCGCGCTGAAGACCTTCGATGCGGCGCTCGCCGCACAGGCGGAGCGCTCAGAAGGCCTGGGCGCCTGCGCACGGCGCGCGGGCAACGCTTATGCCGTGCTGACGCGCCTCATGGAGACCGATGCCGGCGAAGACGTCCGCTGGGCCGAGATCTTCGGCCAGTCCGTGCAGCTTCACGTTACGCCGCTGCAGTCGGGCGAGCTCTTTCGCCGCCAGATGGACGATCACCCGCGCGCCTGGATCTTCACCTCCGCGACCCTCGCGGTCGGGGAGGATTTCCGCCACTTCACGCGCGAGATCGGCGTGCCCGAGGCGCGCACCGCGCGCTGGGAGAGCCCGTTCGACTTTCGCAGCCAGGCACTCCTGTATCTGCCCAAAGGCCTGCCGCCGGAACCGAACGACCCGGCGTTCACCGATGCGGTGATCGAAGCGGCATTCCCGGTGCTGCAAGCGAGCGGCGGGCGCGCCTTCCTCCTCTTCACCACATTGCGCGCGCTGCGCCGCGCCCACGATCTGCTGCGCGGGCGGCTCGAATACCCGTTGCTCGTGCAGGGGACGGGCTCGCGCAGCGAATTGCTGGCGCGCTTTCGCAGCCTCGGCAACGCGGTGCTGCTGGGCAGCGCTTCCTTCTGGGAAGGCGTCGACGTGCGCGGCGAAGCGCTTTCGCTGGTGGTGATCGACAAGCTGCCGTTCGCGCCGCCGGACGATCCGGTCCTCGCGGCACGGATCGACGCCATCAAGGCAGAGGGACGCAATCCGTTCAACGAGCTGCAGCTTCCGCAGGCCGTGCTGCAGCTCAAGCAGGGCGCCGGCAGGCTGATTCGCGACGAAGGCGACCGCGGCGTGCTGATGCTGTGCGACCCGCGGCTGCTGTCGCGCCCCTACGGCGCGAAGATCCTGAAAAGCCTGCCGCCGATGAAGCCCACGCGCAGCCTGGAGGAGGTCCAGGCGTTCTTCGCTACGCTGGCTGTCCCGTAAGCTCGTCCGCGATGTGGATGCGCACGATCTCCTCGAAGCT
Organism: Burkholderiales bacterium; assembly: GCA_035525655.1. Classification (GTDB taxonomy): domain Bacteria; phylum Pseudomonadota; class Gammaproteobacteria; order Burkholderiales; family SG8-39; genus SCGC-AG-212-J23. Next base: position 4,940 of record DATLDY010000052.1, read on the forward strand.
CGCGTCCGCGCGAAAGCCGAGCTCGAGCGCGCGCTTCGCGTCGAAGTTGCGCGGCCAGCCCTCGACGATGCGCTGAATCACCGGGTCGGGCTCCTCGCGGATCAGGCGCACGGCCTTGTCCCCGGCCACCTTGCGCAGCGCCTCGATCTGCTCGCCCACGGTGGCGGAAATGCCCGGCATGCTGAGATTGCGGCGGGTGCCGAGCTCTGCGCTGTCGATGCGGGCGGCCTGCAGCAGGAAACCTATGGCGGCCCGCGGCGAGGCGAACCAGTGGCGCACGCTCTTCGGTACCGGCAGGCGCGCTTCCTGTCCCGCGAGCGGCTCGCGGATGATGCCGGAGAAGAAACCGGAGGCCGCCAGGTTCGGCTTGCCGGGCCGCACGCAGATCGTCGGCAGCCGGATGCCGATGCCGTCGAAGAAGCCGCGCCGGCTGTAGTCGGAGAGCAAGAGCTCGTCGATCGCCTTCTGCGTGCCGTAGCTGGTGAGCGGCGCGCTCAGGAACTCATCATTGATGGCCTCGGGAAACGGCGCGCCGAAAACCGCGATGGAGGAGGTAAAGACGACTCGCGGACGATAGCCGTCACCGACTTTGCGGATGGCTTCGAACAGGCGCCGCGTGCCGTCGAGGTTGATGCGGTAGCCCTTGTCGAAATCGGCTTCCGCCTCGCCCGACACGATGGCGGCCAGGTGGAATATCAGCTCCGGGCGGGTGGCGACGAGCTTCTCCGCCTCGCCGGCAACCGAGAGATCGGAAGTGACTGCCTTGGCGCCGGCCGGCGCCGCGGGCGGGACCACATCGTGGAGGATCAGCTCGCCGGCTTCGCCGTCACGCACCAGGCGCTCGGTGAGCTTGCGGCCGATCATGCCGGCCGCGCCGATCACCAGGGTCCGCTTCACCATTCCGGATCCCAGAGGCGCCACCAGGGCACGTGGCGCTTCACGCCCTTGATGTGCGGGCTGTTGGGGAAGTTCTTCTCCAGCACGCGGCTGGTGGACTCACTCAGCTCCTTCATGCCGAGCCGGTCGTAGGCCTGCATGAGGAGCACCATCGCTTCCTCGACGGCCGGCGCCTGCGGGTAGTGCTGGATCGCGTATTGCGCGCGATTGGCCGCCGCGACATACGCGCCGCGCTTCATGTAGTAGCGCGCGACATGCACTTCGTTGGACGCGAGCGCATTGACGAGAAAGCGCATGCGCGCCGCCGAGTCCTCGGCGTACGGCGAGTCGGGAAAGCGCGTCACCACTTCCTTGAATGCCTGGAACCCCTCGCGCGAGGCCTTGGGGTCGCGGTCGCTCATGTCCGGCGTGGTGAGCCAGGAAAGCGCGCCGCCGAGCTCGTTGAAGTTGATCAGCCCCTTGAGGTACCAGGCGTAGTCGACGTTCGGGTGATTCGGGTACAGCTTGATGAACCGGTCTGCCGCGGCAACCGCGGAAGCGCGCTCGCCTTCCTTCCAATACGCGTAGCCGACCTCGAGCTGCGCCTGCTGCGCGTAGCGGCCGTAGGGGAAGCGTGCCTCGAGCTTCTCGAGGTACTTGATCGATTTCGCCCAGTCGCGATTCCCCATGGCGTCCTTCGCCTCGCCGTAGAGGCGTTGCGCTGACCAGTTGACGGTGTCGTCGTTGACCGGATCGACCGAGCTGCAGCCGGTGAGGATGAGCGCAGCGGCCAGCGACGCGCGAGCAAGTAAACTTCTCAGCATGGGGCCGGAAGATTATAGCGACTGGGATGCGACGTTCGTCGCCGCGCTCTCGGCCACCGTGCCGCCCGAGATGGGCGGAATGCGCCTCGATCAGGCGCTCGCGCGCCTGTTTCACCAGTACTCGCGCAACCGGCTGCAGGAATGGCTGCGCTCGGGCCACATTCTCGTCGACGGCAAGAGCCCGCCGGCGCGCATGGCCGTCTCCGGCGGCGAGAAGATCGCGCTCTCGCCTCCGCAGCTGCCGCACGAAGGCGCGCCGCAGGCGCAGCGCATGCCGCTCAAGATCGTCCACGAAGACGCCGCGCTGGTGGTGATCGACAAGCCGGCCGGGCTGGTGGTCCATCCCGGCGCCGGCCAGCCCGACCGCACGCTCCTCAACGCGCTCCTCGCGCATTCGCCGGCGCTCGCCGGCGTGCCGCGCGCCGGCATCGTGCATCGGCTCGACAAGGACACCAGCGGCCTGCTGGTGGTGGCGAAGACGATCGAATCGCAGACCGACCTCGTGAAGCAGCTCGCCGAGCGCACCATGCGCCGCATGTACGTGGCGCTCGTCCAGGGCGATCCACCGGCGAGCGGCGCGATCGATGCGCCGGTCGGTCGCGATCCGAAATCGCGCACCCGCATGGCGGTGAGCCACCGCGGCAAGCCGGCGCGCACGACTTACCGCGTGCTCGAGCGTTTCGGGCGCGCCGCGCTCGTCGAGTGCCGCCTCGACACCGGGCGCACGCACCAGATCCGCGTGCACTTCCAGCACATCCGCCATCCGCTCATCGGCGATACGGTCTACCGCCGCGGCACGCGCCACGGCATCGACTTTCCGCGCCAGGCCCTGCATGCGGCGGAGCTCAGCCTGCGCCATCCGTCGAGCGGCGAGGAGGCGACCTGGCGCTCGCCGCTGCCGCGCGACTTCAAGCGCCTCGTCGACAGCCTGCGCGCATGCGAGATCTGATCCAGCCGGATTGGAACGTCACGCAGGCGCGGGCTTTCGTCACCGCCGCGCCCTTCGGCGACATGGGCAGCGAGGCCGGCCGTGCCAAGGTGCGCGAGCTCGTGCCGGCGGAGCCGCGCTGGATGCACCAGGTTCATGGCGTGCGCGTCATCGATGCCGACAGCACGGCTTCGCTGGTCCAGGCCGATGCGGCGGTCGCACGCAAGCCTGGCACGGTGTGCGTCGTGAAGATCGCGGACTGCATGCCGGTGTTCTTCGCCGGCAGCGACGTCGTAGGGGTGGCGCACGCCGGGTGGCGCGGCCTCGCCGGTGGCGTGCTCGAAGCGACGCTCGACGCAATGCGCGTCGCGCCGGACTCGGTAGACGCGTGGCTTGGGCCGGCGATCGGGCCGCGCGTCTATGAAGTCGGCGATGAAGTGCGCGCCGCCTTCGGAGGGCACCAAGGCGCCTTTGAGCCCACGCGGCCCGGCCACTGGCTAGTGGATCTTTACGCCATCGCTCGAGCGAAGCTCCAGGCGAAAGGCGTGCGCCGTATCGGCGGCGGCGGTTTCTGCACGTACACCGAGCGCGATCGCTTCTTCTCCTACCGGCGCGATCGCACGGAAAAGCGCATGGCCGCGCTGATATGGTTGGCGCAGAAGCCCGCCTCACTGCGGGCTCACGTAGAATCCCCAGCCCCATGACGCTCGCTTGGATTCTCGCGGCGAGTGTGGCCGGCGGCACGCTCTCCGCCGGCCTGGCCGCATTCTCGCTATTGCTGCGCGCGAGCTGGCTGCCGATGCTTGTGTCCTACGCCATCGGCGCGCTCCTCGGTGCTGCGTTCCTCGAAGTGATTCCGCATGCGTTCGAGGTGGGGCCGCCGCGCCAGGCCGCCCTGGCGATCCTCGCCGGCATCTTCGGCTTCTTCGTGCTGGAAAAGCTGCTCCTCTATCGCCATTGCCACACCGAGAACTGCGAAGTCCACGACCAGCACACGCGATCGCATGATCATGGCCGCAGCGGCACGCTGATCGTCGTCGGCGACACGGTGCACAACTTCGTCGACGGCGTGCTCATCGCCGCGGCGTTCCTGCAGAGCGTCGAGCTCGGGGTGGTCGCCGCGATTGCGATCGTCGCGCACGAGATCCCGCAGGAGGTCGGGGATTTCCTGATCCTGCTGCATTCGGGCTACTCGCGCGCCCGCGCCCTGGCGGTTAACCTGCTCTCCTCGTGCGGCACCCTCGTCGGCGGACTCGTGGGGTATTACGGGCTGCAGTACTTCCGCGAGTGGGAAGCGGCGCTCCTCGGAGTGGTCGGCGCAAGCATGATTTACGTGGCCGTGGCGGATCTCATCCCCGGACTGCATAAGCGCCCGGAGCTGCGCGACACCGCCTCCCAAGCGCTTCTCATTGCGCTGGGCATCGGCAGCATCGCCCTGGTCGGCGTGCTGCTCTCGCACTAAGTAAAAGGAACTACTGATCAGTAGGTTAGGCGGTATTTGACGGCGGCTGTTGTGCGTCGCAAAATCGATTGGCTTGGCGTCTTCCGCGCAACCCAGTTCCTCCGATGCCGTACTCGCCGCCATCGCGCAATCGAGCAATGCGGTGACTCAAGGCTGGATGCGGCTGCTCACTTCGCCGCCGGACATCGCGCAGAGCAGTGCCTTGCAGAAATCCTATCTCGATCAGCAGTCCAAGCTCTGGGCGAGCCTGCTCGCCGGGCGCAGCGATTCGCTTGTCGAGGACGACGACCGGCGCTTCGCGTCGCGCGAGTGGCGCGAGAACCCGTATTACAGCTATTTGCGGCAGTCGTATCTGCTGGCGGCGAAATACATCGAGGACGTCGTCGGCCAGTCGCCGCTCGAGGCGCGGGCGAAAGAGCGCGCGCTTTTCGCCGCGCGCCAGTGGATCGACGCCATGTGCCCGGCGAACTTCGCCGCGATGAACCCGGCCGCGATGCGCGCCGCGCTCGAATCGAAGGGGGAGAGCATCACGCGCGGCCTGGCGAACCTCGTCTCGGACGCGGGCAGGGGCCGCATCAGCCAGACCGACGAAAGCGCGTTCGAGCTCGGCCGCAACATCGCGGTCACGCCGGGCGACGTCGTGTACGAGAACGATCTCATCCAGCTCATCCAGTATCGGCCGCGCACGGCGCAGGTGGCCAAGCGCCCGCTGGTGATGATCCCGCCGTGCATCAACAAGTACTACATCCTCGACCTGCAGCCGGAGAATTCCCTGGTCGGTTACGCGGTGGATAACGGCCAGACGGTGTTCATGGTGTCGTGGCGCAATGTGGAAGCCGAGCAGGGCCATTACGGCTGGGACGATTACCTCGAGCTCGGCATCTTCGGCTCACTGCGCGTCGCGCGCGAGATCACCAAGGCCGACAAGGTGAATGCGCTCGGCTTCTGCGTCGGCGGGACACTCCTCGGCGCGGGACTGGCGGTGATGGCGGCGAAGCGCGAGGACAGCGTAGCGAGCGTCACCTTCCTCGCCGCGATGCTCGACTTCTCGGAAACCGGCCAGATCGGCCTGTTCATCGACGAAGCGTCGGTCGCGGCGCGCGAGGCGACCCTCGGCCGCGGCGGCATCCTGCCGGGGCAGGACCTGGCGTTCGTGTTCTCGAGCCTGCGCGCGAACGACCTCATCTGGCCGTACGTGGTGAATAACTATCTCCTCGGCGGCCGTCCGGCTGCGTTCGATCTTCTCTACTGGAACTCGGACAGCACGAACCTGCCGGGGCCGATGTATGCCTACTACCTGCGCAACACTTACCTCGAAAACAGGCTTCGCGTCCCGAACGCGCTGAGCAACTGCGGCGTGCCGATCGACCTCGGCCGCGTGAAGCTGCCGCTGTTCGGCCTGGCGACGCGAGAGGATCACATCGTGCCGTGGCGCTCGGCGTATCGCACGCTGAATCTCCTCGGCGGCGAGGACAAGACTTTCGTCCTCGGCGCGAGCGGGCACATCGCCGGCGTGGTCAATCCCGCCTCGAAGAATCGCCGCAGCCACTGGCTCGGCACGCCTTACCCGGCCGAGCCGGAGCAATGGCTCGAAGCGGCGACGGAGCACAAGGGCAGCTGGTGGCCGCGCTGGTCGCGATGGCTCGCCACGCACGGCGGCGGCGAGCGCAAAGCACCGGCGCGTACCGGCGATACGCATCACAAACCGATTGAACCGGCACCGGGGCGCTATGTGCGCCACCGCGTGGTTCACTAAGGAGGACCCATGGAAGAGATCTATATCGTCGGCGCAATCCGTACCCCCATCGGCAAGTTCGGCGGCACGCTCGCCAAGACTGCCGCCACCGAGCTCGGCGCGCTCGTGATCCGCGACGTCCTCAAGCGCGCAGGCGTCAAGGCCGAGCAGGTCTCGGAAGTCATCATGGGCCAGGTGCTGGCCGCCGGCGTCGGACAAAACCCGGCGCGCCAGGCCGCGATGAAAGCCGGGCTGCCCGACATGATCCCGGCGATGACCATCAACAAGGTGTGCGGCTCCGGGCTGAAGGCGGCCATGCTCGGCGCGCAGTCCATCTTCCATGGCGACGCCGACATAGTCGTTGCCGGCGGCCAGGAATCGATGAGCCTCGCCCCGCACGTCCTGAACGGCTCGCGCGACGGCTTCCGCATGGGCGATGCGAAGCTGGTCGATACGATGATCGTCGACGGGCTGTGGGACGTCTTCAACCAGTACCACATGGGCGTGACCGCCGAGAACGTGGCGAAGGAGTACGCGGTGACGCGCGAAGACCAGGACAAGTTCGCCGTCGAGAGCCAGAACAAGGCCGAGGCCGCGCAGAAGGCGGGGCGCTTCGCCGACGAGATCGTCACGGTCGAAGTGCCGTCGCGCAAAGGCCCGGTTCTGTTCAAGGACGACGAGTATCCGCGCCATGGCTCGACTCTCGATTCGATGAAGGCGCTCAAGCCCGCGTTCGACAAGAACGGCACGGTGACCGCCGGCAACGCCTCGGGCATCAACGACGGCGCCGCCGCGGTGGTGCTCGCTTCGGCGCGCAAGGTGAAGGAGCTCGGCCTGAAGCCGCTCGCGCGCATCAAGGCATTTGCCTCCGCCGGCGTCGATCCGAAATACATGGGCATGGGCCCGGTGCCGGCCTCGAAGCGCTGCCTCGCGCGCGCCGGCTGGGAGCCCAGGGACCTCGACCTCATGGAAATCAACGAAGCGTTCGCCGCGCAGGCCATCGCGGTCAACCGGCAGATGGGCTGGGACACGTCCAAGGTGAACGTGAACGGCGGCGCGATCGCGCTCGGCCATCCGATCGGCGCGTCGGGCTGCCGCGTGCTGGTCACGCTGCTCCACGAAATGCAGAAGCGCGACGCGAAGCGCGGGCTCGCGTCGCTTTGTATCGGTGGCGGCATGGGCGTCGCCTTGGCAGTGGAGCGCTAGCAAAGGAACCGAAATGGGCAAACAAGGCGAAGTGATGGACCCGGTAATCGAGCAGGAGACCTGGCGCGACAGCGTGAGTCCGGTGATCAAGCGCATCGCGTTCGTCTCGGGCGGCATGGGCGGCATCGGCAGCGCCATCTGCCAGCGCCTGGGGCGCGCGGGACACACGGTGATCGCCGGCTGCCTGCCGGGCTACGAGAAGAAGGAAGAATGGCTCGGCAGCATGCGCGCCAAGGGATACAAGGTGCACGCGGCCGAAGGCGACGTGGCGGACTTCGACTCCTGTTCGCAGATGTTCACCAGCGTGAGCTCGGTCGTCGGCCCGATCGACATCCTGGTGAACAACGCCGGCATCACGCGCGACTCGGTGTTCAAGAAGATGACCGAGCGCGACTGGATGGAAGTCATCAACACCAACTTGAACAGCGTGTTCAACGTGACGCGCCAGGTGATCGACGGCATGGTCGAGCGCAGCTGGGGGCGGGTGATCAACATCTCGTCGGTCAACGCGATCAAGGGTCAGTTCGGCCAGACCAACTATTCCGCGGCGAAAGCCGGCATGGCGGGATTCTCGAAGGCGCTCGCGCAGGAGGTGGTGCGCAAGGGCGTCACGGTGAACACCGTGTCGCCGGGTTACGTCGAGACCGACATGGTGATGGCCATCCGCAAGGAAGTGCGCGACCAGATCGTCGCGCAGATCCCGATGGGGCGCCTTGCACGCCCCGAGGAAATCGCCGCCGTCGTCGCCTTCCTCGCCTCCGACGAGGCGGGCTACATCACCGGCGCGAACATCTCCGTCAATGGCGGAATGCACATGATGTAGACTTTCCTCGCCCTCGAAACGAGGAGGAGGAGTCATGGCAAAGCAGCGCACCGCCGTCGTCACCGGTGGCATGGGAGGCCTGGGCGAGACGATCAGCACGAAGATGGCCGACGCCGGTTATCGCGTCGTCGTCACCTACTCGCCGTCGAACACCAAGTACAAGTCGTGGCTCGAGGAGATGAAGGGCCGCGGCTACAGCTTCTCCGCGTTTCCCGTCGATGTCGTCGATTACGATTCCTGCGCAAAGCAGTGCTCGATCATCCAGAGCGAGGTCGGCGCGATCGACATCCTGGTGAACAACGCCGGCATCACGCGCGACATGACCTTCAAGAAGATGACGAAGGCCGACTGGGACGCGGTCATGCGCACCAATCTCGACTCGTGCTTCAACATGACCAAGCAGGCAATGGACGGCATGGTCGACCGCGGCTGGGGCCGCGTGATCAACGTGGCATCGGTCAACGGCCAAAAGGGCGCCTTCGGCCAGACCAACTACTCCGCGGCAAAGGCCGGCATCCACGGCTTCACCAAGGCGCTTGCGCTCGAGGTGGCGCGCAAAGGCGTCACCGTCAACACGATCTCCCCCGGCTACATAGGCACCAAGATGGTGACCGCGATTCCCAAGGAGATCCTGGACACCAAGATCCTGCCGCAGATTCCGACGGGGCGGCTCGGAAAGCCGGACGAAGTCGCCGGGCTCATCATCTACCTGTGCTCGGACGAAGCCGCCTTCGTCACCGGCGCCAACATCTCCATCAACGGCGGCCAGCACATGTATTAAGGAGTAGACTAAATTGTGGCGCTTCCCGAGCCCAAGACGGCCAAGATGGAAAACCAGCTCCGGCTGATCAAGAAGTACCCGAACCGGCGCCTCTACGACACGAAAACGTCGAGCTACATCACGCTCGCCGACGTCAAGCAGATGGTGCTGAAGCAGGAGGAATTCCAGGTGGTCGACGCGAAGAGCGGCGACGACCTCACCCGCGCGATCCTGCTGCAGATCATCCTCGAGGAAGAATCGGGCGGCCAGCCGCTCTTCTCCTCCGACCTCCTCTCGCAGATGATCCGCTCCTACGGCAACGCCATGCAGGGCATGATGGGCTCGTACCTCGAGCGCAACATCCGCGGCTTCCAGGACATCCAGAAGGCGCTGCAGGAGCAGTCGCAGAAGATGTATGGCGACAACTCGCGCGCCTCGCACGAGCTCTGGGCGCAGTTCATGAACCTGCAGGGACCGGCCATGCAGAGCCTGATGCAGGCCTACATGGAGCAGAGCCAGAAGATGTTCCAGCAGTTCCAGGATCAGATGCAAAGCCAGGCCCGCAACATGTTCACCGGCATTTCCTTCCCCGGTTTCCCCTCTGGCCAGAAGAGCGACAAGAGCGACCCCGAGAAGTCCTAAGGTTGGCTTTGTCTCGCTAGGCTGTCCGAAGGCGCTGGTCGACTCCGAGCGCATCCTGACGCAGCTGCGGGCCGAGGGCTACGTCACGTCTGCGACCTACGACGATGCCGACCTGGTCATCGTGAACACCTGCGGGTTCATCGATGCGGCGGTCGAGGAATCGCTCGACGCCATCGGTGAGGCGCTCGCGGAGAACGGCAAGGTGGTCGTCACCGGCTGCCTCGGGGCGAAGGAGGGTGTGGTGGCGAAGGTGCATCCGTCGGTCCTCGCCATCACCGGTCCGCACGACACCGCGGGCGTGATGCAGGCGGTGCACCAGCACCTGCCGAAGCCGCATGACCCTTACATCGATCTCGTCCCTGCCCAGGGCATCAAGCTCACGCCGAAGCACTACGCCTATCTCAAGATCAGCGAGGGCTGCAACCACCGCTGCACCTTCTGCATCATCCCCTCGATGCGCGGCGACCTGGTCTCGCGCCCGATCGCCGAGGTGATGCAGGAAGCCGAGAACCTCGTCAACGCCGGTGTGAAGGAGTTGCTGGTCATCTCGCAGGACACGAGCGCCTATGGCGTAGACGTCAAATATCGCACCGGCTTCGTCAGCGGCAAGCCGGTGAAGACGCGCATGCGCGACCTTTGCCGAGCGCTCGGCGACCTCGGTGCGTGGGTGCGGCTGCATTACGTCTACCCGTATCCGCACGTCGATGAGGTCATTCCGCTGATGGCCGAGGGGAAAGTGCTTCCGTATCTCGACGTCCCGTTCCAGCATGCGAGCCCGCGCATCCTCAAGCTCATGAAGCGCCCGGCCTGCGCCGAGAAGGTGCTGGAGCGGATCCGTGCGTGGCGCGAGATCTGTCCCGACATCACCATCCGCTCGACCTTCATCGCCGGCTTCCCCGGCGAGACGGAGGCCGAGTTCACCGAGCTGCTGGCTTTCCTCGAGGAAGCGCAGCTCGATCGCGTCGGATGCTTCGCTTATTCGCCGGTGGAAGGCGCCGCCGCGAATGCGCTGCCGGACCCGGTGCCCGAAGCGGTGAAGGAAGAGCGCCGTGCGCGCTTCATGAGCGTGCAACAGGAAATCAGCCGGAAGAAATTGCAGGCGAAGATCGGCAGGACACTCAAGGTGCTCGTCGACGAGCCCGGGACGGGCCGCTCCGCCGCCGACGCCCCGGACATAGATGGCGTAGTGCACTTCAAGGGCGGCAAGGCTGGCGAATTCGCCGACATTTTTATCGAGCGTGCGGACGAGCACGATCTCTATGGGAGAAGGGTATGACCGACGTGATGGTAGTGGCGGGAACCAGGACTGCGATTGCGGACTACGGCGGCGCGTTCAAGGACATTGCGCCGACGAAGCTCGGCTCGATCGCCATCAAGGAAGCGATGTCACGCGCGAAGGTCGATCCCGCAACCGTCGGCCACGTGGTCATCGGCAGCGTGATCCATGGCGAAGCCCGCGACATGTACATGTCACGCGTTGCCGCGCTGGATGCGGGCGTGCAGGTCGGCACGCCGTGCCTGACGGTGAACCGCCTGTGCGGCTCGGGCCTGCAGGCAATCGTCTCCGCCGCGCAGCACATCATGCTCGGCGACTGCAGTACCGCCGTCGCCGGGGGCGCCGAGAGCATGAGCCGCGCCGCCTACATGCTGCCCTCGGGGCGCTGGGGCCAGCGCATGGGCGAGGCCCCGGTCATCGACGCGATGACCGCGGCGCTTCACGACCCCTTCGGCCACGGCCACATGGGCGTGACCGCCGAGAACATCGCGGCGAAGTACGGCTTCACGCGCGAGCAGCAGGATCAGTATGCAGTCGAGTCCCACAAGCGCGCAGCGCGGGCCATCGACGCTGGCTATTTCCAGTCGCAGATTGTCCCGGTGGAGCTGAAGAGCCGCAAAGGCGTCGAGCTGTTCACCACCGACGAGCACGTGCGCAAGGAAGCAAGCATGGCCGACATGGCCAAGCTGAAGACGGTGTTCAAGAAGGACGGCACCGTGACGGCGGGCAACGCCTCTGGCATCAACGACGCCGCTGCGGCGGTTGTGCTGATGGACGCGAAGGCGGCCAAGAACCACAAGCCGATCGCGCGGCTGGTTGCGTATGCGCATGCCGGCGTCGAGCCGCAGGTCATGGGCCTCGGGCCGATTCCGGCGGTGAAGCGCGTGTTCGAGAAGGCCGGGCTGAAGCCGTCGGACATGGACGTCATCGAGTCGAACGAGGCGTTCGCGGTGCAGGCAATGGCGGTGACCAAAGACCTGGGACTCGATCCCGCCAAAGTCAATCCGAACGGCGGCGCGGTAGCCCTCGGCCATCCGATCGGCGCCACGGGCTGCATCCTGACCGTGAAGGCGCTCTACGAGCTGCAGCGCACGCAGAAGCGCTACGCCCTCGTCACGATGTGCATCGGTGGCGGGCAGGGCATCGCCGCTATTTTCGAAAGAGTCTAGTTATCAAATTCGGGGTAGCGTACGCCCCGTGTCTAGGAAACCCCGCATAGGTCTCGCGCTCGGCTCCGGCAGCGCGCGCGGCTGGGCGCATATTGGCGCGATCCGTGCGCTCGAGGAGCGCGGCGTAAAGCCCGATGTCATCTGCGGCACCTCCATCGGCGCCCTCGTCGGCGCGGTGTACGCGTCGGGCCAGCTGGATCAGCTCGAATCCTGGGTGACCGGCCTGGCATGGACCAAGGTCGTTCGCCTGATGGACATCACCTGGAAGGGCGGGCTGATCCGCGGCCAGCGCCTGTTCAACCTATTTCGCGCGACCTTCCAGGACCTGGAGATTTCCGAGCTGGGTATGCCCTTCGGCTGTGTCGCGACCGACCTGAATACCGGCCGCGAGATCTGGCTGCGCCACGGCAAGCTGTTGGACGCGGTTCGCGCATCCATCGCGACGCCGGGCCTCTTCACCCCTGTGGTGTACGAGGGGCGCGTGCTCGTCGACGGCGGACTCGTGAATCCGGTGCCTGTGTCGATGTGCCGGGCGCTCGGCGCGGAAGTCGTCATCGCGATCGATCTCAGCTGGGGCAAGCTCGGCGCCTACCGCAACCTTGGGCGCGAAGTGACGGCGGAAGCGGGGCAGCCCCCCGGTTGGCTCGAGCGCGTGCGGCCCGGATGGTTGGGCGGCCTGCGCGCCAAGGGCGAGGAGCCCGCCATCCCGTCGATCTTCGAGGTGTTCAACACCGCGCTCGACATCGTCGAGCAGCGCGTCGCGCGCAGCCGCCTGTCGGGCGAGCCGGCCGATGTGCTGATCACGCCGCTGCTGCCCAACTTCGGCACCATGGAATACCACCGCGCGAAGGAAGCGATCGCCGAGGGCCGCGTCGCGGTGGACCGCATGATGCCGCTCATCGAGCAGATCCTCGTCTAGCAGTGGAAATCAGCCTGCCGCTGACGCTCGCGGTGCTGGGCGCGGCACTGCTGCACGCGTCGTGGAACGTGCTCCTCAAGTCCGGCGGCGACAAGGAACTCGAGACGATCAGCATCGCGGTGGGGTCCGGCGTCATCGGGCTCGTGGCTGCGCCGTTCCTACCGGCGCCTGCGGCAGTCTCGTGGCCCTGGCTTGTCGCCTCGGCTTTCGTGCACATCCTGTATTTCATCTTCCTCGCCGGCGCGTATCGCTGGGGCGAGCTTTCGTACACGTATCCGGTGATGCGCGGCGGCGGCCCGATGATCGTGGCGATCGTCGGCGCGGTGGCGCTCGGCGAGATCCTTCCCGCCCGCGAAACGCTCGGCATCCTGATGATCTGCGCCGGGATCCTCGCCTTCGCTTCCGGCAAGCACGACCGGCGGGCGACTGCGTTTGCCATCAGCAATGCCGTGGTGATCGCGGCGTACACGCTGATCGACGCGCAGGGCGCACGCCTCTCGGGCGCCCCGGTGAGCTACACGCTCTGGTTCTTCGCCGCCAACGGCATCGTGCTTTTGCTCTTCGGCCTTGCGCGCGGGCGCAGCGCGGCGATCGCCGGCTATTTCCGTACCAAGTGGCCGCGCGCGCTGATCGGGGGTGCGCTGGCGGTCGGCGCCTATGGCATCGCGCTCTGGGCCATGACGCGGGCGCCGGTCGCGCTCGTGGCGGTGCTGCGCGAGACCTCGGTGATCTTCGCCGCGCTCCTCAGCACGATTTTCCTGCACGAAAAAATGACGCGCCGGCGGCTGGTGGCCACCGGCGCGGTGATGGCGGGGCTAATCGCCCTTAGACTTTAGACCGGCTGCAGTTTGCCCTCGTAGTAGCGCACACGGTCCCCCTGGTGCCAGAACGGTTGCTCCGGGCTCTGGAAGGTCTGCGTGGTGCCGTCCTCGTAGCGCACGGTCAGCTCCCAGTGCTTGGTGGCGCGCGCCTGCTTCTCGATCTGGTTGCCCAGCAGCGCGCCGCCTGCGGCACCCAGCACCGTCACGAGCTTGTTGTGGTCGCCGATGTTGTGGCCGAGCACCGCGCCGGCCACGCCGCCGCCTACTGCCCCCACGCCTTTGCCTTCGCCTTTCTGCTCGACTTGGCGCACCGATTCGACGACGCCATGCACGCCCGGCTTCGTCACGGGTTTTTGAATCTCGGCGGCTGGCTGCGGGGCCTGGATCACCTGGGGCGCCTGTGCGACGGGTGCTTGCGGGAACTCGTTATACGCAACCGTCTCGGCGGGCTTCGGCGCCGGGGCGCGCACGATGTGCTTCTTCGCCGGCTTGGGCGCAGGAGCGGCCTGCGGGGCAGGGATCGGCTCGGGCTTTACGGCCGGCGCCTCGACGGCGACTGCGGCGATCGGGGCCTCGTTCTTCGTCGAGCCGGTCGAGTGCGGGATCAGCCCGGTGAGCGCGGCGACTCCGACGGCCGAGAATACGGTAAGCGAGACGGCCGCTGCCGTAAGGAGCGGGTGCAGCTTTCTAGTGGTGGTTTCCATCGCGTTGCTCTCCTGTGTCTTGGTATGGGTATCGCGAACAACGCTAGGGTAGGAAATCCGCTCACCGGCGGCGGTGAGCATTGGTTACCAATTGTTTCCTGACGAAATAATTACGTACCGCGTACGGAATTAGGCCTGATTTAACCCTCGGGCCGCATCTGCGGGAAGAGGATCACATCGCGGATGCTTGCGCTGTCGGTGAGAAGCATCACCAGCCGATCGATGCCCAGGCCCGCGCCCGCAGCGGGCGGCATCCCGTGCTCCAGCGCGCGTATGTAGTCGGCGTCGTAGTACATGGCTTCCTGGTCACCCGCTTCCTTCTGCTTCATCTGCTCCAGGAAGCGCGCCGCCTGGTCCTCCGGATCGTTGAGCTCGGAGAAGCCGTTGGCGATCTCCTTCGCGTCGATGAAAAGCTCGAAGCGATCGGCGAGCTCGGGGTCGGAGTCGCGCCGGCGTGAAAGCGGCGATACCTCGGCCGGGAACTCGGTGACGAAGGTGGGCTGGACGAGATGCTTTTCCGCCAGCGTCTCGAACAGCACGAGCTGCAGGGACCCCCAGCCCTGCCGATCCTCGTGCGCCACGCCGAGCTCCTTCAATCTGCGCGAAAGGAGCGCGCGGTCCCGAAGGTCGCCTTGCACGCCCTGCTGGCGCAGCGCTTCGGCGATCGGCAGGCGCGCGAACGGCTTGCCGATCTCGAGCGTCTTGCCCTGGTAGGTCACCGATGACGTGTTCGCGGCCGCGCGGACCAGGCGCTCGGTCAGCTCCATCATGTAGTTCCAGTCCTGGTAGGCGCAGTACCACTCGAGCATCGTGAACTCGGGGTTGTGGCGCGGCGAGATGCCTTCGTTCCTGAAGTTGCGGTTGATCTCGAACACGCGCTCGATGCCGCCGACGACCAGGCGCTTGAGGTAAAGCTCGGGCGCGATGCGCAGGTACAGCTCCATGTCGAGCGCGTTGTGGTGTGTCTTGAACGGCCGCGCCGCCGCGCCGCCGGGAATCGGCTGCATCATCGGCGTCTCGACCTCGAGGTAGCCTTCGGCGCGCAGCTCGTCGCGAATCACCTGGATGATGCGGCTGCGCTTCAGGAAGATTTCCTTCGATTCCGGCGTGACGATGAGGTCGAGGTAGCGCTGGCGGTAGCGCATCTCCTGGTCGGCGAGGCCGTGGAATTTTTCCGGCAGCGGGCGCAGCGCCTTGGAGATCAGGCGGATCGCTTTCGCGTTCACCGTCAGCTCGCCCTTCATCGTCTTGAACACCGTGCCCTCGGCTCCGACTATGTCGCCCAAATCCCAGTGCTTGAACTCCTCGTAGCCCGGCGTGTCCTGCGTGATGTAGGCCTGGATGCGGCCGCTGCCATCCTGCAGCGTGGCGAAGCTCGCCTTGCCCATCACGCGCTTGAGCATCATGCGGCCGGCGACGGTGGCCGGCGGCTTCTCGCTTTCGAGCGCTTCCTTGGTCTTTGCGCCGTGCGTGGTCTGCAGCTCCGCCGCCACGTGCTTGCGGCGAAAGTCGTTCGGATAGGCGCCGCCCGCGGCGCGCAGCGCCTTTAGCTTTTCCCGGCGCTCATCGACCAGCTTGTTGCTGTCTTCTTGTTCCACGTTATACCCCTTGCTTCAGGCTCGCCTGGATGAATTCGTCGAGATCGCCGTCCAGCACGCGCTGCGTATCGCCCTTCTCGACGTCGGTGCGCAGGTCCTTGATGCGCGACTGGTCGAGGACGTACGAGCGGATCTGGTGGCCCCATTCGATGTCGGTCTTCGTCGCCGCAAGCTTGTCCGCCGCGGCCATGCGCTTCCTCAGCTCGAGCTCGTAGAGGCGCGACTTCAGCATGGCCATGCACTCGGCGCGGTTGCGATGCTGCGAGCGGTCGTTCTGGCTCTGCACCACGATGTTGGTCGGCAGGTGCGTGATGCGCACCGCCGACTCGGTCTTGTTCACATGCTGGCCGCCGGCGCCGGAGGCGCGGTAGACGTCGATGCGCAGGTCCGCGGGGTTGATCTCGACCTCGATCGACTCGTCGACCTCCGGATAGGCGAACACGCTCGCGAACGAAGTGTGGCGGCGCGCGTTCGAATCGAACGGACTCTTGCGTACCAGGCGATGCACGCCGCTCTCGGTGCGAAAGTGCCCATAGGCGTATTCGCCGGTGACCTTGAGGGTCGCGCTCTTGATGCCGGCCACCTCGCCCTGCGTCTGCTCCAGCACCTCGACGCCGAAGCCCTTGCGGTCGCAGTACTTGAGGTACATGCGCTCGAGCATCGAGGCCCAGTCCTGCGCCTCGGTGCCGCCCGAGCCGGACTGAATGTCGAGGAAGCAGTTGTTCGGGTCGAGCGGATTGGAGAACATGCGGCGGAATTCGAGCGCCGCGACATCCTGCGCGAGCTTCTCGACGTCGCCGGCAACGCCGAGGACCGTGGCTTCGTCGTTCTCGGCGCGCGCGAGCTGGAACAGCTCGCTCGCATCGGCGAGGCCGGTGCCGACGCGGCCCAGCGTGCCGACGATGCCCTCGAGCGTCTTCTTTTCCTTGCCGAGTTCCTGCGCGCGCTGCGGGTTCTCCCACAGCTTGGGGTCTTCCAGCTCTCGGTTCAGCGCCGCGAGCCGCTGGGTCTTCGCTTCGTAGTCAAAGATACCTCCGCAGCTCTGTCGACCGGTTCTGCAGGTCGGCCAAGCTCGAGGCGATCTGGTTCAGGCGTTCAGCTTCCATGGGCCGCGCATTATAGCGGCCGGTCTAGCGCGCCGCGGCCTTGCCTTCCCAGTAGCGGACTTCGCGCAGGAAGCTCGCTTGCGCCTCCGTCCCATCGAGCGTGACGACGGACTCGCGGGTCGGGACCGATAGCAGCGCCTTGCGCAGGCCGCCGCGAATGTTTGAGAGGTAGAAATAGACCTCGCCATCGGCCTGCACGGTGAAGAGCAGCGTGTCCGGGCCGATCACCTGCGCCACGCGAAGGATTTCTTCCTCGCGAAAGCCGCGCTGCATCGCGTCGACCAGGTCGGCGTCGCGCGGAATGCCAATAGCATCGGCCACGTCGGCGCCCACGTACCCCGGCTGCCCCTTGGCCTGCAGCCAGCCCGCGATCGAGCGCAACCCCATCGTTTCCACGGGAATGGCGGAGCCCGGCGCGGCGGACGCCGACAGGCAAATCAACGCGAAGACGGCCAGCACTGCGCCGCGCATGCTGCCTCCCTTGTTTCTTGCCCGTTATTTTACGGGCTTCGGGGTGTATTCCTCTTCGATCTTGTCGTCGAAGAAGCTCGTCGGATTGGGCGCCGCCATGAAGCGGCGATACACCTCGGGATAGACGCCGACGTACTGGTACACCTGGCCGTTCGACATCTCGACCTCGAGCGTCTTCGTGCCCTCGTCGTAGCCGACCGAGCGCAGCTTGGATGAGTTGACGCGTTTGCGCTGCATCAGCCTTTCTCCACTCGGATTTTCTGTCCAGCGCGGATGCCACCCAGCGCCTTTGCGTCGCCGACGATCCTGCCGAGCACGTTGCACGGGTTGGCGAGCTTCGGCCGCTCGTCGGTCGAGATCGGGG
>DATLDY010000149.1:0-7017 GCA_035525655.1 Burkholderiales bacterium
GCCGCGCCGAAGCCGACGAACATCAGGGTGAAGGCCGCGGCGACTACCACCCAGCCGTAGTTAGTAGACTTAGTCAACTTGGAAAATAAATAGGGACGGACCCTAATAAAAAAACAATTAGGGTCTGTCCCTATTTTCTAGCGCTTCTTCTTAGCCTTCTTCGCCGCCGGTTTCTTTGCGGCACTTCCACCGCCCACCGCGGCAACGACTTCCATTTCCAGGAGCAGCTCCGGCTGCACCAGCGCCGTGACGCCGACCAGTGTGCTAGCCGGCAGGCGGCCCGGCTTGAGATAGTTCTGCCGCACCTCGCGGTACGCCGCCACGTTCTCGGGCGTGACGCCGACCATGTAGGCGTTGATCTTGATGATGTCGTCCCAAGTCGCGCCGGCCGCCTTCAGCACGGCGGTGACGTTGTCGAAGACCTGCTTGCATTGCGCGCGCATGTCGCCGGCGCCGACCACCTTGCCGTCCGGTCCCCAGCTCACCTGCCCGGACACGTAGATCAGTTTCCCCTGCCCGCCGACGCTCACGGCATGCGAATAGAACTTCGGCGCGGCGCCCAGCTCCTTCGGATTCAGATAGTCCTTCTCCACGATTCCCTCCCTGTTAATACAGCGCGCCGCGCGCGGTGATCGGCCACAGCGCTTCCACGCGGCCGCCGCGCACGCATACATACCAGTCGTAAAGATTTACCGTCGGGTCGCAATGTCCCGGCACGAGGAGCAGCTTCTCCCCCAGCGCCGGTGCTTTCGTGCCCGGCGCAATGTCGATGCGCCCATGCTCATCGGATGCGCCGCCGTATACGAGCCCCGGTCGCTGCCACACCACCGGAAGCCCGGAGTCCACGCTCGACGCCTTGAGGCCGGCGTCCACTATCGCGCGATCGGCTGCGGGACGGCTCATCACCGTGGCGAGGACGAAGAGCGCGTGCTGGAAGCGCGGCAAAGGCGCCGCCCATTCGTTCTTCGCGTAGTCGACGTCCATGAAGACGTACGAGCCGACCTGGATCTCGTCCCAGCCGGCCTCGACCTCCAGCATGTACGTGCCGCTGCCGGCGCCGGTGACCACCGGGCACTCGATGCCGGCCTTGGCGAGGAGCCGCTTCATCTGCGCGACATGCTGCGCCGCGCCCTCGATCGCCGCGTGGCGCTCTTCCATCGTGCGCATGTGCTGGGCGCGGCCGTGGTAGGCCTGCAGGCCCGCGAATCTGAGATGGGGAAACTGTTTGATGCTTTGCGCGAGGCGTAGCGCCGCTTCGCCGGGCTCGATGCCGCAGCGGCGCATGCCGACCTCGAGCTCGATGTAGACATCCAGCTTCGCCCCGGTAGCAGCGATCGCCTCCAGGTTGGCAGCGTTATCGACGCAGACGCCGATATGCGCGCGCTTCGACAGTTCGGCGAGGCGCGCGATCTTCTTTGCGCCCACCACCTCGTTGCTGACGAAGACGTCGCCGATGCCGGCGTCGACCAGCGCCTCGGCCTCCGACACCTTCTGGCAGCACACGCCTACCGCGCCGCGCGCGATCTGCCGCTTCGCGATCTCGGCGCATTTATGCGTTTTCGCATGGGGCCGTATGCGAACCCGGTGCTTTTCCAAAGAAGTGGAAAGCGTCGCCAGGTTCGCCTCGAAGGCATCGAGCTCGAGGATCAACGCCGGCGTATCGACTTCTTCGAGGCGCTGCCCGACCTCGGCCGGAGGAGAGGTCACAGCGCCGTCACGCCGCGGCCGTCCGCTTTTCCCGATCGGCCGCGCGCTGGTGGAACATGAACCAGATGAGCGCCGCGGCGACGATCGCGATCAGCGGCAGCGCGAGCAGGTTGACGCGCGTCCAGCCCGCGCTCGTCACCGTAAGGCCCGCGCTGAAGGACGACACCAGCATCATGATGAAGATGCACTGGTCATTCGCGCCCTGCGCCTTGGCCTTTTCTTCCGGGCGATAGGTCTCCGTGAGGAGCGTGGTGCCGCCGGTGTAGAGGAAGTTCCAGCCGACGCCGAGCAGCAGCAGCGACCACCAGAAATGCGCGATCGTGATGCCGCCGAGCGCGATGCCGATGCAGGCCAGGTTGATCGCCGCGCCGGCGAGCATCACGTTCAGCACGCCGAAGCGCTTGATGAGGTGCCCGGTGAAGAACGACGGCCCGAACATGCCAACGATGTGCGCGGAGATCACCATCGCCGCCGCGCCAAACGGGTGGCCGCACACCTGCATCGCGATCGGCGTCGAGACCATCAGGAAGTTCATCACGCCGTAGGCGAGCGCGCCCGAGAGGACCGCGACGATGAACTTGGGCTGCGCGGCGATCTCGCGCAGCGGACGACCCGACGCCTCGCGCTCCGCCGCGCTCGGCGCCGGGATGCGCAGCAGGCGCAGGAGGGCCATGGCGAGCACCGCGGCGACGATGAGGAACAGGTACGCGCCCATGAATTTCTGCGGCAGGAGGTCGACCGTCCAGCGGCTGAGCGTCGGGCCGATGATGCCGCCCACCAGCCCGCCCGCCAGCACGAGCGAGATCGCCTTCGGCCGGTACTCCGGCGTGGCGGCGTCCGCCGCGGCGAAGCGGTAGTACTGCCCGTACGCGTTGTATACCCCCCAGACCAGCGTGCCGAGGCAGAGCAGCCAGAAGCTCTGCAGATAGATCGCGAGGCCGCAAATCAGCGCGCCGACGATGCCCCAGAACGTGCCGCTGCTCAGGCCCGCTTGCCGGCCGACGCGCTTCATGTGCAGCGACGCCGGCATCGTGCCGAGCGCGCCGCCCAGCACCCAGCAGGTGACCGTCAGCGTCGCCATGGCCGGATGCGGCGCGAGCGCCAGTCCCGCGAGCCCGTTGATCGCGATCAGCGTCGAATTGTTGATGAACAGCATCGCCTGGCACGCGGCGAGCACCCCGATGTTGTGGCGGGTACTGGTCATTTATACAGTAGTGGGGTTAAGATGGCCATCGTTCGATTGTAGGTGCCCGATCCATGGCCAAAGACACCGTTAGTGAAATGAAACGCGAAACCCCCGGCAAGGAGCCGCTCCACATGCGCGGCGCGCGCACCTTCATGCAGGGCCGCTTCGAGACCGTCGCGCGCGAGCAATTCGACGACGGCTGGACGCCGGACGAGAAAGACGAGCGTCCTCTCGTA
This sequence comes from Burkholderiales bacterium, assembly GCA_035525655.1. Taxonomy (GTDB): domain Bacteria; phylum Pseudomonadota; class Gammaproteobacteria; order Burkholderiales; family SG8-39; genus SCGC-AG-212-J23. Next base: position 3,130 of record DATLDY010000149.1, read on the forward strand.
ACGCAGGTCACCATCGAGCGCGCTCGCTCCATCATCTCGCACAACGACTCGCCCGATGTCGGCTTCGACAGCTCGATCAATCCCTATAGGGGCTGCGAGCACGGCTGCATCTACTGCTATGCCCGGCCGAGCCATTCCTACCTGGAGCTTTCGCCCGGGCTCGATTTCGAGACCAAGCTTTACGCGAAGGCGAACGCCGCCGAGCTCCTGCGCGCCGAGCTTGCCAAGCCCGGCTATAAAGCAACCTGCATCGCGCTCGGCGCGAACACCGACTGCTACCAGCCGATCGAGCGCAAGTACAAGATCACGCGCCAGATCCTGGAGGTGCTGGCCGAGTGCAACCACCCGGTGAGCCTGGTGACCAAGTCCGCGCTGGTCGAGCGCGACCTCGACATCCTCGGTCCCATGGCGGAGAAGAACCTGGTGCGCGTCTTCGTCTCGATCGGCACGCTCGACCGCGAGCTCGCGCGCAAGCTCGAGCCGCGGGCGGCGAGCCCGCAGCGGCGCCTAGACGTTCTCAAGAATTTAGCTAACGCAAAAGTTCCATGCGGCGTGATGGTCGCCGCGCTTATACCGGCGCTCAACGACAAGACCATGGAGCACGTGCTCGAGGCCGCCGCCGCGGCAGGGGCCGAGGAAGCCGCCTACGTCATCATGCGGCTGCCGAACGAGCTCAAGGACCTCTTCAAGGAGTGGCTCGCCGAGCACTATCCGCAGCGCGCAGAGCACGTCATCAGCATCGTGCGCCAGATGCGCGGCGGGAAAGACAACGATCCGAACTTCGGCACCCGCATGAGCGGCACCGGCAACTATGCCGACCTGATGTCCAAGCGCTTCGAGATCGCCTGCCGCAAATTCCACCTGAACGAGCACGGCGCGGGCCGGCGCCGCGCCGAGCTCGATTGCACGCTCTTCAAGCCGCCGGCCAAGAACCCCGGGCAGTTCACCCTCTTCTAGAATCGGGGGCATAAGCTCCCGCCCCTTTCTCGTAGCGATCGGCTGGCTGCTGGTCGCCGCCATCCTCTGGCTATCGCTCATGCCGCATCCGCCCGATGTCGGCGCGAGCGACAAGCTTTCGCACTTCGCCGCCTACGGCACCCTCATGTTCTGGTTCGCGTTCCTCTACCGCCGCACGCGCACGCGTGCGCTGTACGCCGCGGGCTTCATCGCCATGGGCGTCGCGATCGAATTCCTGCAGGGCTTTACTGGCCGGCATTTCGAGGTGGCCGATATGTTCGCCAACACGCTCGGCGTCCTTCTAGGCGCGGGCGCTGCGCTCGTCTTGCTCCGGCTGCTTAAATGACCAGCCCTCTCCTTACGGCGCCGATCGTACCGACGCTGTTGCGCCTCTCGGCACCGGGGTTGCTGCTGGTCGCCTTCCAGTCGATGGTGTCCGTGGGCGACACGTATTTCGTCGGCCGCCTGGGTACCGCCCCGCTCGCGGGCCTCGCGCTCGTCTTCCCGCTCATCATGCTGCTGCAGATGACTTCCGCCGGCGCCATGGGAGGCGGCGTGTCCTCGGCGATCGCGCGGGCGCTCGGCGCGGGCGATGCGGCGCGCGCACGGCGGCTGGTCGTCCATGCACTGATCATCGCGGCAGGCATGGCGGCGGGCTTTACCGTGCTCATCCTCGCGTTTGCACGCCCGCTGTATCGCGTGCTCGGCGGCGAAGGCGAGACGCTCGCGAATGCCCTCGCCTACTCCAACATCGTGTTCGCCGGCGCGATCTCGGTCTGGCTGGCCAACACGCTGTCGAGCGTGTTGCGCGGCACCGGCAACATGCTCGTGCCGGCGGTCACGCTGATCGCCGCTGCCGTGGTTCACGTCCCGCTCTCCGGTTCGCTCGTCCATGGCCTCGGTCCGATGCCGCGGCTCGGTATCGCGGGCGCCGGCGTCGCCTACGTCACGACATTCGGGCTGGCGGGCCTTGCCATGGCGGCGGTGGTGTTCCGGCGTGCGAGCCCGCTGCGTCCGCGTGCGGAAGACTTCGTCCTCGAGAAACGCCTCTTCAGGGACATCCTGCGCGTCGGCGGCTGGTCGGTGCTGAACTCGTTCCAGACGGTCCTCACCGCCGTCGTGCTCACCGGGTTCGTCGGCCGCTTCGGACCGGCGGCGCTCGCGGGGTACGGCGTCGGCGTGCGGCTCGAGCTGCTGCAGATACCGCTCGTGTTCGCGGTGGGCCAGGCGCTCGTGGTGCTGGTGGGCACGAACGTCGGCGCAGGGCACGGCGCGCGCGCAAAGCAGATCGCCTGGGCCGGGACGGCGCTGGCGGCAGCCATCTGCCTGGTCATCGGCACCGCGGCAGCCATCTTCCCGCTGGCTTGGGTGGGGCTCTTCAGCAGCGATGCGGCCGTGCTGGAGGCGGGCAGCCGCTACCTGCGCATCGTCGGTCCCTTCTATGCGCTGCTCGCGGCCAGCATCGCGCTTTACTTCGCCTCGCAGGGCGCCGGGCGCGTGCTGCGCCCGGTGCTCGCCGGCACGGTTCGGCTCGCCATCGTGGTGGTGGGCGGCGCGCTTGCCGTATCGCTCACGGGCATCTTCGCGGTCGTTGCGAGTGGCATCCTGGTGAGCGCCGCCCTTCTGATGTGGCTGGTCGGCCGGGCGAAGTGGTGACGACTGCAGGTAATAATTGCGGCCCCATGCCCTCCATCGCCGAACAGCTCGCGAGCCGCATCGACTTCGCGCGCGTCAACTGCGCCGCCTTTCGCGACACCGCAGAAAAACTCCTGATCGACATCGCCGGCCTTTGCGTCGCCGCGCGCAGCACCGATTACGTGCAAGCCGCCATCAAGAGCTGGGAGAGCGGCGGCGCCTGCACCGCTGTCGGCCACGCACGCGCGCTCGACAGCGGCGGCGCGGCCTTCGTCAACGGCACTGCGGCGCACGGCGAGGATTTCGACGATACGTTCGAAGGCGGCCCGGTGCACGCCGGCGCGGTGATCATTCCCGCCGTGCTGGCGATTGCCGAGCGCGAGCGCATCCCGGGAAGCGACGCACTCGCCGGCGTCGCGGTGGGCACCGAGCTCATGTGCCGTGCGAGCCTCGTCGCGCCCAAGCGCATCCACAAGGCCGGCTTCCACCCGACCGCGGTGCTGGGCGCGCTCGCGGCTGCAGGGGCCGTCGGCACTGCAATGCGGCTATCTCCGAAGCAACTCGTCGATGCGCTCGGCATCGTCGGCTCGATGGCGAGCGGCATCATCGAGTACCTCGCCGAGGGCTCATGGACCAAGCGGATGCATCCGGGATGGGCGGCGCAGGCCGGCATCCGCGCGTGCGACCTCGCGCGGGCCGGCTTCATCGGCCCGCGCACCGTGCTCGAAGGCACGCACGGCTTCTATCACGCGTTTGCGCACACCACGGAAGGCGACTGGCCCAGGCTCACCGAAGGTTTCGGCGAGCGCTGGGTGGCAAACAGCATCGCGTTCAAGCCTTACGCATGCGGGACGATGACGCAGCCCTACGTGGATTGCGCGCGGCGGCTGGCCGAGCGCGTCCGGGTTGAGGACATCACGGAGGTCATGTGCGAGGCGGCCGAAGGCACGGTGCATCGCTTATGGGAGCCGCTCGCGTCGAAACAGCAGCCGCCAAACGCCTATGCGGGCAAGTTCAGCACGCCGTACTGCATCGCCGCCGGGTTCGTGCTCGGGCACGCCGGGCTTGAAGCCTTCACCGAGGAGCGGGTGCGCGATCCGCGCTTGCGGTCATTGGCTGCAAAGGTGCGCTACGAGATCGAACCCGACAATCCCTACCCGGATGAATTCACCGGCCACGTGCGCGTGAAGCTACGCGACGGCAGCACGGTGGAGGAACGCCAGGCGCACATGCGTGGGGGCGCGCACGAGCCGCTCACGCGCGCCGACATCGAAGAAAAATTCCGGCTGAACTGCG
>DATLDY010000217.1:0-20531 GCA_035525655.1 Burkholderiales bacterium
GGTGGTGCTCGACATCGTGCTGCCCGACCGCAGCGGGCTCGAAATTGCCGAGGAGATCACCGCGCGCTACCGCGACGAGCGCCCCGTGCTCATCGCCCTCACCGCCTATAGCAGCGACATGGACCGGCGCCTGGCGAAGGCAGCCGGGTTCCATGATTTCATTGCCAAGCCCTACGACCCACAGGCACTGCTGCGGCGCCTTGTGGCGCTCAAGCCAAGTAGTTAGCCGAGCAAGCTTTCGATGAAGCGCGGGTCGGCCGGCTTGACGAGATGCCGCCACGTTGTCCTCGACGATCAGGACCTGGCGCGTGCGCTCCGCCGGCAAGGGGCTGAGGGGGTTCGGCATGGCGGGATTCAAGAGCACCGGCGCGCCCGCGTCTATCTCTCGAAAATTACGCGCCGAGTAGTTTCCGTACTACACAAATTACACAAGGACGGCGACTGCGCCGAAAACGCACATGGCCTAACTTTTCAACTGCCGCCAAAGCCCGACAAAAAAGAACTGGATCCTCCGACCATGTATCCGCCGCCCTCACCCGAGATCAAGGCCAAGCTCGTGCAGATCGAGGAGCAGCTGCAGCTTGCCATGCAGGAGTATCCCGAGCGGATCGCCATCGACCGGCTGAAGTTCGTCCTCGCGCTAGCCAAGTTCGTGCGCCACCAGATCGACCTCGACGCCACGGTCGAGCAGAGCACCCCCGACGTCGCGCCCCTGCGCCCGACCCGCCAGTAAACCTCGGATCTTAGGGCTCGAGTACCCGGCGCAGCTGCTCGGGCGAGACCGGCTTGACCAGGTGGTCGTCGAAGCCGGCTTCCTCGCTGCGCCGGCGATCGGCCTCTTGACCGAAGCCGGTTAGCGCCACCACGCGGATCTTGCGCATGTCGGGCTCCCGCCGCAGCTCGCGCGCTACGGTCAGGCCGTCCATGCCCGGCATCGAGATGTCGAGCAGCACGACGTCCGGCCGCCGGCTGCGCGCGGCGGCTAGCGCGGCGTGGCCGTCGTGCGCCGCCTCGACTTCGTGGCCCATGCTGGCGATGACCATCTGCAGGGTTTCGGCCGCGTCGACGTTGTCGTCCACGATCAGCACCCGCCGCCGGGTGCGGCCCTTCGCGCGCGTGCCTTGCGACGCGCGCGGCGCCGGCTGGGGCGCGGCGCGCGCGAGCGGCAGGCGCACGGTGAATTCGGCGCCCTGGCCGCGGCCCGCGCTATTCGCTTCGATGCGCCCGCCGTGCAGCTCGACCAGCGCCCGCGCCAGTGCAAGGCCGATGCCGAGGCCACCCTGCGAGCGCTTAACGCTGCCCTCGACCTGCGCGAACATCTCGAAGATGCCCGGCAGCATCTCCGGCGCAATGCCGATGCCGTTGTCGCGCACTCGGATCACCGCCTCGCCGTCGCGGCATTCCGCCGCGAGCGTGATCTCGCCGCCGTGGTCGGTGTATTTGGCGGCGTTGCCGAGCAGGTTCGAGATCACCTGCGCCAGGCGCACGAAGTCGGCCTCGAGCTCGATGGTTTCGGCCGGCATGTCGATGCGGAAGTTGTGCTGCGCCGCTTCGATGGCCGGCCGCGCGGTTTCGACGGCGCTCAGCATCACCGTGCTGAGCAGCACCGGCTCCTTGCGCAGCTCGATCTTGCCGCGCGTGATGCGCGACACCTCCATCAGGTCGTCCACCAGACGCACGAGATGGGTGAGCTGCCGCTCCATGATCGCGCGCGCCTGCATCGCCTGGCCGCTGGACGGGTCGACGACGCGCATGAGCTGCAGGGCGTTGCTGATCGGGGCGAGCGGGTTGCGCAGCTCGTGCGCGAGCATCGCCAGGAACTCGTCCTTGTAGCGGTTGGCGTCCTCGAGGGCCTTCTCGGTCGCCTTGCGCGCGGTGATGTCGCGCGCCGTCTTGGACGCGCCGACCACCGTGCCGGTGGCATCGCGCACGGGCGACACCGTGATGGAGACGTCGATCATGCGTCCGTCTTTCGTCCGGCGCACGGTGTCGTAATGCTCGATGCGCTCGCCGGCGCGCAGGCGGGCGAGGATCTGATCCTCCTCGGCGTGCATCTCCCGCGGGATGACGAGGAGGATCGACCGGCCCACGGTCTCGGCGGCGCTGTACCCGTACATGCGCTCGGCTGCCGCGTTCCACGACTGCACGATGCCCTCGAGGGACTTGCTGATGATGGCGTCCTCGGAGGACTCGACGATCGCGGCGAGGCGCGACTGCACCTCCTCGCGGCGCTTGAGCTCGCTCACGTCGCGGAAATACACCGCGACGCCGCCGGTCTTCACCGGCGAAGCGCTGATCTCGAGCCAGCGATTGTCGTAATGCGGATAGCGGTACTCCATGCGCTCGGCCTGCCGCGAGCCCATTACGCGCTGGTACATGTGGTCGACCGGATTGCCGACGGCATGCGGGAAGGCCTCGCGCCATCGCTTGCCGAGGACTTCGCGGCGGTCGCGGCCGAGGAGCTGCTCAGCCGCGCGGTTCATGTAGGTCATGCGCCAGTCCGCGTCGTAGGCGACGAAGCCTTCGAGCATGCCCTCGAGGTAGTCCGCGGTCTGCGCGATGACGTCGTCGGCGTGGCGCTCGGCGCTGACATCGCGCGTGATGCACCGGGTATGGACGAACTCGCCGTCCTTCCACTTGACGTTCGACGTGATGCGCACGTCAATCAGCGACCCGTCGCGGCGGCGCATGCGCGCGGCCACATCGCGCAACGTCTCGCCTTTGGTCAGGCGGCGCAGGATGTCCGACAGGCCGTCGCTATCCGCATGGAATTCGGCAATGTTGTGCCCGACGTATTCCTGCGCCGTATAGCCCAGGCATTCGAGCTCCGCGCGATTGGCGCGCAAGATGACGCCGTTGCGGTCGACCCAGTGAAGGGGGATCGCCGCGTTCTCGAAGAAGTCGGCGAGATCACCTTCGCTCTCGGCGAGCGCCGAGCCGAGCGCAAGGCCCACTAGGCGCGCGCCCTGACTTCGGCGAGGACCTTTTCCGCGGTGAGCGGCATGTTCTTCTTCAGCCACAGCAGCGCCGCCTGGCCCAGGGGCATCTCGGTGCCCGGACCGCGCTGGGCGGCGAGCGAGAGCATCATGCGCGATAGCGGCTCGTCGAGCACGCGCCGGCTGGCAGCCGCAACCGCCTCGTCGAGCGCGTCGTAATCGCGCACCGGGATAAGGTGGCTGTGTACTTTGCAGACACGCTCGAGCGCCCCGCCGTACGCCTCGGTGTCGAGGGCGTCCATGTAATAGGCGCACAGCAGCGAGAACGTTTGCAGCTCGCCGAGCTCGTTCCAATGCTCTTCCAGCCGGATGGCGGCATCGCGCCGGCCGTCCTGCCAGAGGATGTCGACCATCTCGCCGTAGGCGCGGACCGTCCCATATTGCAGCCGCAGCTCGGCGATGATTCCCCCGATCAGCGCGCGGAAAGCATCCCAGTCGGGCATCCCGGCGCACATGAACCTGGCGAGCGTCTCTTCGGCGTCGAACAGGCGCAACTGGCCGGCCGCGATCGCGCCGTTCACGTCGATGCCCTCCCGGGCTAGGCGCCGCGTAAATGCAGCGCGATGCGCCGGCCGCGCGATGATCACCGCGGCGTCGCCGCTGCGCAGGCCGCTGCCGATGTACTCGCCCACCGCGTCGGCCAGGAATTGGTGGTCCTGGTAGGTCTGGACGATGTGATCGCCCAGCGCCGGCTGCTTGAGCAGGTCCTGCCAGCCGTGGCGCGCAGTCGGGTTCACTGGGCTTTCCTCATGAGTGCAACCCTTGCGACGCCCGCGCGGCCCGCTGGGCCGGCCATTACCGGCCGGAAAGCGGCGCGCAGCTTCTCGATGATGGCGTCGAGATCGCCCTTGCGAATCGCGAGGTCGGTGTAGGGCGCCCTCGCGTCGGCGAATTCCAGCCGCAGCGCGCCGCCCGCGAAGTGTCCCTCGGCCAGTACCTCGCGTGAGATCGGCTCCATCGAAGCACCTTCGGCGCCCGCGCCGAATATCGGCGCCACGATGCCGATGTGAGAGGCAAGCAGGTGCAGCGCTTCGTGGTACTCCGCGACCGACACGCGGTGGCTCCCGGGGTGCATGAAGTCGCGCAGCGCTGCGTATGCGATCGCGGCGGCTACGGCGAGGGACATTCGTTCTTGGAGCATGAGGGCTGGCGATTGTAACGTCGGCAACGCACGCCGCTCTACCACAGATTTCCGCATTTGTCGGGAGATTCCCGACGTTGGATATCGACGAGCGAGCACGTATCATCGCCGCCGTGGGGAACGACCAACTCGACGCGCAGACTTCAGCGCGCTTGCTGAAGCGTGCGCTGGCAATCAAGGGAACCCGCGAAGCCCTCGCCGACACCCTCGGCGTGCATCCGCACGACCTCGCGCTCTGGCTCGCTGGTCGCGCGTTTCCGCCGGAGCCGATCTTCGAGAAGGTGCTGGACATCATCCTCGACGAGAAAAAGCCCGCTGACCCGGCGCAGCCCGCCACGGAGGCACGCAAGCGGGTGCTGATCGCCGAGAGCGCCGAGGGCTTCCAGGCGCTCGGCAAAATTCTCGGCAACGAGTTCACGCTGGTGCCGGTCCACACCCTGACCGACGGTCTGGACCTCCTGCAGAACAGCGCGGTCGCGACGCACCAGGGCATCGACGCAATCGTCTGCGGACAGCACTTCGAGGGCTCGCAGATGCTGCGCTTCCTCGAGTGCGTGAAGGCGTACAAGGCAACGAGCGCGATCCCGTTCATCTGCTGCCGGGCGACGTCGACGCAACTGCGCGACGGCGCGCTCGCCGCGATGCGCGAGGCATGCGAGGCGCTCGGTGCCGTGGCCTACATCGACCTGCCCGAGCGTGAGCGCGACGCCGGCCTGGAGCGCGCCGCGGTCGAGTTTCGCGACGCGGTGCGCGCCGCCGTGCGCCTTCCCGCCGCGCGGCAACCGCTGCGCATCCTGGTGGTGGACGACAACGCCGACGCCGCGCATACGCTCACGGCACTGCTGCGCATCGCCGGCCACGAAACTTTCAAGGCGGCAAGCGGAGCCGAGGCGCTGCGCCTGGGGGCGCAGGCGAAGCCCGATGCGGCGCTGCTCGACATCGGCATGCAAGGCATGTCGGGCTATGTGCTTGCGCAGAAGATCCGCGAGCAACCCTGGGGCGCCGCCACGACCCTCATTGCCGTGACCGGCCGCGCCGGTCCCGAAGACGTGGCGCGCGCCCGCGAAGCCGGGTTCGATCATCACTTCGCGAAGCCGGTGGCGCTCGAGCGCCTGCTCGAGGCTTTGGCGGCGAAGCGCAACCGCGCATAGTTCGCGCATAATCGGGCTCGTGCGCCCGTCCGTTGGGTCTCCTGTCCCCGAGTGTCCCGTCGCCCCGGCGTCGCGGGAATCGACTTATGCGCGGGTCCTGCACCGCGCCTGCCTGATCGTCGGCGGCGTGGCGCCCCTCGCTCACCATCTGGGCGTGGCCGAGGTCGAGTTGCAGAAATGGCTCCACGGCATGCAGGACCCGCCCTATGACGTGTTCCTCGGCGCGGTGGAGATCGTGCTGCTCAACCTCGAGGCGCCCGGCCGGGCGACCTGAAAGCGGCCATGACAGCCTCGAGCGTCTACAGCCGGGCGGTGCGCAAGGCTGCGGAGATCGTCGGCGGCCGCGAAAAGCTCGCGCGCACGCTGCAGGTGCCGGTGGCCGAAGTCGAGAAATGGCTCGCCGACCAGAAGAAGCCGGCGCGGGAGGTGTTCCTGCGGGTGGTGGACCTGATCATCGACGACAACGGTTCGGCCGCCGACGCTTCCGGGCCGGCGGAGCCTGCGGCCCCGAAGGATTGCGCTTCCGGGGGGCCGTGGGCGTCATTCGACTGACCTCATCGCGTTCGACGCGGGAATGCGGGAAAAATCGACACTGGCGTTTGCCTTGCAGCGACTTGACCGCGCGCCCCCGCGGCGGATGATCGGATGATGCCTGCCTCTTTATCGGCGCAAGCCGACTGCCCGACGCCCCCGGCCTCGCGCGAAACGACCTATGCGCGGGCGTTGCATCGCGCGTGTCTCATCCTGGGCGGCATAGAGCAGCTCGCGAAGCACCTCGGGCTGTCCGAGGTTTCGGTGCGCGGCTGGCTCGAAGGCCGCGACGATCCGCCGCAGATGGTGTTCCTCGCCGCCGTCGAGATCGTCCTCCTGCACCTCGACAAGACCGGAAGCACGAACTAGTTCGTCGGGCCTTTCCTGTCGGAACCGACCCGATGTAATTTGTCGGGCGCGCAGCGATTGTGCGTCGCGACCAGTTGCGGAATCATTGGCTCGTGGCCGCCACCATCTACAGCAGGGCCTTGCAGAAGGCTGCCGAACTCGTCGGCGGCCGCGACGAGCTCGCGAAGGCGCTCCAGGTGCCAGCCGCCGAAATCGAGAAATGGATCGCCGACCAGTCCAAGCCGCCGCGCGATATTTTCCTGCGCGTCGTCGACATCATCCTCGACGAAACCGCGGCCGGCGCGGCGGACGATGCTCCGGAGGCGCCTCCCGGCCGCGACGCGGCCGGGCCCACGAGGTACGTGGACTAGCGGCGCTTGCGCGCCGGATCGGCGCCGATCGGGATGTAGCCGCGGCTCGTGCCGTTGAACCGCTCGGGCTTGGCCCAGGAGAGGATGTCGGTCTCGATGCAGTGGATGCGCACGCGGCGCGTGTCGAGGTCGAGGCGCACTACCTGCACGGTGCGCTTGGCGCGCCGGTCGGCGTCTTTCCACTTCGAGCCGACGGGCGGGTACGGATTGGGGATGGTGGTAAGCATGAGGGGGATTATTGTCGCTCCGCCGGGCGCGCTCCGCCACAGTTTCGCAAGTCCGCCCTAAAGCTGGACCTCGATCTCGGCCGAGCCTTCCCGCGCCACCAAATTGACCCCCACGCCCGAGTCGTGCCGGCGCAACATCAGGTCGACGCTGGCCTCCCCTATCCGCAGGCGTTTCACCCGCATCCAGTCGAGAAAATGCGGCAGCTGCGGCCGCCGCAGGCGGACCTTTCCGGCCCCGCAGTCGACCTCGAGACCCAGGCAGGCCTGGATCAGCGCGAAGGGGGTCACCGCGGCCCACGCCTGCGGCGCGCACGCGACCGGGTATAGCGTGGGGGCCTTGCCGCGCTTGCGCTCGAAGCCGCAGAAGAGCTCGGGCAGGCGGCGAAGGTGCATGTGGGCGGCGGCGTCGAACAGCGCGGTGGTCAGCGCGAGCGCCTTGTCGCAGTAGCCATAGCGCGCAACGCCCAGGCCAATGATGGCGTTGTCGTGGGGCCACACCGAGCCGTTGTGATAGGACGCGGGGTTGAAGCGCTGCTCGCGCCGGCCGAGGGTGCGGATGCCCCAGCCGGTGAAAAAGTCGGCCGCGAACAAGCCCTCGACGACGCGGCTCGCGCGCTCCGGCGCCGCGATGCCCGTGAAAAGGAGCTGCCCGGCGTTCGAGCTGCGCACGCGGCAGGGTTGCTTGTCGCCGTCGAGGGCGAGGGCGTACGTGCCGAGCTCCTCGTCCCAGAACACTTCATCGAAGCGCCGGCGCAGCTTCTCCGCCTTGACGGTGAGCTCGGCGGCGAGGCGCATGTCCTCCATGTCCCCGGCGAGCCGCGCCGCCATCCGGTACGCGAGGTACACGTAGCCCTGCACCTCGCACAGCGCGATCGGCCCGCTCGCGAGCGAGCCGTCGGCGTGGAACACCGCATCGTCGGAATCCTTCCAGCCCTGGTTGCGCAGGCCGCTCGAGCGCCGGCGGCCGTATTCGACGAAGCCGTCGCCATCGCGATCGCCCGAGCGCTCGATCCACTGGAGCGCGGCGAGCACGTTCGGCCAGATCGCCTGCAGCGTGGCGCGATCGTGCGTGCGCTCCCAGTAGAGGCCGGCGAGCGCGATGAACAGCGGCGTCGAGTCGATCGAGCCGTAGTAACGCGCGAACGGCACCTCGCCCAGCCGCGCGAGCTCGCATTCGCGTACCTCGTGCAGGATCTTGCCCGGCTCCATGTCGGCGCCCGCGTCCTCGCGCTCGCCCTGGTGCGCCGCGAGGAAGCGCAGCACGCCGCGCGCGACCGAAGGCTCGATCCAGAGGATCTCGAGCGCGGTGAGCAGGCCGTCGCGGCCGAAGGCGGTCGAGAACCACGGCACGCCGGCGTACGGGTAGGGGCCGTGCGGCGTATCGGTCATCAGCATCGCGAGGTCGGCGCTCGAGCGCTCGAGGACGCTGTTGAACGCCGGATTCGACGTTTCGATTGCCGGCGCCGCTTCGCGGGCGACGGTGAGCGCCCGGCGCGCGGCGCGTCGCATGACGAAGAAGCGCTTCTCGGGCCGCGGCGCAGCGGTGCCTTCCGAGCACTGCACGGAGACCGCTATGGCACGGCGCTCGCGCGGCGCGAGATCGAGCTCGAACTCGGCCCGGGTCGGCGCGAGCTTGGCGGGCGCGGACCCGAAGGAGATGCGCATGCTGCGCGGCCGATCGTCGATCGATGCGTAATCGAACTGCACTTCGGAGGCGCCGACCACGCGCGAGGTGATCGCGCCGTGCCGTGAGCGCCGGTAGCCGCGGATCTCGAACAGATCGGCGAAGTCGGCGCCGAAGTCGAGCGCGCAGTGCAGCTTGCGCCGCTGGTCGCCATAGCTCGTGACGGTGAACAGCTCATAGCAGCACGCCTGCCACAGGAATTTCGCGCGCGCGATGTGGAACGTGTCCTTGGCGAGCACCAGCTCGCCCTGCGGGTCGAAGAGGTCCGGGTTGGTGAGGTCGACGTCCAAAATGACGTTGTCCGGCTGCACGGTGGAGGACAGCACCAGCGGCCGATGCCCTTCGATGGTGAAGTGCAGGCGCGAGAGAAACCGCGTGTCGTGGTGGAACAGGCCCGCCGGGCTGTGCTCGACGTCGACCACGTCGCCGAACTCGTCGAACATGGCGAAGGTGTCGCCGTGCTTGAGGGTGCGCCGGCTCGAGGCCGCGAGCGACACCACTCCCGGCACCAGCACGGGACCGGTCGCCGATTCGGTTTCCCTTCTCACGCGGCGACGGCCGCCCGCCGACGCCCGAGCGCGCGGTAGGCCGCGAGGTAATCCTGCGCCATGCGCGCGGCGGAGAAGCGTTCCTCGAAGCGCTGGCGCACGAAGGCGCGGTCCAGGCGAGCCGCCTTGCCGAGCGCGGCGACGGCTTCCTCGATCGAGTCGACGATGAAACCGGTGCGGCCGTCCTCCACCACCTCGGGCACGGAGCCGTGGCGAAACGCGATGATCGGCGTGCCGCACGACATCGCCTCGATCATCGCCAGTCCGAACGGCTCGGGCCAGGCTATCGGGAAAAGGAGGGCGAGCGCATTGCCGAGGAACGCGGGCTTCTGCGCCTCGTTGAGCTCGCCGATGAACTCGATGTCCGGCGCCGCGAGGAGCGGCGTGATGCGCGCATTGAAATACTCCTCGTCGGCTGGGTCGATCTTCGCCGCGATGCGCAGGCGCGCGCCGGCCCGGCGTGCGATCTCGATCGCGCGCTCGAGGCCCTTCTCGGGCGACACGCGGCCGAGGAAGGCGTAGTAGCCGCCGCGCGAGGGATGCTTGAAGGCCGGATTGAACGGGCAGACTTCCCGCGCGAGTCCGTGGTAGACGGTGCCGATCCAGTTCGCGAACGGCAGCGGCTTCCTCTGGCTGTTCGAGATCGAGACCAGGGGCATGTCGCTGAACTCGCGGTACAGCTCGACCAGCTCCGGCGCGTCCAGGCGGCTGTGCATCGTGGTCACGGTCTTGCGCGCCATCGGGCGAAAGACCGGAAAGTGCACCGGGTCGGTATGGAAGTGCAGGATGTCGAATTCGTTCGCGCGCTGCCGGACGCGCTCGATCATCAGCGCGGTCGGCGCAAGCGGATCCTTCACCGTTGGATCGAGGCGCAACGCGCGCGGCGAGCAGGCGACCAGGCGCGCCGATGTGTCCGAGTCGCCGCTCGCGAAGAGCGTCACGTCGTGACCCAGCCGCACCAGCTCCTCGGTCAGGTACGCGACGACGCGCTCCGTGCCGCCATATAGCTTCGGCGGAACGCTCTCGGCCAACGGGGCGATCTGCGCAATCTTCATTGGATCGCCGAATAAGGTGCAATGTACGTGCCGGGAGCGGCGTTTGCTCCGTCCTCGAGATACATGACGCCTGCGAACCTGCCCGTATCGTGCTGTCCGGCGCGCCCCCTCAGTTCCATCGCGGCGCCCGACCTGCGGCATAATTCCGCCGAATAATGCAAATCGAGTCGGTGAAGGCGGCTTATCGCCGCTACGCGGGCGTCTACGACGCCGTTTTCGGCCCCGTGCTGCAGCCGGGCCGCAAAGCCGTCATGGAGGCGCTCGGCCTCAGGCGCGGCGATCGCGTGCTCGAAGTCGGCGTCGGTACGGGTCTTTCGCTGCCGCTTTATCCCCGCGAGGTCACCATCACCGGCATCGACGTGTCGAGCGAGATGCTGGAGAAGGCGCGCCGGCGCGTGGCCAGCCGGCGGCTCGACAACGTCGAGGCGCTGCTCGAGATGGACGCGCAGCAAATGAGCTTCCCCGACGCGAGCTTCGACAAGGTGGTGGCGATGTACGTGGTGTCGGTGGTCGAGCGGCCGGCGCAGCTCCTGGAAGAGCTGCATCGCGTGTGCAAGCCCGACGGCGAGATCTTCCTGGTGAACCACGTGCGCTCGGACAACCGCCTGGTCGCCGCGGTCGAGAAAAGCCTCGCGCGCTTCTCCGACAAGCTCGGCTTCCATCCGGATTTCGAGCTGCGCGACATGGTGTCGAGCGCGGACCAGCTCACCGAGGTCTCGCGCATCAACTTTTTCTGGAAGGTCCTGCGCCTCAGGAACGGCGTCGCCCACCGCGTCGCCGACCCGTCCTCAATTCTGGCTGCGCGCGCGAACTAGGAACAACGGGGCTGCCAGCACGCCCTGCAGCACCGCGGAGATGCCGTAGAGGAGCGCGGTCGCCGTGGCCTGGTCGGCCATTACGTCGAGCACGCCGAGCACCACTACTGCCGAAAGCTCGCGCGCGCCGAAGCCGCCCCAGCCAAGCGGCATCGCGCCCATGATGAAGATCGGCGCCGCCGCGGCGAGCATCACGGGATAGGTGAGCTGCACGCCGGCGGCAAAGGCGAAGAACCAGAGCGCGGCCGCCGAGAACACCTGCACCAGTCCCGACAGGCCGATCGAGCCGAGCACCGGTCCGCCCGACTGCAACGCTTCCCGGCGCACCTTTTCCCAGCGCGGCCACGGCACCGGCACCCACGGCAGCGCGAGCGCGAGCGCAAGGCCGGCGATGTAAAGAGCCACCGGCTTGTCGATCTCCAGCATGCCGAGGGCCAGCGCGGCGAGGAGGGCGAGGAACGACATGCCGCACAGCACCCAGAGCCCGCTCAGCCGATCGAGCAGCACCGACAGGCCCGAGCGCAGGATGGCGTTGGCGTTCGATCGGGAAAGCTCGTAGCCGCGCAGGAGGTCGCCGGAAACCGTGGCCCCCGGCAGGAGCACGTTCATCGTCATGCCGCGGAAATAGCTGGCGACGGCGCCGCCGAGCGGCGCCGCGAGGCCCAGGCCGCGCGCGATGGCGGCCCAGCGAGCGGCCGAAATTACATTGGAGAGGACCGAGGCGGCGAGGCCGATCGCGAACCACTTCTTGTCCACGGCCTGGAGCTGGATGGCAAGCGCTTGCGGGTCGGCGTACCAGACGACCGCCGCGAGCAGCGCGATGCCGACCGCGATGCGCCCAGCGGTCTTCAGGTGCTTTTTCTGGGCTGGCGCCGGAGCAGGTATTGCGGCCTTCCTTGCGGCTCGTGATAGATGCGGGTGAGGAGCTCGCCGATGAGGCCGGTGGCCACGAGCTGCACGCCGATCAGGACGAGGAGCACGCCCAGAAGGAGGAGCGGCCGGCCACCGATGTCGTGCCCGAGCGCGATCTTCTCCGCCGTGAGCCAGGCGAGGATCAGGGATCCGGCGGCGCCCATCGCCAGTCCCACGCCGCCGAAAGCCTGCAGGGGGCGGTGCAGGAAGCGCATCAGGAACTTGATCCACAGCAGATCGAGCAGCACGCGGAACGTGCGGTCGATCCCGTACTTCGACACGCCGCGCGTGCGGGCGTGGTGGCGCACCGGCACCTCGACGATCTTCGCTCCGACCTCCGCGGCGAGCGCCGGGATGAAGCGGTGCAGCTCGCCATAGAGGCGCAGGCCGCGGATGACGTCGGCGCGGTAGAGCTTCAGGGCGCAGCCGTAGTCGTGAAGCTTCACGCCGGTGACGCGCGAGATCACCAGGTTGGCCGCGGCCGACGGGATCTTGCGCGACACGGTGCGGTCCTGGCGATCTTTGCGCCAGCCCGAGATCACATCGATGTCGGGGCGCTGCTCGAGCATCTCCAGGAGCTGCGGGATGTCGTCCGGATCGTTTTGCAGGTCGCCATCGAGCGTGACGATGATCTCGCCCTGCGCGGCGTCGAAGCCGGCCTGCAGGGCGGCCGACTGGCCATAGTTGCGGATCAGGTACAGCGGCTTCAGCCACGGCCGGCTCGTCGCCAGGGCATCGAGCGCGGCGGCGGAGCCGTCGCGCGAGCCGTCGTCGACGCAGATCAGCTCGAAACTTTTGCCCGACCTACGCAAGGCCGCGCCGACGCGCTCGACCAGCTCGGCGACGTTCGCCTCCTCGTTGTAGACCGGGATGACGACCGAGACCTGCAGGGGCGCGTTATGCGGCAGCACGCTTCAGTCTAGCCGCCGCAGCCGCGAGGCAGCAAATGCCGATGGCCCGCTGGAAAAGGTCGGCTTGCGGATAGCCGCTCTTCGAATGCCCGATCACCAGCCACGCCGCGCAGCCGGCGAGGAACACGCCGAGCGCCCATTGCACCGCGGGTTTCCCACCGAGATGGAAAGTCCGGCGCCCGATGGCGATCGCCGCCGCCGCCGCAAGCCAGCCCCCAAAGGCGCCGGCAAGGATGTCGAGCGGCCAATGCACGCCCACCACCGCCCGCGAAAGAGCGACGATGAGCGCGGCTGTCGCGAGAATTACGTACGTCGTACGGAATTTCAGGCCGAGGGCGAAGAGGCCGCCGATGGCGAAGGCGGTGGTGGCGTGGCCGGAGGGGAAGCTGCCCGCCTTGTACGCCGGGCCGATGATGTGCACATCCCCCATCACCGCCGGCGGGCGCGCGACGTCGACCAGCGGTTTGAAGCCGTGGACCCACAAGGTGCCGAGGAGCGCCACGAAGAGGAACGCCCAGACGAGATCGGGCCGCCGTCGCCAAAGTGGCAGGCAGAGCGCGAAGGCGACCACCGTGTCGCCCACAACGGTGATGTTCGCCCAGAGCCAGTCGCCGGTGGCGGGCCCGAGGGCATTCAGCGCCGCGAACACGGCGCGGTTCGCATCGAGCATCCAGATGCCGGCGAATGCCAGCGCCGCGATTGCCGGCACCAGCCAGATCCGCCAATGCCTCAAGGGCGCATTCTCGCGAGGACGATGCCGCGCTTCGAGTAGAGGAGGTCGTAGGCGAGGCCGGGCGGCAGTTGCCGCAGGCGGTCGCTGCGGGTCACCACCACGTCGCCCGGGCGCGGATCCCGGCTCGGCGTCGGGGCGCCGCGATACACACTGAAGCTGGGCGCGTTCAGGCGCCACATCACGGCGTCGAGGTTGCGCTCGCGGCAAAGGAGCGCGGCCTCCCTGATCGAAGACTGCTGCGCGAAGCCGGCGATCGGCACCACGAGGGTGGCGAGCGAGGCGACCGCCGCGAGGCCGAAGATCGCGAGCTTGCGCGGCAGCGACGTGCGCCGCTCGATCATCGCGTAGAGGACGAGCGCGCACATGATCGCGAGGAACGCGAAATACACCGTATCGAAGTATTGGAGCGACGCCGCGAACACCTCGCCGTACAAGGCGTCCGCGACGCGGTCCTTGGCGAACGTCAGCCCATACGGCAGCGCGATCAGGCCGACGAAGAACAGAAGCACCGGCACCAGCGGCCAGAACACCGACTTCAGGTCAGCCCCGTTGACCGCCATGAGCACGACGAGGGCGGTGTATCCGTAGAGGACGTAATGCGGCAGCTTGGTCCCGGACAGCGAGAAGAACACGAAGACGAAGCCGAACCAGATGAGGAGATACGCCTGCAGATCATCGCGCCAGACCGTGCGGATGCGGGTAAAAACCGGCACGATCAGCGCGGTAAAAGGCAGGCTGAGCAGGAGGATCACCGGGAAGTAATAGAACAGGCTCCCGGCATGGCCGGAGACCGGCCCGCTGAAGCGGCCGAGGTTGTGCTTGAAGAAAAAGCCTTCGACGAAGCCGCGGCCTTCCTTCATCAGGATGACGATGTACCAGGGCAGCGCGATCGCCAGGAGCAGAAGCAGGGCGCGCCAATCGAACACGGCGCGTGCCCATGTGCGCACATCGCGCCTTAGCCAGCAGAAGATGAAGGTCGTCGCGAGCGGCACCAGGACCGCGATCGGGCCCTTCGCGAGGATGCCCAGGCCGATGGCGGCATGCGTGGCGTAGAGCCACGACCGGCGGCCGCTCGAGAGGTGCATCCATGCGGCGAACATCGACGCCGCAATGAGGACGTTGAGCAGGGCGTCGGCGGTGGCGGCGCGGCCGATGATGAACACGCCGAGCGAGGTCGCGAGCACGACCGCGGCGAGAAGCCCGCGCTCCTCACCGTACCGGCGCCTTACGAAGAGATAGGTGATCCCCGCCCAGGCCGTCGCGCAGAGGGCCGACGGCAGGCGGAAGGCCCATTCAGTGGGGCCGAAGAGGGCAACGGCCGCGGCCTGCAGCCAGTAGACGAGGATCGGCTTGTCGTAGCGCGGCTGGCCGTTGAGGTAGGTGGAAAGAAAGTCCCCACGCTGGAACATTTCCAGCGTGGCCTGGCTGAAGGCACCCTCGTCGACGTCGAAAAGCGGCGCCGCGCCGAGCATCCAGAAAAAGCTCGCGGCGACCGTAGCCGCGGCGAGCCAGCGCACGCGGCTCTCTCCCATGGGGCGCGGATTCTACGCGCGCCCCGTGTAATCCGGGGTCGGGGCGCTAATTCATGCGTGGGCCGCGTGGGGCCGCAGCCGGCACTCGACCTTGCGCACGCCCGGCATCGCCCGCAGCGCCTGGACCACCGTGCGCAGCTCCGGCTCGGCCGCCGGCCCGGTGAGGATCACGCGGCCGTCGTGCACCTCGATGTTCACCGAACCGGGGTGCTCCATCAGGTCGTCGAGCTTGATGCGCACCTTGGTAATGAGCGCGTCGTTGTCGATCGGCTGGCCGTGCAGTGGCTTGCGGAACACGTAGTACAGGGCGCCCGCAGCGGCGCCAAGAAGTAGGAGTCTCATGCACGTAATGCAGGCAAGCATCATTCCTGCTTGGTACCATCGCCTGCCTAGGAGGTCGCCATGTTCGGACGCCTGCACCACATCGCTTACCGCTGCCGCGACGCGCAGCGCACGGTCGATTTCTACACCAAGGTCGTCGGCCTGAAGTACGTGGCCGGCCTGATGCCGCCCGAGAACGCAAAGCCGAGCTGGCCGCTGAACGAGCCCGGCCAGCCGCCGCGCAAGGTGGTCGGCGAGGAAGCCGACTCGATCCACATCTTCTTCGAGCTCGGCGACGGCAGCTACCTCGCGTTCTTCGACGTGCCGGGCGGCGGCGACGACAGCGTCGACCCGACCCCCTGGTGGGTCAAGCACATCGCTTTCGAGGTGCCGGACATGGACGCCCTGATCGAGGGCAAGAAGCGGCTCGAGGCGCACGGCGTCCAGGTCCTCGGGCCGAAGGACCACGGCTTGTGCCAGTCGATCTACTTCATGGACCCGGACGGCCACCGCCTCGAGATGGCGGTGCGCACCGAGCAATCCGACACCTGGAAGAAGCTCGAGAACGCTGCGGGCAAGGAGCTTGCGCGCTGGAACGAGCTCAAGCGGCGCAAGTACGGCCCCTCTCCGAAGTCCGCCGACAAGATTCCGGCGATGCCGGCTGACAGCACGATCGCTCCCGCGTAGGTGGCGGCCACTTTCGGCCGCCTCGTTGCGATCGACGTAAAGGCCGGCAGCGGCTCCGACAGCCAGAGCGGGCTCAACCTCCTCAAGCCGACGATCTACGGCCGGCTTGCCGCGGAAGGCTGCGGCAGGGATGTCGCCTTCGTCGTCATCCATCCGAGCAGCAATTTCTTCGGCCATTACCTCCTCGCGCCGCTCGAGCGGCGCGGCCGCGCCATCCTCGCGCTCAATACCCGCTTCGCCGGCAACGACGCGACCCTCACCATGGAGCGCTGCATCCAGGACCTCGGCGCCGGCATCGCCTTCCTTCGCGCCGAGGGCTACCGGAAGATCGTGCTGCTCGGCAACTCGGGCGGCGGCTCGCTCGCCGCGTTCTACCAGTCGCAAGCCGAGCGCCTCACCATCGCGACAACGCCCGACGGGCGTCCCATCGATCTGTCTGCCGCGGACCTGCCGCCGGTGGATGGGCTCGCGCTCTGCGCCGCGCATCCGGGCCGCGCGCAGGTGCTGACCGACTGGCTCGATCCCTCGGTGACCGACGAATCGGACATGCTCGCGGCCGACTCCGGGCTCGACATGTTCAATCCGCAGAACGGGCCGCCGTTCGAGCGCGCGTGGCTGCAGCGTTATCGCGCGGCTCAGCTCGCGCGCAACGAGCGCATCACCGACTGGGCATTGGCCCGCATCCGCGGCTTCGACGCCAATCCGGATCCGGAGGCGCCGAAGGACGCGCCGTTCCTGGTTTTTCGCACCGCCGCCGATCCGCGCTTCGTCGACCTGACGCTCGATCCGAGCGACCGCAAGGCCGGCACGACGCGCGGCAGCGCCCGCGCCTCGAACTACGGCACCCTGCACACGGGGCGCATCTGCAGCCTGCGCTCGTGGCTGTCGCAATGGAGCGTGCGACTGTCGCGCGCCGACGGGCCGAAGTGCCTGGCGGCCACCCGCGTGCCCGTCCTTTCCGTCCTCTACAGCGCGGACGCGGTCGTCTTTCCGAGCCAGGTCGCCCAATGGGCGCAGGCTGCGCGCGGGCGCTGCAGGGAATACACGCTGAAAGGCGCCACGCACCACATGATCGGCCAGCCGCACCTGGTCGATGAGCTGGCGGATCTGCTTGCGGCCTGGGCGGCCGAGCTGTGAAGCTCCTCCTCGCGGGCATCGTTTTCACCCTCTCGGCCGCGGCCAGCGCACAACCGTATCCGAACAAGCCCATCCGCCTGCTGCTCACGTTTTCCTCCGGCGGCCAGGCCGACATCCTCGCCCGCACGGTCGCGGACAAGATGCGCGCGTCGCTCGGCCAGCCGATCGTCGTGGAATCGCGGCCCGGCGCCGGCGGCAACCTGGCGATGGAAGCCGTCGCCAAGGCGCCGCCCGATGGCTACAGCATGGTGTTCGGCACGCCGGCGGTGGCCATCAACGGCAGGCTGTACAAGCAGTTGTCCTATGACCCACTGAAGGACCTGGCGCCGCTTTCGCTCGCGGCCTGGGGACCGTACGTCGTCTACGCGAGCGGCGCGCTGTCGGCGAATTCGATCGGCGAGCTCATCGCCTACGCGAAAGCGAAACCCGGGGAGCTGAACTACGCCTCGGTCGGCATCGGCAGCGGCACCCACCTCGCGGCGGTGCTCTTCACGCTCGCCGCCGGCGTGCAGATGACGCACGTGCCGTACAAGGGCATCCAGCAGATCGCCCCGGATCTCGTGTCCGGCAACGTGCACCTCACGCTGAACGCGTTCGGTCCCCTCGCCCAGTTCGTGCAGGGCGGACGGGTCAAGATGATTGCCACCACGGCGCCGCGGCGCATTCCCCAGCTGCCGGACCTGCCCACGATCGCCGAATCCGGCCTGCCCGGGTTCGAGGCGGCGGGCTGGTACGGGTTCTTCACCACGGCCGGCGCGCCGCGCGACGTGCTGCAGAAGCTCAATAGCGAGATCGTCAAGGCGCTCACCACGCCGGAGCTTGCGGAGCGAATCGAGAAAATGGGGCTGGTGCCTTCGCCGCAGTCGCTCGACGAAGCGGCGCGCTTCGTGAATGCCGAAGCCGAGAAGTGGGGCCGCGCGATCAGCGCGTCCGGCGCTACCGCCGAGTAACCCTCATCACCCGGGCGGCGCGGTCGCCACGAACGACGCTCGCGCGGCGATCGCATCGAACCAGCGGGCGAGCTTCGGATGATGCTCTCGCCAGCGAAAGTCCGGGCGCGTTTGGAAGCCGAGCCCACAGGCGAGCGTCAGCTGCGCCATGTTGAGCGCGCCGCTCATTACGGGATGCTCGATCTCGCGCTCCCAGAGATCGGCCAGGCGCGCTGCGCGATCGGTCTCATGCTCGATCAGCTTCGGCGAGCGCTCGTTCTGCGGCCGGGTGAGCTCGCGTGCCCATACCGCGAGTCCGTCGACGAAGCTTCGCGCCAGCGCCTCGAGGCGCCGCGCCTCCCAGCCCGGCGGCAGCGCAAACGCCGGCGCGCCATCGAGCTGGTCGAGGTATGCGCAGATGAGGGACGACTCCTCCATCCCGATGCCGTCGTCGCGCACGAGGTAGGGCACGCGTCCGGACGGATTGATCGCGTAGTACGGGCTGCCCTTGCTGCGCGTCCTCGCGAAGATCACCTCGACGCGGTTCGCCAGGCCTTTCTCAACCACGACGATGCGCGCCATGCGCGCATAGGGCGACCCGGGCGAGCAGTAGAGCTTCAATCGGCGCCTTTGATGCCGAGCTGCTTGATGATCCGCCCCCAGCGCGGAGTCTCGCGCGCGATGGCGGCTGCGAATTCGGCGGGGGTTCCGGAAATGACGTCGAGGCCAAGATCGTTGAGCTTCCGGCGCACGTCGGACATGGCGAGGATCTTCGCCGTTTCGCGCTCGATGCGCTCGATGATGGCACCCGGCGTGCCGGCGGGTGCCACGAGGCCGAACCACGGCACTGCTTCGAAATCCGCATAGCCGGCTTCGATCATGGTCGGCAGATCGGCCGCGGCGGCCGAGCGCTTGACCGAGGTCACGGCAAAGGCGCGCAGCTTCCCTTCGCGCACCGGCGGCATCACGTTCGAGATGTTGGCGAACGACAGCGTCACGCGTCCGGCGAGAAGGTCGGGCAGCATTGCCGTGGTCCCGCGGTAGGCAACCGGGCGTATGTCCACGCCGGCCATCGACTTGAAGAGCTCGGCGGCAAGATGCTGCGATGTGCCGACGCCGGCATGCGCGTAGGTGCCCGGCTGCGCGCGCAGGTACGTCACGAGCTCCGCGAGCGTTTTCGCCGGCACCTCGCTCGGCACCACGAGCACGTTCGCCGCGACGAACACCTGCGTGATCGGCGCGAAGTCTTTCAACGGATCGAAGGAGAGCTTCTCGTACAGGCTCGGGCTCAGCACCAAAGAGCCGTTGCCGATCATGCCGAGCGTGTAGCCGTTCGGCGCCGCCTTGGCGACGCGATCGGCCGCGATGTTGCCGCCGGCGCCGGTGACGTTCTCCACCACCACCGGCTTTGCCCAGGCGCTCGACAGTTTCTCGGCGAGAAGCCGCGAGGTGATATCCGGCGCCACGCCGGGGGAGAAGCCCACGAGGATGCGCACCGTCTGTTCCGGATAGCTCGCCTGCCCGAACGCGGGAGCAGCCGCAAGGCTCAGTGCCAAGGCGAAAACGACGGTCGTCAAAAGAACACCGTCGTCGATCGGCAGGGACCGCCGCAGCGGGCGGGAATCGGCAGCGTCGTGTACGTTGGAGAGGCGTTGGCGCTGCGCACGATCGTTCCAGTAGATGTCAGGACGAGCTGCATTGTCACCTGATCGGGAAAGAAGTTAGTGAAGACGAGGAGGCAGCCGCCACCGCCCGTGCAGTTCTGGATTTGCGGCGTCGCCTGGCCGGGCGCCGTGGCTTCCACGCGGTAAGGCTCTGCCGGAGGATTGAGGACGCCCACCACCAACCCTTGGAAACACGCAATCGCGGGGCAGGGGCCGTCCTGTTCCTCATCGCCGCCGCAGGCCGCCAAGGCCACCAGCGCAAAAACGAGCGACGGGATATTTCTCATGGTCCCGCCCTCACGGTGACGAATCCCCGAACGCACGCCGCGCCACACTCGAACCCATTCGGAAATACAGGGTTGTAGGTCGGGGTCGCGTCGACGCTGCCCCAGGTGGCCGAGGACGCGGTGAGGATAACGCGCACCGTGACCTGCCCCGGCAGGAACCTGTCGAAGAAGATGAAACAGCTCCCGCCGTTGCAGCTCTGCGACTGCGTGGCTTGGCCGGGAACGATGACGTCTACGCGATACGCTTCCGCGGGCGGATTCTGCAGGGAGACGCCGAGGCCATCGCCGCAGCCCATAGCGGTACAGGAGACCGCATCACCGCCACAAGCGGCGAGCGCGAACCAAAGCGCAAACGCGAGTCCGGCGATCAGCCTCAAAGGTCCCCCCGTCGACAGCACGGTACGCGTGTCCCACCGTCAGGGCAATCCCATGGTCATCTACCGTAAATCAGTCCGCGGTAGCGCCGGAGGCCTTGACCGCGCGGCCCCATTTATCGGTTTCGGCGGCAAGGAAGCGCGATGCCTCGTCCAGCGTCTGCGAGACCGGGCGCA
>DATLDY010000248.1:0-11203 GCA_035525655.1 Burkholderiales bacterium
AGAGCGAGGTGTCATTGAACGCCTATGCCGCCGCCAATCGCATCCGGATCGACGTCGAGGATCGCTGCGGCGGTCTGCCGGCCGGCGATGCGCAGAGCATGTTCCAGCCCTTCACGCAAAGCGGCACCGAGAAATCCGGGCTCGGCCTGGGGCTGGCGATCTGCCGGCGCAGCGTCGAGGCAAACAACGGCGTGCTCAGCGTGCGGGATGTGCCGGGAACAGGTTGTATCTTCACCATCGACCTGCCCCGGCACGCCTATACGGCGTAGGGAAGCTCAGCCTACCTTGCGCAGGCCGAAGAAGCGTCGGATGCGGCTAACGAGGTCGGTCGGGCGCTGCTCGGCGACTACGTCGGCCTGGGCGAAGGCGTCGCGCGCCTGCTCGAGGTCGCTGCGCCGCGAGCCGACGATGCGGCTGACTTCCTCCGCGATCTCGGGACGCGCGAGCAGCAGGTCCTGGAACGCCGACTTGTCCAGGCGGTAGCACTCGACGTCGGTCTTGGCGAGCACGGTGGCCGAGCGCGCCTCGCCGGCGAGCAGGCCCATCTCGCCGAAGAACTGCCCGGCGTGCAGGCTGCCGACGGTCTGCGGCTTGCCGCCGGGCGGCTCGTAGAGCACCTCGGCCTCGCCGAAGGCGACGATGTACAGCCAGTGCGAGGCGTCGCCCTGCTTGGTGATGATGTCGCCGCGCGCGAACGGCGCGTACTGCAGCCGCTCGGCGATCTCGTTCATTTCCTCCTCCGAGAGGACCGAGAAAAGGTCCACCCCGCGCAGCATGTCGAGCCTGCGGCTGATCTCGCGCTTGCGCACGGCGTCCGCATGCGCTTCGTCGCGCGATACCGCATGCACGGTGTGCTGGCGCTCGGCCAGCCGGATGCCGGCCCGTTGCAGCGAGGCAAAAAGATGCACGCGCACCATGGAGTCCGTCATCTCGTCTTCGAGCAGATCGGTGAGGAAGTAGCGCAGGTTGTAGAGCAGGTTGCCGTCCTGGAAGCCGTGCAGCACCGTGTTCACCGCCGGCGTGCGCGCCACGTTGGCGATCGGCACGTCGCGCATCTCCTCGTTGACGGTGGCGATAACGCGCGCCGGCGGCACGCGCGGGTCGACCATAAACTCCAGCGTGCGACGCCATTGCAGGGGCACGCCGCCGCGCTTGCCGAGGATGGCGACGCGGCCCTTCATGACCTGGCTGTTCGGGATGACCACCGTCTCCCAGTTTCGCGTCTCGATGATCGTCGAGCGCCAGCGAATATCGCGCACCTGTCCGCTGACCCCTTCGACGCTCACCCAGTCGCCCACCTGCACGGTGTTGTCGATCTGGATGGCGAGGCCGCCGAGCAGGTTGCCGAGGGTGTCCTGCATGGCAAAGGCGATCACCGCGGTCAGGATGGCGGACGTGGTAACCAGGCTGGAAAGGTCGACGCCCGCGCCGCGCAGCTGCACGAAGCCGTAGATCACGTACGCGACGAGGATCACCACGTCCTCGACGATTCGCGGCCACTCCCGTCCCATGCGCGGCAGCACGACGCGGAAGGCGGCGAAACCGAGAAGGCGGATGACCGCGATCGCCGCGACGATGCGGAAGATCGTGTGCACGGCGGAGGCCACGCCGGCGAAGGCGAGGAGGTCGAGCACGCCGGCAACGGACTGGCCGACGACGCCGAGGAGGAAGAGCCACAAAGTGTTGAGGTAGACCGCGCGCTCGGAGGGGCGGAAGCGCAGCAGCACGACGGAAAGGGCTAGCGCGAACACGGTGAGCCAGCCAAGCTCGGAGTGCAGGAGCGCCGTCAGGCTATATTCGTGCTCCAGCATCAGAACCGGATGCGGCCGGTGAGGGTGTCTTTCCACATCGCCCAGTCGCCGAGGAAGCTGTAGACCGGGTAGGTGAAGGTCGCCGGGCGGTTCTTCTCGAAGAAGAAGTGCCCGACCCAGGCGAAGAGGTAGCCTGCCGCCACGCCGGCGGCCAGCCACCAGAAATTCAGGGTAGAGAAGGCGTGCAGCGCGGCGGCCAGGCCGAGGCTGGTCCCCACGAAATGGAGGCGCCGACAGGTCCGATCGGCATGCTGTGATAGATAAAAGGGATAAAAGTCGCCAAAACTGCGGTATGCCACCCCTTCAGCGGTCTCGCTCCCCATGAACGGATTGTACTGGGCCGGAACAATCGTGACGCTCCCGGGTCGATAGGCTAGTGGCAAAAATCCTCATTGCCGACGACCATCGCGCCAACCGCGATGCCTTGGCGGCCCTCCTCGAAATTTCCGGCCATTACGTCCTGACGGCAGCGGATGGCGAAAAGGCGCTGGCCCTCGCGCGCGAGCACGCCCCCGAGCTGGTGATTTCCGACGTGCTGATGCCGGTCATGGACGGCTACGAGCTCACGCGCCGGCTGAAGCTCGAGCCCGCCACCGCCGGGATCAGCGTGATGTTTTACACGGCGTACTTCGGCGGCCAGGACGCGAAGCAGCTCGCCCATTCGCTCGGGGTGGCTTGCGTACTGGTCAAGCCTTCCGAGAACGACACCATCGTCGGGTCGGTGAACGAGGTGCTCGCCGCGCGGCCGGCGGTGCCTTCTGACACCGGTAACGATCTGGACCGGGACCACCTGCGGCTGATGGTCGACCAGCTCCTCGAGAAGACCGATGCGCTCGAGGCGCAGCAGAAGCGCGTGGAGCGGCTCAATCGCACGCTCGCGATGCTCTCCAGCGTCAACGCGCTCATCGTGCGCGCCGACGACCGGCAGGCGCTGCTCGACGAGGCGTGCCGTATCGCGGTGGAGAAGGGCGGCTTTCGCCTCGCGGCGATCGGCCTCGCCGATCACAGCCGGCGCGTGACCCTCGCCGCGCGCGCCGGCGAGGGCAGCGCGGACCGCGAGCTCGAGCGGCTGCGGCCGGGCACGCAGGCGATGATCTGGAACGACGCGCAAAGCGGCTCGTTCGTGGCCCTGCCGCTCATCGTGACCGACGAGCCCGCCGGCATCCTTCTCCTCTATGCGCGCGTGCGCGACTTCTTCGACGAGGAGGAGATGCGCCTGCTGCACGAGCTCGCCGGCGACATCTCTTTCGCGCTGCATCACCTCGACCAGAAGGCGCGGATGGATTACCTCGCCTACCACGACTCGCTCACCGATCTGCCGAATCGGAGCCTGTTCACCGATCGCATGACGCAGGCGTTGAATGCGGCGCGGCGCGAGAAGCGCTTCGCGGCCGCGGTTTTCCTCGACGTCGAGCGCTTCCGCATGGTGAACGAGACGTTCGGCCGCAAGGCCGGCGACGACATGCTGCGCACCATCGGCGCGCGGCTGCGCGGTGCGGCGCGCGAGCAGGACACGGTGGCGCGCACCGGCGCGGACCACTTCGCGATCGCCGTGGCGCCCTTCGACCGGCCGGGCGACACCACCCACTGGCTGATCGAGCGCCTCGAGCAGGCCTTCGCGCAGCCGATCCAGATCGACGGCGTCGAACTGCGCGTCAACCTCAAGTGCGGCATCGCCGTGTTTCCGGCGGACGGGGAATCGACCGAGTCGCTCTGCGCCAATGCCGAAACCGCGCTCAGCAAGGCGAAGCACGCGAACCAGCCCTATCTCTTCTATGCGCCGGAGATGAACGCGCGCGTCGCGGAATCGCTCGCCATGGAGAACCGCCTGCGCCGGGCGCTCGAGGAGGGGCGGCTGGCGCTCCACTACCAGCCGAAGATCGACGTCAAGACCGGCTCCATCGCCGGCCTCGAGGCCCTCATCCGCTGGACCGATCCCGAGCTCGGCGCCGTGCCGCCGTCCAAGTTCGTCGGGCTCCTGGAGGAAACCGGCATGATCCTCGCCGCGGGGCGCTGGGCCTTGCGCCAGGCAGCTAGCGACATCCACCACTGGCAGTCCCTGGGTGTCGAGGTGCCGCGCGTGGCCGTCAACGTGTCCGCCCTGCAGCTGCGACAGAAGGATTTCGTCGATACGGTGCTGCAGGCGATTTCGCATGTCGACCAGAAACAGGCGCACCCGCTCATCGACCTCGAGATCACGGAAAGCGTGCTGGTCGACGACATCGACGAAAGCACGCGCAAGCTGCAGACGCTACGCCGCGCCGGCATGGAGGTGTCGGTCGACGACTTCGGCACCGGCTACTGCTCGCTCAGCTACCTGGCGCGCCTGCCGGTGGACACGCTGAAGATCGACCGCAGCTTCGTCGTGCGCATGGGCGAACCCGGCTATCCGCGCAATATCGTCGCGATGATCGTCTCGCTCGCGCACACGCTCGGGCTCAAGGTGGTTGCGGAGGGCGTAGAGGAGGACTCGCAGGTGCGCCTGCTCAAGGAGCTCGGCTGCGACCAGATCCAGGGCTTCTACATCAGCGCCGCAGTGCCCGCGCCGCAGATCGCGCATCTCCTGCGCCCCGACGTGGAAAACACCCTGCGACGCCGGATCGCGGCCGCCTGATCCCTAGGTGAGGCCGCAGTTATCCCAGAGTCGTTGCCGCTTCAACCAAGGGGTTAGGCGTTCCGTCTTCCGGGTAGTTTTCCGCCAGCTCGAGCAGGCGCTCGCGCAATAGCCGGAGGCTGCCGCGTCCGCCAATGTTGCGCGGGACAGCGAACGTCAAGCCCGCGTTGCCTCGGCCAGGGTCGCCGGAGGGCAGTCGCGCCAGGCGACTACCGAGGGCCGAGAGCGCGTGCATGAGCTTTACCGCGACGCCACCCAGACGCTTGCGCTCCTCCGGGCTTCCTGGCGAGTACAACCGCGAAAGGAGCAAGAGGAGGACCCCGTAGACCGCATTGCCCAGATCCAGGAAAGGCAGCGCCTCCTCGCTGGTGATCCAGGTACGCCCGCCCTTGGTGGGCTTGCGCATTACGGGGTCGCGGGCGGCCGTATGGGCGGGAAGGAAGCTGGCATTGACGGCGAGCAAGCTCCGCCATTCATCGCGGATCGCGCAGAAGCGATCAAAGTGGCATTCGGCGGCCGCTTCGGCAGCACCTTCGCCTTGTTCAACGATCGACTCGAGCGCTGAAAGCGCATCTGGAAGATTGCGGATAACGGCCACGTCGGCCACCCCTATGTCC
The DNA here is from genome assembly GCA_035525655.1 of Burkholderiales bacterium. Taxonomy (GTDB): domain Bacteria; phylum Pseudomonadota; class Gammaproteobacteria; order Burkholderiales; family SG8-39; genus SCGC-AG-212-J23. The sequence continues at coordinate 5,043 of DATLDY010000248.1, forward strand.
TGGCCGTTGAGCTGCCTGTCGTCCTGGATAAATGCGCTGGCGCCATGGCGCTTCGCCAATTCCCGGAATCCGGCTTGGATATCCCCATAAAACTCACCGATCGTTGCGTAGGGCGTACCGACCGGGGTGATCCACGAACGCTCCGGACTTGCCCGGCCGGGACCGGCGGTATCGGTCGACTCGGCGTGCGCCTCTGGACGCTCAAACCCGATGAATTGGGCAAGCGTCTGTTCGCTCAACGGCGCGAGCCGGATATCGAAACCCGCCGGATGGTAGCCGGCCGGGACAGGAAAGTTCGGGCGACCGAAATGCGGGTCACCGCCGATGGAGACGAGCAGATTGTTCACGCTGGCAAGATGCCCCATCTCCTGGACTGCCACGCCGACGATGATGCTCCGCCACCGTTCGACCGCCGCGACCTCGTTGGCGCTAAGACCAGGATCGCCTCGACGCTTGAGGCTGAACGCCGCATACAGATAGCAGCAAAGCAGGTTGTGCTCGAGCTCGGCCGCTTCCGCCAGCAGGTGGATTAGCTGTTCGCGCACTAGCCTGTAGGTGCGGGTTGTCATGCGCGAGCCATTGATGGCCATCATGCCTGCCGGCCCCAGTCGTCCGTAGTCGCTAGTGCCCGTGCGCGGGGGTCGCGCACGCGGCGACGCCAGGTGGTCCGGCTGATTTTTCCCGTAGGCCTCGCTCGACGAGCGTCACCGGCCGTCGACAACGTAGAACAGGATCGACTACAAGGTCGCGCGTAGTCGACGTTACTTTCCGGAGACAGCCGACTGTTACGGCGCGGCGCCGCTCGCTAGACTGCGCGCCGTCGCATGCATCAAGAGCACATTTCGAATGAGCTGGTGCCGCTCTCTTCGGCGGCGGCGACCGTCTACCTCGCCCTGGGCAAGCATGAGACGCAGGTTCAGCTAGCCGACGGCGTGCTCGACGTCGTTGCGATAGCGCTCGCGGCCTGCATTCCCATCTACGCGGCGCGCGAAGGCGATGAGACGCTGCGCCGACTTGCCGATGGCGAGCTCAGCGGCGGCAAGTTCCTCCATGGCGCTACGCGGTTGCACTTCCCGTCCGGCGCCGCGCCACAGTTCACGCGCCTCGCGGTCACGGAACAGGATCTGGCCCGCGCCATCGATCGCCTAAGGCGTGCCGGGGTCAATTTCTCCGAGGCACGCTTCGAGCCCGCGCCGCGGCGCATTCCGAGAGTGGCGCCCGGTTGAACGAGGGCGGCCACTTCTCGCTGAGCGTGCGCGTCGATGAACGCGATGCGCTCGTGACCGTGGTGGACGATGGCGCGTCGATTCCCAACGATGTCCTCATGCGCGCCCTCGAGCTGGCGCTCGCCCGGCGCTTCACCGAGCGCAGCTATACCGCACGCGTCCCGCTCGAGAACCGCGCTCAAACATCCCCCATGCCGCCGCCGACGTACCGCGCGAGCCCGCGGCGGCGGATCCTGGTGGTCGACGACAATGTCGACGCCGCGCAAAGCCTCGGCCTGCTGCTGAAGCAGATGGGCCATGACGTGCAGGTGGTCCACGATGGCCACGCGGCGCTGGAGGCGGCGCGCATCAACCGGCCGCACCTCGTGCTGCTGGACATCAGCATGCCCGGCGTCGATGGCTATCAGGTCGTCGAGCGGCTGCGCAGCGACGCGAGCTTCGTCAAGGTGCTGTTCGTGGCGGTTACGGCGCAGGGCGACGAGCAGGCGCGCGAGCGCTCGCGCCAGGCAGGCTTCGCCGAGCATCTCGTGAAGCCGGTCGGCCTCGACACGCTGCGCCGGGTGCTGGAGCGCCTGTAGCACGGCGTTGAGGGGAAAGCCCCGTCGCCGGAGCCGCCCGCCATATTCAGGGGACTTCGACGCCACGGCGAAGCCGGCGGCGATACCCAAGGGATACCGGTCCGGCCAACATGCACCATGGCACGCAAAGAACCAAGCCCGTCGCACCAAGCGCCCAAAGCCTGCCCGGGTTGCTTGCTGTGCTCGGGTGCGCGGTCATGGCAGGGCTACGCCCAGGGCAACAAGGCTGCGCGCCCGTCGGCCAGCGCGGAAAAACTGCGCCCGCGCCTCTTCGTCAGCTGAGCTACATGTTCGGGTAGTTGGGTCCGCCGCCGCCCTCAGGCGCGACCCAGACGATGTTCTGCAGCGGATCCTTGATGTCGCACGTCTTGCAGTGCACGCAGTTCTGCGCGTTGATCTGCAGTCGCGGCTTGGTGTCCAGGTCGACGAACTCGTAGACGCCCGCAGGGCAGTAGCGCTGCTCGGGGCCCGCAAACTCTTTGAGGTTACGTAGCGGGACCGCCGGGTCCTTCAGCCGCAGGTGGATCGGCTGGTCCTCGTTGTGGTTCGTGTTCGAAATGAACACCGATGACAGCCGATCGAAGGTCAGCGTCCCATCCGGCTTCGGATACGCGATCGGCGCAAACTCGCGTGCCGGCCGCGTCTGCGCATGGTCCGGCCCCTTGTGATGCAGCGTCCACGGCGCCTTGCCGCGCAATACGACCTGGTCTATGCCGAACATCAGGCTGCCCATATAGAGGCCCCTGGACATCCAGGGCTTGAAGTTGCGCGCCCGGTAAAGCTCTTCATACAGCCAGCTCTGCCTGAACGCCTGCGGGTAATCGCTCAGTTCATCAGCCGAGCGTCCCGCCTTTACTGCGGCGCACGCCGCTTCCGCCGCCAGCATGCCGGTCTTGATGGCGCAATGACTGCCCTTGATGCGCGAAGCATTTAGGAAGCCGGCGTCGTCGCCGATCAGCGCGCCGCCATTGAAGACCAGCTTGGGCAGCGATTGCAGCCCGCCCGCGGTAATGGCTCGCGCGCCATAGCTGATCCGCTTTGCGCCTTCGAAAAACCCGCGGATCGACGGATGGGTCTTGTAGCGCTGGAATTCTTCATATGGGGAAAGGTACGGATTTGCATACCCGAGGCCGACGACGAACCCGACGGCCACCTGGTTCGCTTCCATGTGATACAGGAATGACCCGCCATAGGTGGATCCATCGAGCGGCCAGCCCGCCGTATGCACGACGAGGCCTTGCTGGTGCTTCTCGGGCCTTAGCTCCCAGAGCTCCTTGATGCCGATGCCGTAGACCTGCGGCTCCGCCTCGTCGCGCAGCCGGTAGCGGGCCTCGAGTTCCTTGCCGAGCTGGCCGCGGCAGCCTTCGGCGAAGAAGGTGTATTTGCCATGCAGCTCCATGCCCGGCTGGTACGACCCGGTCTTCTCGCCTTTGCGATTCACGCCGAGATCGCCGGTGGCGACGCCTTTGACCGCTTCGCCTTCGTACAGCACTTCCGCGGCGGCGAACCCCGGGAAGATTTCCACGCCGAGCGCTTCGGCCTGCTGCGCGAGCCAGCGGCAGACGTTGCCGAGGCTCACGATGTAGTTGCCGTGGTTCTGGAAGCAGGCGGGGAGCAGCAGGGCCGGCGTCTCGAGGTGGCTCTTCTCCGAAAGGAAGAGAAAGCGGTCCTTCGTCACCGGCGCATTGAGCGGCGCGCCTTTTTCCTTCCAGTCGGGGAATAGCTCGGCGAGCGCGCGCGGATCCATGACCGCGCCGGAGAGAATGTGCGCGCCGACCTCGGAGCCCTTCTCGAGCACGCAGACGGAAACGTCGGGCGCGATCTGCTTCGCGCGGATGGCGGCGGCGAGGCCGGCGGGGCCGGCGCCGACGACCACGATGTCGTACTGCATCGATTCGCGCGGCATCCGCGAATTATAATCGGCGCCCCGATGTCATCCCCTCGAAAGCTGGTGCACGTGGAGCGCATTCCGATTCGCTGGGGCGACATGGATGCGATGGGACACGTCAACAACACGGTGTACTTCCGCTACATGGAGCAGGCGCGCATCAGCTGGTTCGATGCGCTCGTGCCCGACGGCGAGGCGTGGGAGGCAACGGGCATCGTGATCGCGAACGCGGCGTGCAATTTCAAGCGCGCCCTCAGTTATCCGGGCATGGTCGATGTGCAGGTGTTCATCGGCGCTCCGGGAGCCTCCAGCGTGCCGACGTTCTACGAGCTGGGCATGAATGGCGAGCCCTACGCCGACGGCGCGGCCACCGTGGTATTCATCGACATGCACAAGCAGAAGCCGATCCGCATTCCGCAGGCCATCCGAGAGGTGCTTCAATGAAAAAGGTCTATCCCGACGCGCGAGCAGCCCTGAACGGCCTGCTGCGCGACGACATCACCATCGCCGCCGGCGGGTTCGGCCTGTGCGGCATTCCGGAAAATTTCATCGCCGCGCTCAAGGAGAGCGGCGTCAAAGGCCTGACCATCATCGGCAACAACGCCGGCGTCGACGATTTCGGCATGGGCCTTTTGCTCAAGTCGCGCCAGGTGAAGAAGGTGATCGCCTCGTACGTCGGCGAGAACAAGGAATTCGAGCGCCAGGTGCTCGCGGGCGAGCTCGACCTGCAGCTTACGCCACAGGGCACGCTCGCCGAGAAGCTGCGCGCGGGCGGCGCCGGCATCCCCGGGTTCTACACGCGCACGGCCGCCGGCACCAAGCTCGCCGAGGGCAAGGAGACCAAGGTCTTCGACGGCAAGGAATACGTGCTGGAGGAGGGCATCCGCGCCGATCTCGCCATGGTCAAGGCGTGGAAAGGCGACAAGGCGGGGAACCTCGTCTACCGCATGACCTCGCGCAATTTCAATCCCATGATCGCGACCTGCGGCAAGGTCACCGTGGCGGAAGTCGAGGAACTCCTGGAAATCGGCGAGCTCGATCCCGACCAGATCCATACCCCCGGCATCTATGTGGACCGCATCATCCAGGGTGCGCGCTACGAGAAGCGCATCGAGTTCCGTACCGTGTCCGGCACGGTCGGAAAGAAAGACTCGCCCATCCGCGAGCTGATGGCGAAGCGCGCCGCGCAGGAATTGCGCGACGGCTATTACGTGAATCTCGGTATCGGCATCCCGACGCTGGTGGCGAACTACATTCCCGCCGGCATCAACGTCACGCTGCAGTCGGAGAATGGCTTGCTCGGCATCGGCCCTTTTCCGAGCGAAGCGAATGTGGACCCCGATCTCATCAACGCGGGCAAGCAGACTGTGACCACCATTCCCGGCTCCAGCTTTTTTTCGAGCTCGGACTCATTCGCGATGATCCGCGGCGGGCATGTCGACATCTCCATCCTCGGTGGGCTCGAGGTCGCGGAGAACGGCGACCTCGCCAACTGGATGGTTCCCGGGAAGATGGTGAAGGGCCCGGGCGGCGCCATGGACCTGGTCTCTGGCGTGAAGCGTGTCGTGGTGCTGATGGAGCACACCTCGAAGGACGGTGCTTCCAAGGTGCTCAAGCGCTGCTCGCTGCCGGTCACCGGCAAGGCGGTGGTGAACATGATCATCACCGATCTCTGCGTGTTCGAGGTCGAGCCGGGCAAGGGGCTGGTGCTGAAAGAGCTTCACCCCGGCGTGAAGCTCGAGGACGTGAAGGCGAAAACGGCTGCCGAATTCCGCGTCGCCCTGGAGCGCTAGGCGAGGAGCTGGCTCACCGCATCCCTGTAGCGCGCGGCCGCGGCTTCCTCGGCCGCGTGGTGACGCCCGGCGATGACCCAACGGCCCGCGACCATCACGTCGCGCACCACGCCGGTCGTTCCGGAAAAAACGAGCTCGTTGGCTGCGCGGTCGCCTTGCTGATCGGTATCCAGGATGACGAGGTCGGCGCGCCTGCCCGGCGCGATGGCACCCATCGAACGGCCCATCGCTTGCGCGCCGCCCGCGGCCGCTTCGAGCCAAAGAGTCGTGCCGACCGCCGGCGACTTGCCCACGACGAGGTTGCGCTTTCGCGCCGTGAGGCGCTGCACGTATTCCAGCAGCCGCAGCTCCTCGGCCGGATCGCGCGACACGTGGCTGTCGCCGCCGATCCCGTAGCGTCCCCCGGCCGCGCGGTACGCGACTAACGGGAAGATGCCATCGCCGAGGTTTCCCTCGGTGGAAGGGCACAGGCCCGCCACGGCGCCGCTCGCCGCCAGCGCGCCGGTTTCCTCGTTCGTCATATGCGTGGCGTGGACGAGGCACCAGCGTCGATCGACGGCGAAGTTGTCCAGCAGCCATTCCACCGGCCGCGCGCCGAGCGTGGCAACGCATTCCTCGACTTCCCTGGTCTGCTCCGCGGCATGGATGTGGATCGGCGCCTCGGCGGGTATTGAAG
>DATLDY010000249.1:0-7661 GCA_035525655.1 Burkholderiales bacterium
CTTTCGATGGAGTCGTTGCGGTTGGCGAGGACGATCGGCACGCGCCCGCCGAGGACCACGCCGCCCGAGATCGCATCGGAGAGATGCTCGAGCTGCTTCGCCAGCATGTTGCCGGCCTCGAGGTCGGGTGCGATGAGGACATCGGCCTGGCCGGCGACCGCGGACTTGAGGTGCGCGCTGCGCGCGGCGACGATGGAAAGCGCGTTGTCGATGCCCAGCGGCCCGTCGACGACCGCGCCGGTGATCTGGCCGCGCTCGGCCATCTTGCACAGGGCCGCGGCGTCGACCGTGGCACGCATCTTCGGCGTCACGGTGTCGATGCCGGCGAGGATCGCCACCTTCGGCTCGGGGATTCCCATCATGTGCGCGAAGTCGATCGCGTTCTGCACGATCTCGACCTTGGCCTCGAGCGTCGGCTCGATGTTGACCATCATGTCGCTGATGATGATCGGCCGCGGATAGTTCGGCACGTCGATGTACAGCACGTGCGACAGGCGCCGCACGGTGCGCAGGCCCTCCGGGCCGATGAGGCGCAGCATGAAGTCCTGGGTGGTCATGTCGCCCTGCACCAGGATGCCGGCCTCGCCGGCGCGTGCCATCTCCACCGCGCGCGCCATCGCGGCGCGCGCATGCGGCACGTCCACCACGCGGCAGCCCTTGAGATCGATGTTGTTCTGCGCCGCGACGTCGCGCATCTCCTTCTCCGGCCCGACCAGCACCGGGCGCAGGATCCCGGATTCCGACGCGGTGACCGCGCTCTGCAGGGATTCGGCGTGGACCGGCTGCGCGAAGACGGCGGTGGCGGCGGGCAGGCCCTTGGCACGCGCGAGCAGCTTCTTGTAGCGTGTCCAGCGGTCGGAGATGGTGAATTCCGGCAGCTCGAAGCGCTCGCGCTTTATTTTTTCCGTCGGCGCGAGGACCTCGGCTTCGCCGGCGATCACCTTCAGGTTGTCCTGGTTGGTGCACAGGCAGTCGAACAGGATGTGCTTGTTGTGGTCGAACTTCTGCTTGCAGGTGATCTTGATGCCGATGGTGTCGCCCACCTTCACCGGCCGCGAGAAGCGCAACGTCTGGCTGATGTAGATCGTGCCCGGGCCGGGGAACTCGGTGCCCAGCACCGTGGAGATCAGCGCGCCGCCCCACATGCCGTGCGCGATCACCTCGTGGAACATGGAGGAGTGCGCGTATTCCGGATCCACGTGCGCCGGGTTGACGTCGCCCGACATGATGGCGAAGAGCTGGATGTCCTCCGGGCGCAGCGTGCGCGTCAGGGTCGCGGTGTCGCCGACCTTGATCTCGTCGTAGGTGCGGTTCTCGATGAATGCGGCGGGCATCAGCCATCCTAGCCGAGGTTGATCAACCGGCACCAAAGGTGCAGCATCGAGCCTCCCCCAGGAGGTCACCATGGATACCGACGAAGTACTGAAAGGTCTGGCCCGCGAATCGGTCAAGCAGGGCGAGAACCTGCGCACGGCCGTGCGCGAGGTGACGCTGAGCGCGCTGCGCGGTCGCGAGCTGACCGTCGAGCAGATCAAGCGCGTCGTGCGCACGGTGACCGAGGGGGTGAATCTCGGCGCCGCGACGTCCAAGCTCGACGGCGAAACGGTGCTGAGCGAGGCGTTCTCGGGAATGGACGAAGCCGTGCTCAAGGCCGTGCAGGCGAACCACCTCGCGCTCCAGCAGCTCTCGGCGCAGGGCCAGAGCCTGCGCGACACGCAGATGAAGCAGGCGCTCGATCAGCTCGAGCGGCTCGAGGACGCGTTCATGGCGAGCGTCAAGGAAGCGACGCGCAAGGGGAGCAAGCAGGTGCGCGACCAGTGGGCATCGGTCCTGCAGCAGAAGGAAGCCGCCGGCACCGCCACGCAGACCCAGATAGAAGCGACGATCGAGCAATTCAGCGACAGCATGCGCGACGCGGTGCGGCAGCAGCGGCGCACGGCGCTCAAGGCGACCGAGGCGATGATGGAGAATTTCAACACCCTCGCAAGCGGCATCCTCATCGGCCTCACCGAAGGCCTGCAGCACGGCAAGGGCAAGCCCGGCACCAAGAAGTAGTCCTCGCTTCAATCAAGACGAGGGCCATCGGCCGCTGCGCCGATGGCCCTCGGCCTTTCTGCAACAATATCAATGTGCTTCAGGCGAAAGAGCTGGAATGCGAGCGCGGCGGGCGGAAGCTCTTCGGCCCGCTGTCGTTCGGCCTCTCCGGCGGCGAGCTCCTGCGCATTTCCGGCCCCAACGGCAGCGGCAAGACCAGCCTGCTGCGCATCCTGTGCGGCCTGCTGACGCCCACGCAGGGCGAGGTGCGCTGGAAAGGCGCGCCCATCGCGGGGTTGCGCGAGGACTACTCGCGCGACCTCGTCTATCTCGGCCACGCGCCGGCGGTGAAGGACGAGCTCACGCCGCGGGAGAACCTGGAAATCGCCTGCCGCCTCGCGGGCGCCGATGTCCAGAGAAATTCGATCGCCCAGGCGCTGTCGGCGTACTCGGTGCCGGATCTTCCAGCTCGCAAGCTCTCCCAGGGTCAGCGTCGCCGTGCCGCGCTTGCCCGCCTGGTGGTCTCGCAATCCGTGCCGCTGTGGCTGCTCGACGAGCCCTTCGCCGCCCTCGACCCGGCGGCCGCGCAGTTCACCGAGCGGCTGATCGACGAGCACGTCGCGGCGGGCGCGGCGGTCGCCTATACGACCCACCAGCCCTCCACGCTCGATGGCAAGGCGCGCGTCGTGGACCTCGCGAGCTGAGATGCTCGCCGTCGCACGCACGCTGGTGGCCCGCGATCTCCTGCTCGCCATGCGACGGCGCAGCGACGTGGCAACGGCGCTTCTGTTCTTCGTGATCGTGGCGAGCCTCTTTCCGCTGGGCATCGGCGCGGAGCCGAACCAGCTGCGCGCCATCGCCCCCGGCGTGATCTGGGTCGCGGCGCTCCTCTCGTCGATGCTGTCGCTCGTGCGGCTTTTCGCCGGCGATCACGCCGACGGCACGCTCGAGCAGATGCTGCTTGGCGCCGCGCCGCTCGGCGTCGTGGTGGGAGCCAAGGCTTTCGCGCACTGGCTGGTGTCGGGGCTGCCGCTGGTGCTCATCGCACCGGTGATTGCGCTGCAGTACGACGTCGCCGCGCCGCTCTATGGAACGCTTGCCTTATCATTGCTGCTCGGAACGCCGATCCTGAGCATCATCGGCGCCATCGGCGCCGCGCTCACGCTGGGGCTGCGCGGCGGCGGGGTGCTCCTCTCGCTCCTCGTGCTGCCGCTTTACGTGCCGGTGCTGATCATGGGGGCCGGTGCGGTGGAAATGTCGGGCGCCGGGCTTTCGCCCGACGGCCAGCTCCTGCTGCTCGGCGCGTTACTGGTGGTATCCGCGGCGTTCGCGCCGTGGGCGACGGCGGCAGCGCTAAGGATCTCTCTGGAATGACGACGCAAAGCATCCGCTGGTTCTGGTACGCCTCGCCGCAGACCTTCTATCCGCTGGCGGGGAAGGTCGCATGGATCGCGGCCGTGCTCGCCGCGCTGTTCACCCTCGCCGGCCTTTACGTCGGCTTCGTCGTCGCGCCCACCGATGCGCAGCAGGGCGAGGCCTATCGCATCATCTACATCCACGTGCCGGCGGCGTGGATGTCCATGTTCATCTACGTGTTGATGGCGATCTGGTCCGCGGTCGGCTTCGCGATGCACACGCGGCTCTCGGCGATGATGGCGCGTTCCCTTGCGCCGACCGGCGCGCTCTTTACCTTCATCGCGCTATGGACCGGGTCGCTGTGGGGCAAGCCCACCTGGGGAACGTACTGGGTCTGGGACGCGCGGCTCACATCCGAGCTGATCCTGCTTTTTCTGTACTTCGGCTATCTGGCGCTGGTCGCCTCGATCGACGACCGCCGCCGCGCAGACCGCGCCGGCGCGCTCCTCCTCATCGTCGGCGTGGTGAACATTCCGATCATCTATTACTCCGTGCAATGGTGGAACACGCTGCACCAGGGCGCATCCGTCAGCCTCACGCGGGCGCCGAGCATGGCGAAGACCATGCTGCTGGCAATGCTGCTGATGGCGCTCGGCTTCTGGATGTACAGCATCGCCGTCGCGATGGTGCGCGTGCGCTGCGAGATACGGGAAAACGAATGAACTTTATCGGCGTGTTTTCTGCCGCCCCCCTGTCAAGGGGGGAAACGAGTGAAACGAGCGGGGGGTTGGTTTTCGAAAACGGCAACCCCCCCGCTCGCCTTCTGCTCACGCCCCCCTTAACAGGGGGGCAACAGCCATGAACGACTTGCTGCATCTTGGCGGTTATGGGTTCTATGTCTGGGGTTCGTACGCAGTGACATTCGCATTGCTCGCGATCGAACTGATACGGCTGAGAAAGAGAACGCAAAAGAAATGAAACCCCGCCACAAGAGATTCATGTGGATTGCCTTGGGCCTCGCGGCGATCGGCGTGGCTACTGCGCTCGTGCTGACGGCGTTCAACAAGAACCTGGTGTTCTTCTTCACGCCCTCGCAGGTCGCGGCGAACGAGGCGCCCGTCGGGCGCACGTTCCGCATCGGCGGCATGGTGCAGGCGGGAAGCGTGAAGCGCGAAGGCGTCGAGGTTCGTTTTATCGTCACCGATACGGCGAAGACGATGCCGGTCGTCTACCGCGGGCAGCTTCCGGACTTGTTCAGGGAAGGCAAAGGCGTGGTGGCGCAAGGCCAGCTCGGGCCCGACGGCGTGTTCACCGCGCGCGAAGTGCTCGCCAAGCACGACGAGAACTACATGCCGCCCGAAGCCGCGCACGCGCTCGAGCAGGCGAAGAAGGCGCAGAAGACGGTGATCAAGTGATTCCCGAGCTCGGCCAGTTCGCCCTCGCGCTCGCGCTCGCCGTGTCGCTCGTGCAGGCGATCCTGCCGATCGTCGGCGCCGCGCGCGGCAACGACGCGTGGATGGCGGTCGCCCGCCCCGCTGCGCAGACGCTCGCGCTCCTCGTCGCCTTCGCCTTCGGCTGCCTGACCTACGCATTCGTCACCAACGATTTCTCGGTCGCCTACGTAGCCGCGCATTCGAACAGCAAGCTGCCCCTCGAATATCGCGTGGCCGGCGTGTGGGGCGGCCACGAGGGCTCGCTCCTGCTCTGGACGCTGATGCTCGGCGTATGGATGACGGCCGTCACGATCTTCAGCGGCCACCTCGCCGAGGACATGACCGCGCGCGTGCTCGGCGTGATGGGCCTGGTGAGCGCCGGGTTCCTCGCCTTCATGCTCTTCACATCGAATCCGTTCGATCGCCAGCTGCCGCCGGCGATGGATGGCGCCGACCTGAATCCGCTCCTGCAGGACCCGGGCATGGTGTTCCACCCGCCGATGCTCTACATGGGATACGTCGGCTTTTCGGTCGCCTTCTCATTCGCGGTGGCCGCGCTCCTTTCCGGCCGGCTGGATGCGGCCTGGGCGCGCTGGTCGCGGCCGTGGACCACGGTGGCGTGGATGTTCCTGACCCTCGGCATCGCGCTCGGCAGCGGCTGGGCGTATTACGAGCTCGGCTGGGGCGGCTGGTGGTTCTGGGATCCGGTGGAGAACGCCTCGTTCATGCCGTGGCTCGTGGGCACCGCGCTGATCCACTCGCTGGCGGTCACCGAGAAGCGCGGCAGCTTCCGCGCCTGGACGGTGCTCCTCGCGATCATCGCCTTCGGGCTGTCGCTCCTCGGCACCTTCCTCGTGCGCTCGGGCGTGCTGACCTCGGTGCACGCCTTCGCGGTGGACCCGAAGCGCGGCATTTTCATCCTGGGGCTATTCACGCTATTCATCGGCGGCGCGCTCGTGCTCTATGCGTGGCGCACCTCGCGCATCGGCATGGGCGGCGACTTCGCGCCGGTGTCGCGCGAGTCGTTCCTCCTCGCCAACAACCTGCTCCTCGCCGCCGCGGCGGGCTCGGTGTTCCTCGGCACGCTCTATCCGCTGCTCATCGACGCGCTCGGCGTCGGCAAGATCTCGGTCGGTCCGCCGTACTTCGAGACGGTGTTCGTGCCGCTGATGGCGCCCGCGCTCTTCCTGATGGGCGTCGGTCCCCTCGCGCGGTGGAAGCGCGCCAGCCTGCCGGAGCTCGCCATCCTCCTGCGCTGGGCGCTAGCCGTCAGCCTGGCGGTCGGCCTGCTCCTGCCGCTGGCGTTCGGGCAATGGCATGCCCTCACCGGCTTCGCGCTCGCGCTAGCGATCTGGATCGTGCTCACCGGACTCATCAGCCTGCGCAAGCGACCGCGCGGCTCGCGCTCCCATCTCGGCATGGTGGTGGCGCACATGGGCGTGGCGGTGTTCGTGGTCGGCGTCACGCTCGTCAAGACCTACGAGACCGACCAGGACGCCAACATGAAGGTGGGCGACGTGATCACGCTCGGCGCCTATGCCTTCCGCCTCGATGCCGTCGATGACGTCAAGGGACCCAACTATGTCGCCGCCCGGGCGACGGTCAGCGTGACGCGCGATGGCAAGCCGGCGACGGTCCTTCATCCGGAGAAGCGGCTGTACACGGTGCAGAACATGCCGATGACCGAGGCCGCCATCGATCCGGGCCTGACCCGCGACCTCTACGTTTCGCTCGGCGATCCGCTCGGCGACGGGGCCTGGCTCGTCAAGGTGCAGCACAAGCCGTTCATCGACTGGATCTGGGGTGGCTGCATCGTCATGGCGCTCGGCGGCCTCCTCGCGGCGAGCGACCGGCGCTATCGCGTCAACGTGCCGGCGAAGCGCGCGGTAGCGGAAGCCACGGTTTGAAAAAGGCGGCGTGGACGCTCGGCATTTTCATCGCGCTGGTCGCGCTGCTCGCCATCGGCCTGCGCCTGAACCCGCGCGAAGTGCCTTCGCCGCTCATCGGCAAGCCCGCGCCGGCCTTCGAGCTGCCGCTCCTGCAGCAGCCGGACAAGCGTTTCTCGCAGAAGGACATGCTGGGCAAGGTGTGGATGCTCAACGTGTGGGCCTCGTGGTGCCCGCCGTGCCTGGTCGAGCACCCGGTCGTCACGCGCATTGCGCAGTCCGGCCTCGTGCCGGTGGTCGGACTCAACTACAAGGACCAGCGCGAGGATGCGCTGCCCTGGCTCAAGCGCAATGGCGATCCGTACCACCTGAACGTCTTCGACCCGAACGGCCGCATCGGCATCGACTACGGCGTGTACGGCGTGCCGGAGACCTACGTGATCGATCGCAAGGGCGTGATCCGCTACAAGCACATCGGCCCGCTCACCGCCGACGTCGTGCAGAAGAAGGTGGAACCGCTCGTCAAGGAGCTCAGCAGTGGCGGCTAGATGGCTGCTCATCGTCTGGACGGCATGGGCGTTTGCCCAGGACCCGGCACTCGAGCGTCGCATGGCCAACCTCGCGCACGAGCTTCGGTGCTTGGTCTGCCAGAACCAGACCATCGCCGACTCGAACGCGCCGCTCGCCATCGACCTGCGCAACCAGATCCGCGAGCAGATTGCCGCCGGCAAGAGCGACAAGGACGTGATTGCGTTCATGGTCGAGCGCTACGGCGACTTCGTGCTGTATCGGCCGCCGCTCAAGGCCACCACGCTGATCCTCTGGGCGGGGCCGTTCGTATTCCTGATCGTGGGAGCGTTCCTCCTCGTGCGGTTCGTGCGGCGCCGGCGCGTAGCCGAGCCGCAGCTCTCCGACGCCGAGCGCGCGAGGGCGGCCAAGCTCCTGCAATGAT
>DATLDY010000306.1:0-3452 GCA_035525655.1 Burkholderiales bacterium
TGTCGATGATGGAGCCGTCGACATTGCTCGCCAGGAAGTCGTCCGCGAGATTCTCGGTGTACCAGGCAACGTCGGATTGCTCGGCCGAACGCACGTAATTGGCATTCAGCTCGCGCAGCTGCGTGATGTCGGCATTACTCATGCCGGCAAGAGTACGCGGTGGCGTGCACCCGGCGCTGTCAGGATCTTGCGCAGCTCGCTCGGCGTCATGCCGAACACGGAGCGAAAGCGCGCCGTGAAGTGGCTGTGGCTGCTGAATCCGGTATCGAGGGCGATGGCCGTGAGGTCGTCGGCGTCGAGCACCCGGGGCAAGGCGAGGGCCAGGCGCGCGCGGGTCACATAGCGATGCACGGTGACGCCGACTTCTTCGCGGAAGATGCGTGCAAGGTGATAGCGCGATGCGCCGCCCAGCTCGGCAAGGGCGCTGAGAGTCCAGCGGCGCTCGGGCTCCACCGCTATCGCTTCCTTCACCCGCTCGATCCGGGCGGAGTGTTGCTCGGCTGTGTGCTGCACGGTGGCGAGGAGCCCCAAGCCGATCTCCTCGACCTCGAGCGGATCGCATTCCGGGCGACGTACGAGGTCCCACAGGATGGTGCGCATGATCAGCGCACGGGCGGAGAGGAGCGCGTGCGGCGCAACCGTGCGCGCGTCGAGCTGCTCACGCGAAAACCGCAGCGTCATGCACTCTTCGCCGATGCCGCCCGGAAAGCTGACGCGATAGGGCTCGCCGGCGCCGATCAGCATCGCGTGGCTGGGCGTGCCGAGGACCTGCCGGCGCGCGCCCGTGTGCTTGGCGAATACGCCTTGCAAGGGGAAGACGACGACGTTCGCCTCCTGCTGTTCGAGCTCGCCGCAGTGCGATGGGCCGCGCCTCACGACGTGGCCAATGCTCAGCAGGTCGCCGTTGAAGACGGTGCGGCGGGCGGCATAGGGAGTCGGCATCGCCCAGTTTAGGACGATCGCCGGGTCCCCGTTGTCAAACCGGGTTTGACACCCTAAAATTGCCGTGTGAACTGCGCGGAGCGCCTCGTCGAGATGTTTGGCAGCCAGGCCGACGTCGCGCGCGCCTTCCACCTCGATCGCGCGGTCGTCCACAACTGGGTGAAGACCGGCTACGTGCCGGCGCGCTGGGCGGGCGAGGTCGAGCGAGTGAGCGAGGGCCGCATCAGCGCCCTGGAAGTCATCAATGAAGCGAGCGTCAAAAACCCCGTGCGGGTGAAGTCCCGGCCCGAGCACGTTCCCTTTGGCCTTAACGAGAGCGATCCCATGAGCCAGTACGCCCCGACGAAGCGCATCCAGTCCTTCCATCCGCCCCAGCGCACGCTCATGGGGCCGGGTCCGACGGAGATCCATCCGCGGGTGCTGACCACGATGAGCCAGCCCGCCATCGGTTACCTCGATCCGGTCTTCGTCGAGATGATGGAGGAGCTGAAGTCGCTTCTGCGCTATGTGTACCAGACGAAGAACGCGCTCACCTTCCCGCTCTCCGGTCCGGGCTCGGTCGGCATGGAGTTCTGCTTCGTCAACATGGTGGCGCCGGGCGACAAGGTGATCGTGTGCCAGAACGGCGTCTTCGGCGGGCGCATGCTGGAAAATGTGATCCGCTGCGGCGGCACGCCGGTGCTGGTCGAGGACAAGTGGGGCGAGCCCGTCAGCCCGCAGAAGGTGGAGGACGCGCTCAAGAAGAACAAGGACGCGAAGGTCGTGGCCTTCGTCCACGCGGAAACCTCTACCGGCTGCCAGTCGGACGCCAAGCTGCTGACGCAGATCGCCCACAAGCACGGCGCGATGGTGATCGTCGACGCCGTCACCTCGCTCGCCGGAACGCCGGTCAAGGTGGACGAGTGGGAAATCGACGCCATCTATTCGGCGAGCCAAAAGTGCCTGTCGTGCACGCCGGGCCTTTCGCCGGTGTCGTTCTCCGAGCGCGTGATCGAGCACGTGAAGAAGAGGAAGGACAAGATCCACAGCTGGTTCATGGACATGAACCTGCTTTTCAACTATTGGACCGCCGGCGCGCGCACCTACCACCACACGGCGCCGACCAACTCGCTTTTCGCGCTGCACGAGGCGCTGCTCCTCATTCGCGAGGAAGGGCTGGAGAACGCCTGGGCGCGCGCCACGCGCCACCACCTCGCGCTGAAGGCGGGCCTGGAAGCGATGGGCATGAAGATGCTCGTCGCGGAGAAATACCAGCTGCCGCAGATGAATGCCGTGATGTGCCCGCAGGGCGTGAACGAAGCCGATGTGAGGAAGACGCTGCTCAACGAGTTCAGCATCGAGATCGGCGCCGGCCTCGGGCCCCTCGCCGGCAAGATCTGGCGCATCGGCCTGATGGGCTACAGCTGCCGCCCGGACAACGTCATGCTCTGCCTCTCCGCGCTCGGCTCGGTGCTGTCCGACATGGGGCTGCCGGTGCACGTCGGCGACGCGGAAGCCGCGGCGCACGGCGCGTACGCCCAGATGCACGTCAAGGACGCGCAGCGCAAGAAGCGGGCAGCGTAGGACATTTAAATGGGGTCTGACCCCATTTAATTGGACACGCTAACGCACGCACTGTCGGGTGCGCTGCTCGCGCGCGCGACGGTGCGCAAGGACGCGCCACCGCGCTCGATACCGCGCCGGATGGCTGCAGGGTTCCTCGCTTGCGCGGCACCCGATCTGGATTTCGTGGTCGGCTTCGCCGGGCCGGTTTCGTATCTGCTGAATCACCGCGGCGTCACCCATTCGCTGATCCTGCTGCCGCTCTGGGCGCTCGCGTTGAGCTGGGTGCTCGCCAAGATTGTGCGCGAGCCCGACTGGCGTGCGCTCTACGGCATTACCGCGCTCGGCATCGGCGCGCACATCGCCGGCGACCTCATTACGAGCTACGGCACGATGGTGTTCGCGCCGTTCTCGGACTGGCGCGCCGGCATCGGCACGACGTTCATCATCGATCTCTGGTTCAGCGGCATCATCCTCGCTGGGCTGCTCGCTTCCGCGGTCGCGTATCGGTCGCGATGGCCAGCCGTGGCGGCGCTAGTTGTGCTCGTCGGCTACGTCGGCTTCCAGTACCTGCAGCGCGAGCAGGCGCTCGAATTCGCCAGGCGCCATGCCTGGCCGGGCGCGGTGGTGGACGCGCAGCCGCGCCCGGTGTCGGCGTACAACTGGACGGTGTTCGTGAGCGACGCCGAGAGGCACGAGTTCGCGCACATCAACCTCGTGCGCGCCGAGCCGCGGCGCTATACGCCGGGCGACGGCTTCATCGCCCGTGTCGATTCGCCGTACGTGCCGCTCAACCAGGCGATCTGGGTGAGGCGCACGCGCTACGGCGAAGTCGACCAGCCGCGTGCGAAGGCGGCGTGGAATTCGCCGCCGCTCGCGCCTTTCAGGTGGTTCGCGATGCACCCGGCGTTCGATGGTTCAGACCCACGCTGCGTGTGGTTCGTCGACCTGCGCTTCCTCACGCCGGG
>DATLDY010000287.1:0-7406 GCA_035525655.1 Burkholderiales bacterium
CCGGGTGGTCATCTCCTGCCAGCGCTTGTGGTCTTCGTCGGAGAAGCCGAGCTCCTTGAAGTCGCGCACCAGGACCTCCGGGTCGAAGATGCGCATGACGAGCTTCTCGCCAAAGGCCGTCGGCAGCGTCGAGATGCGCAGCTCCACCTCGTCGCCGCCGAGCGTGCGCGTCTTGATGCGCCCGTCCTGCGGGCGGCGCTTCTCGACGACATCCATGTCGAGCCGCGCCGCGAGCAGGGCATCGTGCGCTTTCGCATCGACGGCGTGCTGCACCAGGTCTACCAGATCCCGGCGGCGATCCTGCTCGCCATGACCAGCCGCATCAAGATCCTCGCGCGCATGGACGTGGTGGAGAAGCGCCGCCCGCAGGACGGGCGCATCAAGACGCGCACCCTGGCCGGCGAGGAGGTCGAGCTTCGCCTCTCCACGCTGCCCACCGCCTTCGGCGAGAAGCTGGTGATGCGCATCTTCGATCCCGAAGTGCTGGTGCGCGACTTCAAGGAGCTCGGCTTCTCCGACGAGGACCACCGGCGCTGGCTGGAGATGACCAGCCGGCCGAACGGCGTCGTGCTGGTCACCGGGCCCACCGGGTCGGGCAAGACGACCACGCTGTACTCGACGCTGAAGAGCCTCGCCACGCCGGAAGTGAACGTCTGCACGATCGAGGATCCGATCGAGATGGTGGAGGGCTCGTTCAACCAGATGCAGGTGCAGCAGCAGCTCGACCTGGGCTTCGCCGAAGGCGTGCGCGCGCTCATGCGCCAGGACCCGGACATCATCATGGTGGGCGAGATCCGCGACCTCGAAACGGCCGAGATGGCGGTGCAGGCGGCGCTCACCGGACACCTGGTGCTCTCCACGCTGCACACGAACGACGCGCCGAGCGCGGTGACACGCCTCCTGGAGCTCGGCATCGCGCCCTATCTGCTCAACGCCACGCTGAACGGCGTCATGGGGCAGCGCCTCGTGCGCACGCTTTGTCCGCACTGCAAGCAGCAGGTGGAGCTGCAGCGCGGCGACGACCAGACGGCGTGGGAGGCGCTGGTCGCGCCCTGGAAGTCGAAGCACCCCGCGCGCCTTTACAAGCCGGTCGGCTGCCTCGAATGCCGCATGACCGGCTACATCGGCCGCGTCGGCATCTACGAGACGCTGGTCTTCACCAGCCCGATCAAGGCGCTGGTTGGCGGCAAGGGCGGCGACGTGGGCCTGTTGCGCGAGCAGGCGTTCAAGGACGGCATGAAGCCCCTGCGCATCAGTGGGGCGATGAAGGTGGGCGCCGGCCTGACCACCATCGAAGAAGTCCTGAAGGTCGCGCCCCCCGTGCGCGACAGCGCCGCCTAGGTTCGTGGCCGACGCGCTGCTCCTCGCGGCAATCGCGGCGGGCCTGGTTTATCTGGCCATGGCGGCACGCGAGCGGCGCGCCGGCCGCGAGGTCTCCGAGCTTCGCGCGCACGAGCAGCGGCTGAAAAGCCTCACCGAGCTTTCCGCCGACTGGTTCTGGGAAACCGACAGCGAGCACCGCATCACGTGGCTTTCCGGCGGCGGTCCTGTCGCCACGCTGTTCGGCAGCACCCCGACCTACGGCAAGCGCTTCTGGGAGATCCCGCGGGTCGAGGTCGATCCGAAAGCGCTCCAGGCGCACCTCGAGCGGCTGGGCAAAGAGCTGCCGTTCTTCGACCTCGAGATCGCGCGCTCCGACGAGCGCGGCGCACGCCAGGTGCACATCATCTCGGGCCAGTCGCGGCGCACGGCGGACGGCGGCTTCGTCGGCTATCGCGGCGTCGGCCGCGACATCACCGAGCAGCGCCGCGCCGAGCTGACCCTGTCGCACGCCAAGGCGCGCCTCGAGATGGCGCTCGACGGCGGCAACCTCGCCGAATGGCATTACGACGCGACGACCGACGAGCTCTACGCCGGCGACGGGTGGGTGCGCTTCCTCGGCCACGGCGAATCGCCGGCCATTACGCATGGCGCGCAGTTCTTCGCCACCATCCATCCCGACGAGGCGCCGGGTGCCCGCGAGGCCTGGGTGGGCGCGCTCAAGGGCAGGGTGCCGGAATACGAGACCGAGTTCCGCGCGCGCACGCACCGCGGCGAATGGAAGTGGCTGCATGCCCGCGGCCGCGTGACGGAGCGCGATGCGCAAGGCCACGCCCTTCGCCTGTCGGGCATCGTCGCCGACATCGAAATGCGCAAGCTCGTCGAGGCGGCGATGGGCGAGGCCGACCGGCGCTTCCGCGATGTCGCGGCGGTGTCGGCCGAGTATGTCTGGGAGGCCGATCAAGGCTGGCGGTTCACCTACCTTTCCGAGCGCGTGGAGGCGCTCCTTGGCTATTCGCGCGCGGAGCTCCTCGGGCGGACGTTATGGGACTTCCTGCCGCTGGGCGAGGAGCGCGCGATCCGCGAATGGTTCGCCAACCACGGGGGCGAAGGCCGTCCGTTCCGCGACCTCGTCCACCGCGTGATGACCAAGTCCGGCGGGGTGCTCTGGCAGTCAATCTCCGGGGTGCCGCTGCACGGCCCTGACGAGCGCTGGAGCGGCTATCGCGGCACGGCGGCCGATGTCACCTCGCGCAAGCAGGCCGAGGCGCGCATCGAGCAGCTCTCGACGCGTGACGCGTTAACCGGCCTTGCGAACCGCGGCCTTATCGCCGAGCGCACCGCCACGGCGATCGGCACCGCCGCGCGCAGCCGCACGCAGCTCGCGCTCCTCGTCATCGACCTCGACCGCTTCAAGCTGGTGAACGAGTCGCTGGGTCATGCCGCCGGCGACGCGCTGCTGCGCGCGGTCGCCGAGCGCCTGCAGAACGCGCTAAGGCGCGAAGACACCCTCGGGCGCCTGGGCGGCGACGATTTCGTCCTGCTGTGGAACGGCCTCAAGTCGCGCGAGGAAGCGGCGGCGCTCGGCGAGCGGCTGCTTTCGATCCTGGCGCGCCCCTTCACCATAGAAGGCCGCACGCTCAACGTCGGCGCATCGATCGGCGTTGCGCTTTATCCGCGCGATGGCCGCGACTTCGCCGAGCTCCTGAAGCATGCGGACGCCGCCATGTACCACGCCAAGGAAAGCGGTCGCGGCGCCTTCCGCTTCTTCCATCCGACGCTGGCGGCTCGCGCGAGCGAATGGCTGCGCGTCGAGAACGAGTTGCGCTCGGCCGTTACCAAGAGCGAGCTCCTGCTCCACTGGCAGCCCGTGCTAAGCGGGGATGTGATGCGGGGCCGCTCCACCATCGTCGGCGCCGAGGCGCTGGTGCGCTGGCAACACCCGACGCGCGGCCTCGTCGGCCCCGAAGACTTCGTGCCCCTTGCGGAGGACAGCGGCCTGATTCGCGCGCTGGGCGAATGGACGCTCGAGCGCGCACTGGCCCAGGCCGGCGCATGGCAGCGCGAGTTGCCCGGCAAGCCTTGGTTCGCGGTGAACGTATCGGCCGCCGAGCTGGTGCAGGGCGACGCGTTCGTCGACAAGGTGACCAACTGCCTGACCGCGCACTCGCTGGAAGGCGGGAGCATCGAGCTCGAGGTCACCGAGCGCGTGCTGATGTCGAACTTCGAGGACAACGCGAACACGTTGCGGCGCATCGGCGAGCTCGGCGTGCGCTTCGCGATCGACGACTTCGGCACCGGCTACTCGAGCCTGGCGTACCTGCGGCGCCTGCCGATCCACAAGCTGAAGATCGACCGGCTGTTCCTGCGCACGCTCGAATCCAATGCCGCCGACCAGGCGATCGTGCGCACCATCGCCGCCCTCGCCGACACGCTCGGCATCGGCGTCGCCGCCGAGGGGATCGAAACCCCCGCGCAGCTCGAGCGCCTGCTCGCGCTCGGCTGCAGCCAATGGCAGGGCCACCTCTTCAGCACGCCGCTCGACGCGCAGGCGTTCTCGGCGCTCTTCGCTCCGAACCGCGCCGCGAGTTCCGTACCCGGTACGTAATTAAGCCAAATTCCGTACGACGTACGTAATTATGCGTTTTCGTCTTTCTTCTTCTCGACACGTACCGCGCGCAGCTCGCTCGCGGCAATGAGACCTTCGGCAGCAGCATGCGCGGCCGCGTGCTCGCTGTCGGGCGCGAGCACGAGCTGGCAGCGCGTCTTCGCCACCTCGACGATCAGGCGCTCGATGGCCGCGACGCGCTTCGGGTGGCGATCGACCGAGCGGATGTAGATGACGCGGATGCGCTGCGGGTAGCGGCGCACGATCTCGCTGTAGATCTCCGGGTCGGCCTCGCCGCTGTCGCCGATGAGGATGAACGGCAGCCGCGGATAGGCCTCGAGCAGCGCACCGATGGCGCCCTGCTTATGGTCGTGCGGCATGCGCAGGCCGAGGTTGCGCAGGAACAGCGGGCCTTCCGGCAGCCCCTGCGTCTCGAGGTACTCGGCGATCGGGACGTACAGGTTCCAGGGGCTCTTGGAGACGTAGAAGAACGGATTGCAGCCGGCGTGCAGCGCGCGGTAGAACGCCGCGACGCCTTCGAACGGCTTGCGCGTGCGCGCGTTCGACAGCGCCACGGTCAGCAGCATGCGCACCTTGCTCATGACATGGCTGTAGACCACCGTGTCGTCGATGTCGCTGATCACGGCGAAGCTCGCCTTGGCGCTCGGCACGAGCACGCGCCCGCGCGCCTTCACCGCCGGATCGTCGGCGAGCGCGAGCTCGACCTCCTGCCATCCCGCCTTGAGCGCGCGCACGCCTAGCTCAAGACGAAAATAGCCTTCGTTGTCCGCGCGTAGCTCGACCTGCTGTGCGCCAAACCGGGCGCGCAGCGCGGCGTAGGGGACCTCGTCGGATTCGATGCGCTTGAGGAACGCCGCGAAGTTGCGCCAGCGTCGCTCGCCGGCGAGCGTGGGACGAAAGCCCTCATCCTCGAGCACGCGTCCCGGAAGCACGATCTTCGCGCTGTTGCCGTAGCCGCGGTACGGCAGGATGACTATCTGATCTTGCGCCTTTAACCCCTTGTGGGCGTGCTTTGGCTTTGCACCATCAGCCATTCGTCGCCCGCGCGCTCGAACACCAGCGTGAGGTAGCCCCTGGTCGTTGCCCCGCCCTCGCTATAGTCGACGCGCAGCACCGCGATGCCGAGGCTGCCGCCCTCGTAGATCTCGACGGGTTTCGCGTGCAGCGTCCAGTTCTGCATCGCGAACCAGCCGCGGTACGCCTCGACGAACGCGCCTTTCGTGCGGTGCAGGTCGCCCTCCGGCGTGATGAGGATCGGCGTATCGGCCACCGTGGCGGCGAGCATGTCGAGGTCGCGCTTTTCCATGGCCAGCAGGAACCGGCCGAGCGTTTCGCGGAAGTTCATCGTTGCACGAGCGACGACAGGAGCCACGAGATGAGGCTGAAGACGATCGACGCACCGACGGCGTGCCAGAAGCCCAGCACCTCGAATCCCGGCACCAGCTGCGACACGCCGATGAAGATGAGCCCGTTGATCACGAAGATGAACAGGCCGAGCGTGAGCACCGTCACCGGCAGCGTCAGGATCACCAGGATCGGCCGCAGCACGGCATTCGCGAGGCCGAGCAGCGCGGCGGCGATGAGCGCGGTGCCGAAGCTCTCGACGCGCACCGAGGGCATCAGGTAGGCGACCGCCAGCAACGCTACGGTGTTAACCACCCAGACTAGGAGGAGTTTCATTCCCACATGCCCACGGGCATGGGCAGGCCCGCATAGTCCTTCTGCGTCAGCGGGCCATCGGGCGCGATGCCGAAGCCTTCGAGCACCGAGATGATCTGGCGCGCGTGCTGCGCCGAGTGCCATGTGCAGCGCTCCATCACATGGTGCAGCGGCTGCTCGCCGTAGTAGGTCTGCAGCTTCGCGCTCGCCGCCTTTTCGCCCTCGCGCTGCCACCAGCGCTCGAGCCGCTCGCTCACCTTCCTGCCGTAGTCGCGGATGTTTGCGGGAGTGGTAATGCTCGGCGGCGGCGGCGCGTTGTAGACGGAGGTCAGGTCCTGCACGCCGTCCTCGATCGCCTGGAGGAAGGCGTCGGGCACCTGGTAGATGTGGCAGGCGAGGTCGCGAATGCTGCGGTCGCGGCCTTCGGTCGCGCGCTGCTGGAGGCGACCGGCGGGAATCTGCATCACGTGCCGCTGCGCGGCCGCGAGCACGGTGCGCCATTTGTCCATCAATACCGCCGGCGGCAGGCGCTGGAAGTCGACCTTGCGGCCGATGAACTGCGAGACATCGGCGAGCTCCTGCGCGAAAACGTAATCCTTGCCGCGCGCGACGACGGGTACGGTGCGCACGCCCAGCTCGCGCAGCTCGTCCATCGCCTCGGGGCGCGCCGAGACATTGATCGACTCGTAATCGACGCCGAGCTTGGTGAGGAACTCCTTCACCTTCACGCAGCTCGAGCAGCCCGGCCGCCAGTAAACGCGCAGCTCGTTCATAGTCACCAAATTGGGGTCAGATCAACATTACGGGACGGAGCGATAACCAGCGGATGCCTTTATCACGGGGTCCTGAAATGTTGATCTGACCCCATTTACCATTTAATTTGCAACCGTCACGCCGCGCACGCCGTGCTTCTTGATGATGTCGGCGACGAGGCCGCTCTTCTTCACGTCCTGCGCGAATTCGCGCAGGTATTTGGCGGCCGCGTCGCGGCCCTTGGGCGCGCCGATGGCCTGCTGCACGCCGGTGATCTGGCCCTCGAGCACGCGCGAGCCGGGGGTGCGGGCCTGCTCCTCGACGAGCTTGGGCTTCAGGCCGCCGAGCGCCTCGAGCTTCTGCGCCATGAAAAGGTCGTAGGAGGCCGGGATACCCTGGGCGCGCACGAGCTGCGCCTTTTTCAGGTTGCGACTGAGATACAGGTCGTACGCGCTGCGCTCCGATACCGCGACGCGTACGCCTTCGCGGTCGATGTCGGAGATCTGCTTGATCGGCGAGCCCGCCGGGACGAGGAAGGTGACCGGGATCTCGAGGTAGGCGGTAGTGAAGTCGACCTCGTTCGCGCGCTGCGGCTCGGCGCCGAGGAACCCGACGTCGACCTTGGCCGCCTTCACCGCGTCGAACAGCTTGCCGGCGGCGTCGAACTTCACGAACTCGAACGGCAGCCCGGCGCGGCGCGCGAGCTCGCGGCCGAGGTCCGGCGCGATGCCGCGCGGCTCGCCCTTGGCGTCGTCGCCGAGCACGATGAGGAAGTTGGAATAGTTGAGGCCGATGCGCAGCTTTCCGCTGGGTGCGAGTTCTTTGGTCAAGGGTTCGCCGAGTAGAAGAGGTTGGTCATGCTTTTGATGTCCAGCATTTTGAACCGCTTGAAGCCGGCCTGTCGCGCGAGTTTCTCAGTCTGCCCCGGCCCCATGCAGGTGCCCAGGCCCGGCCCGCCCCGCGCGAGCGACTGCGTCATGCAATGGAACAGGCTGAAGCCGTAGAACATCGTCGCGACCGGGTTGCGGTTGTCCTCGAGCTTGTC
>DATLDY010000298.1:0-2964 GCA_035525655.1 Burkholderiales bacterium
TGGATCCGCGGCATGGCGAATGCGCTCAATGGCCGCCGGGCCTTCGTCATCCTCGAGCCGGACTCGATCGCGCTGACGAGCTGCCTCTCGGAGGGGGACAAGCAAATCCGCTACGGCCTGCTGAAGGACGCGGTGAGCGTGTTGAGGACAGCCGGCGCTCGCGTCTACATCGATGCCGGCAATGCGAACTGGGTCGGCGATGCCGACATGGCGGCACGGCTTAACAGCGCCGGCATCGGACAGGCGGACGGGTTTTTCCTCAACGTGTCGAACTTCATCGGCACCGACGCGACCGTGAGCTACGGCGACCGCGTCTCGGCCATGGTGGGCAACAAGCATTACGTTGTCGATACCAGCCGCAATGCTCGTGGATCGACCGGCGAGTGGTGCAATCCGTGGGGGCGTGGCCTGGGCCAGCGCCCGACGACGCTCACCGGCAAGCCGCGGGTCGACGCCTACCTTTGGGTGAAGCGTCCCGGGGAATCGGATGGCCGCTGCAATGGCGGGCCGGACGCCGGCGTATGGTGGCTCGACTACGCATTGGATCTCGCGCGCAACGCGGTCTTCTGACCACCTCGGGTCATCCGACGGACGATAGGCGAAAACGGGGCCGCTGACAGCGGCCCCGTTTTTCTCCTGCTAGAAAAGGGGATGGTCCGTGCTATTGCGATGTTGTTCGCGATGTTGTTCGCGATGTTGTTCGGTTTGCTTGCCACGTCGGCCGCCATGGCCGCCGACCCGGCGGCAGATTGCCCGATCCGTCCGCGCACGTCGTGCCTGAATGGGCATTTCGAGGACGCGCGCCTTGGCGGCGCCAACCTTTCCGGGGCGCTCCTCTCCCGCGCGAACTTCACCGGCGCGGACCTGAGCGGCGCCAACCTGCGTCATGCGGCCCTCGACTCCACGAGGCTTGCCGAGTCGAATCTTTCCGGCGCGATCCTCGCGTCCGCGAATCTGTCGCGCGCAAACCTGCGCTATGCGAACCTGCGCGGCGCGCGCCTGCATGATGCGGATCTTTCCGGCGCCGACCTGCGCGGCGCCGTGCTCGAAGGGGCCGACCTGCGCGGCGCGAAGCTGGTCAACGCGCGCCTCGACGGCGCCAACCTCCGCGGCGCCGACGTGCGGGGCGCGCAATTCGCGCCGGACGCACTCGCCGGCGCGGACATCGAAGGCTGCCGCGGCTGCCAGCCGTGAGTTGAAGGAATAATTCGGGGTCAGGGCGCTAATTCGTTGCGCCGGCGCGCTCGGCTGCGATAAGGTCGCGGCCATGAATGTCGCCGTCATGGGGCTTGGCTGGTGGGGCCGCATCATCGTGCCCCTGATCAAGACGAGCTCCAAGCTGCGCGTGGTGAAGGTGGTGGATCCCGATCCGGCCGCCGCCACTTTCGCGCGCGAGCAGGGCGTGGCCCTCGGGACCTTCGACGACGCGCTCAACGATCGCAACGTGCAGGGCGTGGTGCTTTGCACGCCGCACACGCTGCACACCGATCAGATCGTTCGCGCGGCGGGCGCGAAGAAGCACGTGTTCTGCGAGAAGCCGCTCGCCCTGTCGCGCAAGGACGTGCTGCGCTCGGTTGAGGCGTGCAACCAGAATGGCGTGAAGCTCGCCGTCGGCCACGAGAAGCGCTTCGAGCCGCCGATCCAGGAGCTCATGCGGATGGTGAAGGCGGGCGGGCTCGGCACGCCGCTGCAGGTCGAGGCGAACTTCGTGCAGGACAAGTTTCTCTCGCTGCCGGCGGACAACTGGCGCCTGTCGGCGAAGGAAGCGCCGGCCGGGCCGATGACGGCGACCGGCATCCATCTGCTGGATCTCTCGGTGGGCGTCTTCGGGCCCGCCGAGCGCGTGTTTGCGAGCGTACGCCAGCTCGGCAGCCAGCTCGTGAACGGCGATACGCTCGGCATCCTGGTCAACTTCAGGAGCGGCGGCAACGCGCTCCTCTCGGCAATCCTCGCGACGCCCTTCGACGGCCGCTTCGCTGTCTACTGCAACAAGGGCTGGGCCGAGGTGCGCGACAAGGCGCACCCCGAAGCGCCGCAGGGCTGGACGCTGACCGTGCACAAAAGAGGCGGCGAGAAGACGGTGAAGGAGTACGCGCCTGCCAAGGCGGTGCTTGCGAACCTCGAGGCGTTCGCGGAGGCGGCGAGCGGCGGCGCGCCTTATCCTGTGCCCCAGGGCGAGATGATCGCCAATGTCTCGGCGCTCGAGGCAATATTTAAATCGGCGCAGTCTGGCCGTGTGGAGGCAGTGGAAAACCAATGAAGCTGGGAACATTCATGATGCCGCTGCATCCCCCCAAGCGGCAGCCGCACGAGACCTACGTCGAAGACCGCGAAGCCGTGATCCTCGCCGACAAGCTCGGCTACAGCGAAGCACTGGTCGGCGAGCACGTCACCGACCTCGCCGAGAACATCACCTCGTGCCTCATGTTCCTCGCGAGCCTCGCGCACGACACCAGGCAGATCGTGCTCGGCAGCGGCACGGTGAACATGCCGAACTCGCATCCGGCGGCGATCGCCGCCCAGGTGGCGATGCTCGACCACCTGCTGAAAGGGCGCTTCCTCTTCGGCATCAGCCCCGGCGGGCTCATGTCGGATGCGGAGGTGTTCGGCAATTACAAGAAGGACCGCAACGCCATCTTCCTCGAGTCGATCAACATGGTGCTCGACATCTGGAAGGGCGAGCCGCCTTACAAGCTGCAGGGGCAGTTCTTTCACGTCACGACGGAAAACACCCAGATACCCGAGATCGGCCAGGGCTTCATCATCAAGCCTTACCAGAAGCCGCATCCGCCCATCGTGGTGACGGCCGTGGCGCCGCATTCGAAAGGCGTGACCGAGGCGGCGAAGCGCGGCTGGACGCCGATCTCGGCCAACTTCCTGCTGCCGGAGTGGGTAGCGAGCCACTGGCCGCGCTATGTCGAGGGCTGCGAGGCCATCGGCAAGGCGCCCAGTGGAAAGGACTGG
>DATLDY010000313.1:0-5694 GCA_035525655.1 Burkholderiales bacterium
AGGATGCAGCACGAAGAGCGCGGCGACGGCCTGCGCGAAAAGATGATCGCGGTGAACCGCGTCACCAAGGTCGTCAAAGGCGGCCGGGTGCTCGGCTTTGCCGCGCTCACCGTGGTCGGCGATGGCGACGGCGGCATCGGCATGGGCAAGGGCAAGGCGCGTGAAGTGCCGGTGGCCGTGCAGAAGGCCATGGAAGAGGCGCGCCGCAAGCTGTTCAAGGTCAAGCTGAAGAACGGCACGCTGCACCACACGGTGATCGGCCGCCACGGCTCCGCAAAAGTTCTCATGCAGCCCGCCTCCGAAGGCACCGGCATCATCGCCGGCGGCCCGATGCGCGCGGTATTCGAGGTGATGGGCGTGACCAACGTCCTCGCCAAGTGCTTCGGCTCCACCAATCCCTACAACGTGGTGCGCGCCACGCTCGATGGCCTGAAGGCCATGAGCACGCCGGCGGAGATAGCCGCGCGCCGCGGCAAGACGGTCGAGGAAATCACCGGATGAAAAAACTCAAAGTCCGCCTGCTCAAGGGCCTTGCCGGCTGCAAGCAAAGCCACCGCGATACCGTGCGCGGGCTCGGCTTGAAGCGCATCGACCAGGTGGTCGAGGTCATCGACACCCCTGCGGTCCGCGGCATGATCAACAAGGTCAACTACCTCGTACGGATCGACTCATGAAGCTCAACACGCTGAAGCCCGCTCCGGGCTCGAAGAGCGAGCGCCACCGCGTCGGGCGTGGCGGCGGCTCGGGCTGGGGCAAGACCGCCGGCCGCGGCCACAAGGGACAGAAGGCGCGCTCGGGCGGGTTCCACAAGGTCGGCTTCGAGGGCGGTCAGATGCCGCTGCATCGGCGCCTGCCGAAGCGCGGATTCAACTCGCTCACCCGCGACGACGTCGCCGAGGTGCGCACGAGCCAGTTGCAGGATTTGGGCGCCGCCGAGATCGATCTCGCCGCGCTGAAGGAAGCGGGCATCGTGCCGCGCAAGGCGCTCGCCGCGAAAGTGATCCTGGCCGGCAAGCTCGAGCGCAAGGTCGCCCTCAAG
Source organism: Burkholderiales bacterium (assembly GCA_035525655.1). Classification (GTDB taxonomy): domain Bacteria; phylum Pseudomonadota; class Gammaproteobacteria; order Burkholderiales; family SG8-39; genus SCGC-AG-212-J23. Next base: position 1,040 of record DATLDY010000313.1, read on the forward strand.
GAAATCCGCGTGAGCAAGGGCGCGCGCGCCATGATCGAAGGCGCGGGCGGCTCGATCCACATTACCGAGAAGCCGAAGGTGGAGCGCAAGAAGAAAGAGAAGAAGGCCAAGAAAGCGGAGCAGCCCGAAGAAGGTGGAAAGGAAGCCGCTAAGAGCTGATGGCGACCGCACTCCCCAACGTCGGCAAAGGGTCGCGCTACGGCGACCTCAAGCGCCGGCTGCTCTTCCTCCTTGGCGCGCTGGTCGTGTTCCGCATCGGTGCGCACATCCCGGTGCCGGGCATCGATCCGAACGTCCTCGCCGGCTTCTTCCAGGGCCAGCAAGGCGGCATGCTCGGCATGTTCAACATGTTCTCGGGCGGCGCGCTGTCGCGCTTCACGATTTTCGCCCTGGGGATCATGCCGTACATCTCGGCCTCGATCATCATGCAGCTGATGACCGCGGTGAGCCCGCAGCTCGACCAGCTACGCAAGGAAGGCGAGTCGGGACGGCGCAAGATCACGCAGTACACACGCTACGGCACGGTGTTCCTGGCGCTGTTCCAGTCGACCGGCATCTCGATCATGCTGGAGTCGCAGCCGAACCTCGTCCTCGAGCCCGGCCTCATGTTCCGCATCACGACGGTGACCACGCTCGTCACCGGCACGATGTTCCTGATGTGGCTCGGCGAGCAGATCACCGAGCGCGGCCTCGGCAACGGCATCTCGATCATCATCTTCGCCGGCATCGCCGCCGGACTGCCGAACGCGATCGCCGGCACGCTCGAGCTCGTGCGCACCGGCGCGATGCATCCGCTCACGGCGCTCCTCATCGCGGTGGCGGTGCTTGCCGTAACCGCCTTCGTCTGCTTCGTGGAGCGCGGCCAGCGCAAGATCCTGGTCAACTACGCGAAGCGACAGGTGGGTAACCGCGTCTACGGCGGACAGAGCTCGCACCTGCCGTTCAAGCTCAACATGTCCGGCGTGATCCCGCCGATCTTCGCCTCATCGCTGATCCTGTTTCCGGCGACGATCCTCGGCTGGTTCGGCACGCACGAAGGCCTGATCTGGCTGCGCGACATCGCCGGCACGCTCACGCCGGGGCAGCCGATCTACGTCGTGCTGTATGGAGCCCTCATCGTGTTTTTCTGCTTCTTCTACACGGCGCTCCAGTACAACCCGAAGGAGACGGCGGACAACCTGAAGAAGTCCGGCGCCTTCGTGCCCGGCATACGCCCCGGCGACCAGACCGCCCGCTACCTTGAGAAGATCCTCACCCGCCTGACGCTCGCCGGTGCGGTCTACGTGACGCTGGTGTGCCTGCTGCCCGAATTCCTGATTTTGCGGTGGAACGTGCCGTTCTATTTCGGCGGCACCTCCCTCCTCATCATCGTCGTGGTGACGATGGATTTCATGTCGCAGGTCCAGGCCTACATCATGACCCACCAGTACGAGAGCCTGCTCCGCAAGGCGAACTTCAAGGGAGGTTTGCCGGGTGTTCGTTGAGGCGGGCTGATGACGAAGGAAGACGTAATCGAGATGCAGGGCGAGGTGGTGGAGAACCTGCCGAACGCGACGTTCCGCGTGAAGCTCGAGAACGGACATGTGATTCACGCCTTCATCTCCGGAAAGATGCGCATGAACTACATCCGCATCCTGCCGGGGGACAAGGTGACTGTGCAGATGACGCCGTACGACTTAACCAAGGGCCGGATAACGTTCCGGGCCAAGTGAGGCTCCGATGAAAGTGATGGCTTCAGTCAAGAAGATCTGCCGCAAATGCAAAGTCGTTCGGCGCAAGGGCGTCGTGCGGGTGATCTGCTCCGATCCGCGCCATAAACAGCGCCAAGGGTGACGACGCCCGCGTCAAAGGTAACGACGCTGGCGTCGTTGGGTTGATAACACGTTGTTAAAACAGCTATAATTTCAGGTTCCGCCTAGGGCACGCTCGACCTACACAAAACTATGGCACGCATAGCAGGCATAAACATCCCGAACCACCAGCACGCCGACATCGCGCTCACCGCGATCTACGGCATCGGCCGCGCGCGCGCGCAAGCGATCTGCGCTGCCGCCGGTGTGCAGGGCACGCGCAAGATCAAGGATCTGAACGACAGCGAGCTCGATCGCATTCGCGAGGCCATCGGCAAGTTCACCGTCGAAGGCGACCTGCGCCGCGAGGTGTCGATGTCGGTCAAGCGCCTGATGGACCTCGGCTGCTACCGCGGCGTGCGCCATCGCAAGGGCCTGCCGGTGCGCGGCCAGCGCACGCGCACCAACGCCCGCACCCGCAAGGGTCCGCGCAAGGCAGCCATCAAACTCAACGTGCAAGCCGGCAAGGCCGCCTAAGGAAAAATTCGGACATGGGTACTAGAACCGCTCCCTCGCGCCAGGAACTGCAGCAGACCGCCGCAGCGCGGGCGCGCAAGAAGGTCAAGAAGAACGTCGCCGAAGGCATCGCGCACATCCACGCGTCGTTCAACAACACCATCGTCACGATCACCGACCGGCAGGGCAACACGCTCGCATGGGCGACCTCCGGCAATGCGGGCTTCAAGGGCTCGCGCAAGTCGACGCCGTTCGCCGCGCAGGTGGCCGCCGAGCGCTGCGGACGCGCTGCGCAGGAATGCGGCGTGAAGAACATCGAAGTGCGCATCAAGGGACCCGGCCCCGGCCGCGAGTCTGCGGTGCGCGCGCTCAACGCAATCGGCCTCAAGATCGGCAGCATCGCCGATGTGACGCCGATCCCGCACAACGGATGCCGCCCCCCGAAGCGGCGCAGGGTATAGACAATGGCCAAGAACCTAGACAAGTGCAGGCACTGCCGCCGCGAAGGCGAGAAGCTCTATCTCAAGGGCGAGAAGTGCTTTACCGACAAGTGCCCGGTGGAGCGCCGCGCGTATGCCCCCGGCCAGCACGGCCAGAAGAGCGGGGCGCGCATGTCCGACTACGGCAAGCAGCTGCGCGAAAAGCAGAAGGTGCGCCATACCTACGGCATCCTCGAGAAGCAGTTCCGCAACATCTACTTCGACGCCGCGCGCTCCAAGGGCGTCACCGGCGAGCGCCTGCTGCAGATCCTCGAGTCGCGCCTGGACAACATCGCCTACCGGATGGGCTTCGGGGCCTCGCGCAGCGAGGCGCGCCAGGTCGTGCGCCACAACGCCATCCTCGTCAACGGCAAGCGCGTGAACATTCCGTCCTACCGCCTGCGTCCGGGCGACATGGTCGAAGTCGCGCCCAAGGCGAAGGAGCACCTGCGCATCAAGGCGGCCGCCGAGGCCGCGGAGGGGCGCGGCTTCCCGGACTGGCTCGAAGTGGATTCCAAGGGCCTCAAGGGAACGTTCAAGGCCATGCCGGCGCGCGCTGATCTGTCGTCCACGATTAACGAACACCTGGTGATCGAGCTTTACTCGAAGTAACCGCAGTTCAGTACACAGGACCCAAAAATGCCGCAATCCGGATTTCTAAAGCCGCGCATCGTCGACGTTCAGAACCTGTCGCCCAACCACGCCCGGGTGACGATGGAGCCGTTCGAGCGAGGCTATGGCCACACGCTGGGCAATGCGCTGCGTCGCGTGCTGCTCTCCTCGATGCCGGGCTACGCCCCCACCGAGGTGCAGATCGCCGGCGTCGTGCACGAGTACTCCACGCTCGACGGCGTGCGCGAGGATGTCGTCGACATCCTGCTCAACCTCAAGGGCGTCGTCTTCCGCCTGCATAACCGCGCGGAAGCGATCCTCTCGCTCAAGAAGAAGGGCGACGGCGCGGTTACCGCTGCGGACATCGAGCCCGCCCACGACGTCGAGATCGTGAACCCCGACCATGTGATCGCGCACATCGCCTCGGGCGGCAAGCTCGAGATGCAGATCAAGGTCGAGTCGGGCCGCGGCTATGTGCCGGGCAACATGCGCTACCTGCCGGAAGAGACCAAGGGCATCGGCCGCATCATCCTCGATGCGTCGTTCAGCCCCGTCCGCCGCGTCTCGTACGCCGTCGAATCCGCGCGCGTCGAGCAGCGCACCGACCTCGACAAGCTGATCATGGACATCGAGACCAACGGCGCCATCGAGCCGGAAGAGGCCATTCGCTACGCCGCGCGCGTGCTGGTCGACCAGCTGTCCGTGTTCGCGCAGCTCGAAGGCACGGCGCTGCCGACCGAGCAGCCGAAGTCGCCCGCGGTGGATCCGATCCTGCTGCGCCCGGTCGACGACCTCGAGCTCACCGTGCGCTCGGCCAACTGCCTCAAGGCCGAGAACATCTACTACATCGGCGACCTCATCCAGCGCACCGAGACCGAGCTCCTCAAGACGCCGAACCTCGGCCGCAAGTCGCTGAACGAGATCAAGGAAGTCCTCGCCTCGCGCGGCCTCACACTCGGCATGAAGCTCGAGAACTGGCCGCCGGCGGGCCTCGAGCACAGGGCGTAAAAATGAGACACGGCTCCGGCCTTCGCAAGCTCAACCGCACCTCGAGCCACCGGCTCGCGATGCTGCGCAACATGACGGTCTCGCTGCTGCGCCACGAGGAAATCAAGACCACCCTGCCCAAGGCGAAAGAGCTGCGGCGTGTCGCCGAGCCGATGATCACCCTCGGCAAGAAGCCCTCGCTCGCCAACCGCCGCCTCGCCTTCGACCGCCTGCGCGACCGCGGCATCGTCACCAAGCTGTTCGACGACCT
>DATLDY010000320.1:0-8131 GCA_035525655.1 Burkholderiales bacterium
GGGGTCGACTTCCGTCCCTATATCGACGAGATCGCAGGCGAAGTCGCCGCGCTGGCGAGCCTGCGCTTTCGCGAGGACGAGCTGGCGTACCTGCGCGGCCTGCGCTTCATGAAGTCGGACTTCGTCGACTTCCTCGCGCTCTTCCATTTCAACGACAAGTACGTGCGCATCGGCGCGGGCGAGCAGCCCGGCGAGATGGACATCACCATCCGCGGCCCGTGGCTGCACACGATCATGTACGAGATCCCGGTGCTCGCGATCGCCTCCGAGGTGTATTTCCGGCGCACGCAGCCGCGACCGGACTTGGACGAGGGCCGGCGCCGGCTGAGGGCGAAGATCGATCTCGTGCGCACCGTCGAGCGCGAGCTCGACTTCCGCATCTCCGATTTCGGCACGCGCCGGCGCTTTTCGCTCGCCTGGCACGAGGAGGTGCTGCAGACGCAGAAGCGCGAGATGCCGGAGCATTTCGCCGGCACGTCGAACGTCTGGTTTGCGATGCGCAACAACCTCACTCCGCTGGGCACGATGGCGCACGAATACATGCAGGCGTGCCAGGCGCTGGGGCCGCGGTTGCGCGACTCGCAGACGTACGCCTTCGACAAATGGGCGCAGGAGTATCGCGGCGACCTGGGCATCGCGGTGGCCGATACCTACGGCACCGACGCCTTCCTGCGCGACTTCGACATGTACTTCTGCAAGCTCTTCGACGGCGCCCGCCACGATTCCGGCGATCCGTTCGACTGGGGCGAGAAGCTCATCGCCCACTACCGGCGTAACCGCGTCGACCCGCGCACGAAGCAGCTCATCTTCTCCGACCAGCTCTCGTTTCCGCTCGCCATCGCCATCGCGCGCCGCTTCCACGGCCGCGCCATCACGGCCTTCGGCATCGGCACGAACCTGACCAACGACCTCGGCTACGAGCCGATCAACATCGTGATCAAGATGACCGAGTGCAACGGGCAACCCGTCGCCAAGGTGTCCGACGCGCCGGGCAAGACGGTCAGCAAGGACGCGGGCTACCTGCGCTACCTGCGGCAGGTATTCGGCCTCGAACCCGCCGAGAAGATCTGATACCAAAGACCGCGCTGGCGGTACTGGCCGTCTGCTTCGCGCTCGCCATGTTCGGGCGTGGCCTGGGCGACACGTATGCGGTATTTCTGCTGCCCCTGGAACGCGACTTCGGCTGGTCGCGCTCGCAGACCACCGGCGTGTACTCCGTGTACCTGCTGGTGCACGGTTTTACGGCCCCGCTCGTAGGCCTGTTTTTCGACCGCATCGGGCCGCGATGGGTCTACGGCGCCGGCCTCGCCTGTATTGGCGGCGCATTCTTCTTCGCGAGCAGCATCGACAGCCTGTGGCAGTTCTACGTCTTCGTCGGCGCGATGGTCGGGTTAGGCGTGAGCCTGAACGGCATGGTGCCGGCCTCGGCGCTTCTTTCGCGCTGGTTCCGCGAGCGGCTGTCCACGGCCATCGGCATCGCATACTCGTCCTTCGGCCTTGGGACGCTGCTCCTCGTGCCGCTCGCGCAGCACCTGATCGCCGAGCATACCTGGCGCGGGGCGTACCGGTTCCTGGGCGGCGCGCTGCTCATCCTCGCGCCGCTGGTAATGCTGCTCCTGCCGTGGCGCACCTTCACGGCCGGCAGTCCGGCCCACCGTCGGCCGAAGGCAAAAGCGGGCGCGGAGGGATGGACGGTGCGCCGCGCGCTGCGCAGTCCCGTCTACTGGGGACTGACGCAGGTATTTTTCTTCACCGCCGCCGGCATGTTCTGCGTGCTGGTGCAGCTGGTGGCGTTCCTCATCGACGCCGGCTTCCCGGCGCTCACGGCCGCAAGCGCGTATGGCGCGATCGGGATGATGTCGGCGATGAGTGTGATGGGCAGCGGGTTCACCTCCGATCGCTTCGGCTATCGCCAGGTGGTGAGCGCGAGTTTCATCGGCACGGCGAGTGGCATGGCGATCCTCGTCGCGATCGCCTTCTCACCGGCGCTGTGGCTGCTCGTCCTGTTCGTGCCCGTGTTCGGCCTGTGCATGGGGGTGCGCGGCCCGATCGTGTCGTCGCTGGCGTCGCGCTATTTCGCCGGCCCGCACGTCGCAACCATTTACGGCGGCATCTACGCCGCGAATGCGATCGGCGCGGCCTTCGGATCCTTCGTCGGCGGGGTGTTGCACGATTTCACGGGCGGCTACAAAGTCGGCCTGGGGCTCGCGCTCGTCTGCATCGCCATCGCCACCACGCCCTTCTGGACGGTACGGGAGCTCAGGACTTTCCGCTAATTCCGCTCATCCGCTTCTCGCGCTCGCGCAGGGAGCAGCCGCGCAGGTCGGCCACGCCGTGCTCGGTCACGAAAAGACCGGCCTCGCTTCTGGGCACCGATATCGGACCCGCCAGCCGCTCGACAATGCGCGCCGCGGGCAGGGCGATGATCGACACGCCGCCCGCAGACTGGTTCGCCGCGCGGATGAAGTCGAGCGCTCCACCCACGGCGCCGACATAGCTGCCGCGCGCGAGCTCGCCGTTCACCTGCCCGGTCAGGTCGACCTCCACTGCCGAATTGATGGCGACGAAGCGATCGATGCCGGCGAGGGTCTTCGGGCCGTGCGTGATGTCGGATGAGGCGAGCTGCAGGTCCGCGTTGTCCCGCGCCCAGTCGAAGAGCTCCTGCGTTCCCATCAGTGCGCCCCCCAGGCAGCGCTTTGCGCCGAGCGTGCGTACGAGCTCGCACACCACGCCGGAGTGATAGCGCAGGTCGCGCCGGCCTTGGAGCTCGGAAAGTATGGCATTGGGGAGGGCGCCGATCCCGCATTCAATCGTCGCCGCTTCGGGTACACAGCCGGCGGCGTGGGCCGCAATACGCCGCTCGAGATCGCCCGGCGCGTTGTACGGCAGGTAAACCGGCTTGCGCGAAGTTTCTAGCACCCGGTCGAAATCGCTACGCCGCAGCAGCGGCTGCGTATGCGTCCAGGGGATCTGGTCGTTCACCTCGGCGATCACTGCCCGCGCGACGTCGAGCGCCGGCGCCAGGTACTCGACCGCGAGGCCAAGGCTGTACTCACCGCGCTTGTTCGGTGGGCTGACCTGCACCATCACGACGTCGCACTTGATGCGTCCGCCGCGCAGGAGGGCGCCGAGCTGGGCATAGGGTGTGGGGACGATATCCAGGACCCCGGCATCCGCCAGCGCTCGATTCGTCCCGGTGCCGCAATACGAGCTGATGCGCAGGTGATCGGCGTGCTCCGGCCGCAGCAGTCCGGAGTAGCTCGATCCGACGAATGCGCCGCAGCCCGAAAGTCCTTCACGCTGCGCGATCAGCGCTTCGACGAGCGTCTGCGGCTCCGCGCAGGCCTGGCCCCACACCAGTCCGTCGCCGGGCCGAATGACGCTGGCGAGGTCCATCAGTCTCGAGGCGCCGTCATCGGTCGAGACCCTGGTCGTCGTACGACGCCGGGTCGGAGATCGGCTCGATGTGCGTGAAGATCGCCGCGTTCGGCACCATCGAGCGCATGCGCGCTTCGATCTCTTCGGAGAGCTGGTGCGCCTGCGCCACGGTCCACGCGTCCGGGACGAGCAGGTGGAATGAAACGAAGCGCCGCGCGCCCGCCTGCCGCGTGCGCAAGGCGTGGAAGGCGACGCCATAGCGGCGCGAGTACTCGGTAAAGAGCTTCGTCACCTCGTGCTGGTCTTCGGTGGAGATCGCCGGATCGAGCAAGCCGCGCACGGAGCGGCGCATGAGCCCGAAGCCCGTCCAGAGGATATGGCCCGCGACGGCAATGGCAACCACGGGATCGAGCCGCAGCCAGCCTGTGGCGAGGACGAGCGCCACGCCGGCGATCACGCCGGCCGAGGTCCATACGTCCGTCATCAGGTGCCGGCCATCTGCCTCGAGCGTGATGCTGTGATGCTGGCGCCCGGCGCGCAGCAAGACGCTCGCCACGGCGAAATTGACGAGCGAGGCGACGAAGGTGAGCGCAAGGCCAACGAGCGGCATTTGCAGCTCCCGCGGCTCGATGAGTCGGGGGATCGCCGCCCAGACGATGCCGGCGGCGGCGAGGACGATCAGCGCGCCTTCGATGCCGGCGGAAAAGTATTCGGCCTTTGAAAAGCCGTAAGGATGGTCGGCATCGGGCGGCGAGGCCGCCAGGCGGAGCATCGACAAGGCGAGGAGGGCCGCCGCCAGATTGACGAGCGATTCGAGCGCATCGGAAAGCAGCCCAACCGATCCGGTCAGCCACCAGGCGAGCGTCTTGAGGAGGATGGTGGCGACGGCCGCCGCCACCGACAGCCACGCGAACCGCTCAAGCGCCATAGGCGCGGTAAAGGCCGCGGTGGGTCATGACGGACGAACCCGGCCTTTCTCGATGAAGTAGCTGCGGTCGACGATGCGCCCGGCGAATTTCGCATTTTGCTCGCACACCAGGACGGCAAGCCCCGCGCGTTTGAGCTCGGCAATCGCATCTGCCATCTGCTGCACCACGAGCGGAGCCAGGCCTTCCGAAGGCTCGTCGAGCAGGACAAGCAGCGGATTGCCCATCAACGTCCGCGCGATGGCGAGCATTTTCTGCTCGCCGCCGGACATGTGCGCCGCAGGGCGGTCCTTCATCGTCGCGAGCTTCGGAAAGAGCGCGAAGACAGCGCGCTCCTCCCACGCCGGCACCCCGGCACGCGGCGTGCGGCGCCCGACCTCCAGGTTCTCGGCGACCGACAGCTCGGTGAAGATGCGCCGCTCCTCCGGCACGTAGCCGATGCCCCGCCGCGCGATCTCGAACGGCTCCAGCCGCTCGACGCGCTCGCCATTGCAGCGGATCTCGCCGCTACGCTCGATGAGTCCCATGATGGCCTTGAGCGTAGTGGATTTTCCGGCGCCGTTGCGCCCGGCGAGCAACACCACCTCCCCGGCAGCCACCTGGAGGCTGACATCGAACAGGATGCGCGCCCGGCCGTAGCCGGCTTCGAGCTGGCGCACCTCAAGCAGCGCCAAGATAAACCTCCTGCACGCGGCGGTTCGCGCGCACCTCGTCGGGGCGCCCCTCGGCAATGACCTCGCCGGAATGCAGCACCACGACGCGATCGGCATGGCCGAAAACGACTTCCATGTCGTGCTCGGTAAAAAGCACGGCGATGCCATCGCTTTTCGCGAGGGATGAAGCCAGGGCCATGAGCGCACCGCGCTCTTCGGGGGCCATGCCCGCCGTCGGCTCGTCCATCAGCAGCAACCGCGGCGCGTTCGCCAGCGCCATTGCGAGCTCGACCCGCTTCAGGTCGCCATAAGCGAGCACACCGCAAAGGCGGGTCGCCTGCTCGAGCATCCCGACGCGGGCGAGGAGGGCATCGGCTTGCGCCGCCTTGCGCGAGGTCAACGAGCCGAGCGGCGAATGCAGTGCGCGATCATGCGAGACGAGGGCGACCTGGAGGTTCTCCCGGACGGTCATCGAGGCGAACGTCGCGGTGATCTGAAAGGTGCGGCCGACGCCGAGGCGCCAGATGTCCCTCGGCGGCCGGCCGGCTAGCCGGTGTCCGTCGAGCTCCACGTCGCCGGCGTCCGGCGCAAGCTGCCCATTCAGCAGGTTGAAGCACGTGGTCTTGCCCGCGCCGTTGGGACCGATCAAGGCCACGAGCTCGCCCGAGGAAACGGTGAAGGACACATTGCGCAGGGCTTCGACGCCGCCGTAGCGCTTCGATAACCCGCGGACGACGAGCGCCGTCATCGGCTCCAGCGCTCCCTGACGTAGCCGGCAGCGCCGCGCGGAAACGCGAGCACGAGGACCAGGATCACGCCGCCGATGGCGGCACGCCAATATGCAAAATCACGCGACAGCGAATCCTCGAGCCAGGTGAAGAGCGCCGCGCCCCATGCCGGCCCGGTGAGCGTCTGCACTCCGCCGAGGAGCACCATGACGAGTGCGTCGACCGATCGCGGCACCGACAAGGTTTCGGGGGAGATCGAACCCTTGGAGAATGCGTACACGGCACCGGCAACACCAGCGAAGGTGCCCGCCACCACGAACGCGAGCCATTGCGTGCGACGCACGTCGATGCCGATCGCGTCGGCGCGCAGCGGCGAGTCGCGCCCGGCGCGCATTGCGTATCCGAAAGGCGCGTCCAGCATCTTCCACAGGAGTGCGACGCTGACGCCGCAGATGAGCAGGGCCAGGTAGTAATACGCGGTCTTCGTCGCCAGCCACGAAGCCGGCCAAACGCCTATCAAGCCGTTGGAGCCACCGGTTACCTTGTCCCACTGGAAGGCCACCGACCAGGCGATTTGCGCGAACGCGAGCGTGAGCATGGCGAGATAGACGCCGGACAGGCGCACGCAGAACCACCCGAAGACGAGCGCGCCGGCGAGCGCGAACAGCGGCGCGAGCGCAAGAGACGCCTCCATGGGCAGGTGAAATCGCAGCAGGAGCAGGGCGGCACCGTACGCGCCGAGCCCGAAATAGGCCGCGTGGCCGAAGGAGACGAGGCCGCCGGGCCCCATCATGAAATGCAGGCTCACCGCGAACAACGCGAACACCAGCATGTCCGTGAGCAGCACGAGCGTGTATTCGCCGCTCGCGAGTGGAATGAGCATCAGCACGACGGCCAGCGCACCGAGCGCCGCGGCGCCTTTACCGCCGAGGCGACCTAGCGGCGGCTCTACGGACGCCGCGCCGCGGACGAGGGCCATCGGCTTGCCCAGCAGTCCCCACGGCCGCACGACGAGGACCACCGCCATCACGACGAACTCCACTGCGAGCGTGATCTTCGAGTAGCCCAGCCCGATGCAGAAGGCTTTCACCTCGCCGATCACGAGCGCGGCGAGGAAAGCCCCCGGGATGGAGCCGAGCCCGCCGACCACGACGACAACGAAAGCGTCAGAGATGGCGCCGAGGTCCACCTCCAGGCTGGCGGGCTCGCGAGGGATGGCGAGCGCACCGCCCAACCCGGCAAGCAATCCGCCGAGCGTGAACACGGCGGTGAAAAGCCACCGCTGATTGACGCCGAGGGCGCCGGCCATTTCGCGGTCCTGCGTGGCCGCACGCACCAGCGTCCCCCAGCGTGTCCGCGTAAGGAGGAGATGCAGCAACCCGAAGACCAGCGGGCCGAGCGCGATGAGCAGCAGCTCGTAGGCCGGGAATTGCGAGCCGGCGATCGTGACTGCACCGGTGAATCCCGGCGCACGCGGGCCGAGCATGTCCTCCGGGCCCCATAGCCACAGCGCGAGGTCGCGCACGACGAGGACCAGGGCGAACGTGGCGAGGAGCTGCAGGAGCTCGGGCGCCTTGTAGACGCGCCGCAAGACGCCCATTTCGATCAGCGCGGCCGCGCCGGCTACCAGCACGGCCGCCATCAGCACGCTGGGCCAATACCCGGCTTTGGGCGCGAGCCATACCGCCACGTACATGCCCAGCATGTAAAGCGAGCCGTGCGCGAAGTTGACGATGCGGCTCACGCCGAAGATCAGCGACAGCCCGGCCGCCAGCAGGAACAGCGAGCTGGCGGCCGCGAGGCCGTTCAGGAACTGCAGGACGATCGCTGAGGCGGTCAATCCTTGCGCAGCTTACGGATCTCTTCGTCGCTCGGCTGGAACCGGGCGCCGTCGGCGTAGCGCCAGTTGACCATCACGCCGCGCCCATCCTTCTTCGCGAGCTGCCCGACGTAAGCGCCCATCGTCGACTGGTGATCGATTGCGCGCCAGGTGATCGAGCCGAAAGGGCTTTCCATCTTCAGGCCCTTGAGCGCGGCCGCGAGCTTGTCGGGCTGCGTCGATCCGGCCTTGCGCAATCCTTCGGCGACGGCATGCAGCGCCGCATAGCCCACCACCGAGCCGGCGCGCGGATAGTCGTTCCAGCGCTTCTGGTACGCGTCGCGAAACCGCTTGTGCTCCGGCGTCTGGATCTCGCTCCATGGGTAGCCGGTCACCCACCATCCTTCGGGCGTCTCGTCCTTCAGCGTATCAAGGTATTCCGGCTCGCCGCCCAGCAGGTTGAACACCGAGCGATTGGCGAACAAGCCGCGCGTGTTGCCTTCGCGCACGAACTTCTGCAGGTCGGCCGCGAACAGCGAGCTGAAGATGGCGTCGGGCCGCGCATCGGAAAGGGCCTGCACCACCGCGCCGGCATCGATCTTGCCGAGCGGCGGTGCCTGCTCCGCG
>DATLDY010000322.1:0-40096 GCA_035525655.1 Burkholderiales bacterium
TCGCAGCGCACCTGGGCCGAGTACTTCTCCAGGGACGAGAACTCCTCGCTGAACTCGAAGCGCTCGCGCTCCTGGCCGCCCGGGGCAAAGCGCGCGCCGCGGAAATTCCCGCCGCGCCAGGTGCCGCGCAGCTCGCCCGAAGATGTGCGGCCGAAGAGGATCGGCGTGAGGCCTTCGCGCAGCGTCGTCACCCCGATCTCGGGGCTCGCCTCGCCTTCCAGGAACCGGCGCTGCAGCGTCGGCAGCACGATGTATTCACCGGCGAGCTGCCAGCCACCGTCGGCATTGCGGCTCGCATGCAGAACGAGGAGCGTGGCACGGCTGCCGAGCTGGCCCGCGAACTCGCGCGTTTCGGTTTGCGCCCACGCGACGAGCGGTGCCAGCAGGATGATGAGCCAACCTCTCACAGCGGTGTCCCCTTCGGCACGCGCAGGTGCCAGTCGGTCGCCTGCTGGTAGCGATGCGCGAGGCCGAGCAGCGCCGCTTCGCCGAAATAATTGCCCATCAGCTGCAGGCCCACCGGCAGGCCCTTTGTGTCAAAGCCGCAAGGGATCGACAGGCACGGCAGTCCGGCAAGAGACGTCGGCACCGTGAAAATGTCGCCGAGGTACATCTGCACCGGATCGTCCGACTTTGCCCCGACGGCAAAGGCCGTGGACGGCGCGACCGGACCCATCAGCACATCGCAGCGCTCGAAGGCCCGCGCGAAGTCGCGCGCGATCAGGCGGCGCACTTTCTGCGCCTGGAGGTAGTAAGCGTCGTAATAGCCATGCGAAAGGACGTAGGTGCCGATGAGGATGCGACGCTTCACCTCCGCCCCGAACCCTTCCGCACGGCTGCGGCAGTACATGTCGGCGAGATCGGAGTAGTGCTCGGCGCGATGGCCATAGCGCACCCCGTCGAAGCGCGACAGGTTGGAGGACGCCTCGGCGGGCGCGATGACGTAGTACACCGGTACGCCCAGCCCCGCATTCGGCAGGTCGACTTCGACCCTTTGCGCACCCTGCGCCTCGTACCAGGCGACGGCCTCTTCGACACGCGCGCGAACGTCCGCATCGACGCCGTCGACGAAATACTGTTTCGGCAACCCGATGCGCACGCCCTTCAGGTCGACGCTCAACGAGCGCGCATAGTCCTCGCGCGGGCGCTCGACGCTGGTGGAATCGCGCTCGTCGTAGCCCGCCATCGCATTCATGAGGAGCGCGAGATCCGCGGCGCTCTTCGCGAGCGGACCCGCCTGGTCGAGGGACGAGGCGAAGGCGACGATGCCGTACCGCGAGACGGCGCCGTAGGTGGGCTTCAAGCCACAAACGCCGGTGAGCGCAGCCGGCTGCCGGATGGAGCCACCGGTATCCGTGCCGGTGGCCGCGGGAACCATGCGCGCGGCGACCGCGGCAGCCGAGCCGCCGGAAGAGCCCCCGGGGACGAGGCGGCGGTCCCACGGATTACGCGCCGGGCCGAAATGCGAGCTTTCGCTGGAGGAGCCCATGGCGAACTCGTCCATGTTGCACTTGCCGACGAGCGCCATGCCCGCACGCTCGAGCTGCTCGACGACATGCGCGTCGTACGGGCTCACGTAATCCTTCAGCATGCGCGAGCCGCACGTCGTGCGAAAGCGCCTGGTGCAGAAGATGTCCTTGTGGGCGATGGGTATCCCGGTGAGCGGGCCCGCCTCCCCTCGCGTGCGCTGCGCATCGGCGTGCTCGGCCGCGGCAAGCGCTGTCGGCTCGTCGAAGCTGATGAAGGCGTTCAAGTCGCCGTTGTAGCGGGCGATGCGCGCCAGGCAGGCACGCGTCAGCTCGACCGAGGAGACTTTCTTTGCGGAAAGCGCCTGGGAAAGCTCGGTCAGCGTGGCGTTGAGCACGCTACTCGATCACCTTCGGCACGAGATACAGGCCGTCTTCGACCGCGGGCGCGACAGCCTGATAAGCAGCGCGCTGGTCCTCCTCGCGCGCTTCATCGGGACGCAAGCGCTGCACGAGGTCCATTGCATGCGCCATCGGCTCGACCCCTTGCGTATCGACCGCGCGCATCTGGTCCACCAGGCCGAGCACGCGGTTGAGGCCCGCGAGCACGGCGTGGGACTCTTCCGCCTCGATGGCTATGCGGGCCAGGCGCGCGAGACGGCGAACGTCGTCGGGGGTTAGCGACATTTCTGTTCGGACCAGGGGAGCTTCGGGAGGACTACCTTATCTCCCGCAGCGTCCTTAGCGTATCATAGCGGCCAATTTCAGCGGCCTCTGCGACGCGCTAAGGCCCGGTTAAGAAACGAAAAAGGCCTCGACCTTGCCCATGTTCGGATTCCTTCGCAGCTACTTCTCCAACGACCTGGCCATCGACCTCGGCACGGCCAACACGCTCATTTACGTCCGGGGCAAGGGCATCGTCCTCGACGAGCCTTCGGTGGTTGCGATCCGCCAGGAAGCCGGTCCGAGCGGCAAGAAAACCATCCAGGCGGTGGGCAAGGAAGCCAAGATGATGCTGGGCAAGACGCCGGGCAACATCATCGCCATCCGCCCGATGAAGGACGGCGTGATCGCCGACTTCACCGTCACCGAGCAGATGCTCAAGCAATTCATCAAGAAGGTGCACGACAACAAGCTGTTCTCGCCCAGCCCGCGCATCATCATCTGCGTGCCGTGCGGCTCGACCCAGGTCGAGCGCCGGGCCATCCGGGAAAGCGCGATCGGCGCAGGCGCCGGCCAGGTGTACCTGATCGAGGAGCCGATGGCAGCGGCCATCGGCGCCGACCTCCCGGTGGCCGACGCCACCGGCTCGATGGTGGTCGACATTGGCGGCGGCACGACCGAGGTCGGGGTGATTTCGCTCGGCGGCATGGTGTATTCGGGCTCGGTGCGCGTCGGCGGCGACAAGTTCGACGAAGCCATCATCAACTACATCCGCCGCAACTACGGCATGCTGATCGGCGAGACGACCGCCGAGATGATCAAGAAAGAGATCGGCTCGGCGTTCCCCGGGTCCGAAGTTCGCGAGATGGAAGTCAAGGGTCGCAACCTGGCCGAAGGCATCCCGCGCAGCTTCACCATCAGCTCCAACGAGATCCTGGAGGCGCTCACCGAGCCGCTGAACCAGATCGTTTCGGCGGTCAAGTCCGCCCTCGAGCAGACGCCCCCCGAGCTGGGCGCCGACATCGCCGAGAAGGGCATGGTGCTCACCGGCGGCGGTGCGCTGCTGCGCGACCTCGACCGCCTGCTCATGGAAGAGACCGGCCTGCCGGTCATCGTGGCCGACGATCCGCTCACCTGCGTGGTGCGCGGCTCGGGCAAGGCCCTCGAGAAGATGGAGCATTTCGGCCCGATCTTCACCAACGATTGATAATAGCGGGGGATGGACCACACTCCCCCGCCATTCTTCAAGCGTGGCCCAGCACCGCTAGTCAGGCTGTTCTTCTTCGCCTCGCTTTCGCTCGCATTGCTGGTGATCGATGCGCGCTTTCGCTACGTGGAGGGGCTGCGCGGCTGGCTGGCGCTCGCCGCCTATCCGCTGCAGCGCGCCGCCACCGCCCCGATCGACATTGCAATGCGCATTGGCGGCTACTTCTCGACGCAGGCAAGCCTCATCGAGGAGAACGAACGGCTTCGCGAGCGTGCGCTAGCCAACGCGCAGGACGCGCAGCGGTATCAGGCGGCTCAGGCCGAAGCGACGGAGCTTCGCCGGCTTATCGGCTCGGGCGAGAAGCTGCCCGTGCAGACGGCCCCCGCCGAGGTGCTGTACCTCGGACGCGACCCGTACGCGCACAAGCTCATCATCGATCGCGGTTCGGCGCACGGCGTGCAGCCGGGAAGCCCGGTGGCCGATGACGTAGGCGTCATCGGCCAGGTGACCCGCGTGCATTCCCTCGTCTCCGAGGTGAATCTCCTCACCAATCCGGATCAGGCGGTGCCGGTCCAGGTGGTGCGAAACGGTTTGCGGGCGGTGGCGTTTGGCGCGCGGGAAACCGGCATGCTCGAGCTGCGCTACATGCCGGCGAATGCCGAGATCCAGAACGGGGATCGGCTGGTGACTTCGGGGATCGACGGCACTTATCCGCCGGGCCTTGCCGTAGCCACCGTGGTGCGCGTCGAGCGCGATGCCGAGCACAGCTTTGCGCGCGTGGTGTGCCGCCCGACCGCTGGCGTGGATCGCGGACGCTACGTGCTCATCCTGTCGAACGAGGTCGGGCGTCCCGCGCGGCCGGACGAAACGAAGGCCAAGGACCGGCGCGCAGAAAAGGGCCGGCGCGGGCGCACCAAGGACAAGGCGGCGGAAAAGGCAGCCGATGATCAGTAGGTCCCAGATCCTCATGCCCGTGCGCACGAGCACGATCATCGTGTCGTTCGTGCTCGCCCTGTTCCTCAACTTCCTGCCGTGGCCCGACTTGCGGCTGGTGCCGGATTTCGTGGCGCTCGTGCTCACCTTCTGGTGCGTGCGCCAGCCGCGCCTCGTGGGTCTGGGCATCGGCTGGATGCTGGGCCTGCTCACCGACGCCGGAAACGGCGTGCTTCTCGGCCAGCACGCGCTCGCCTATTCGGTGCTGGCGTTCCTCGCCGTGTGGCTTTCGCGGCGTATCCTGTGGTTCGGTCCCATGCTGCAGTCGTTCCACATCGCCCTGATCCTCCTTGCCGCGGAGTCGGCGATCCTCGTGGTGCGCCTGGCCGCGGGCGATGCCTTCCCCGGCTGGCCGATCTTCCTGCGCCCGCTCGAGGGCGCGATACTCTGGCCCGTGGTGACCTGGCTCCTGCTGGTGCCGCAGCGGCGCTCCGAGCGCGAGCAGGCGATCTAGATGCGCGGCAGCGAAATCCGCAATTCCGAGCAGGAGGTCTATCACTTCCGGCTGCGCGTGGGCGTCGCGGGCCTCGCCGTGCTCGTCGCGTTCGGCCTGCTCGCCGCGCGCTTCCTGTACCTGCAGGTGGTGCAGCACGATGTCTACCAGGCGAAGGCCGAGGACAACCGCATCTCCATCGTGCCGGTGACCCCGAACCGCGGGCTCATCATCGACCGCAATGGCGTCGTGATCGCGCGCAACTATTCGGGCTACACGCTCGAGATCTTTCCCCGCCGGGTGAGGAACCTCGAGCGCACGATCGACGAGCTCGCGGAGCTCGTCGACATCCAGCAGCGCGATCGTGTGCGCTTCCGCAAGCTGCTGCAGGAGACGCGCAACGCGGAGAGCCTGCCGATCCGCAACCGCCTGTCCGACGAGGAGGTCGCGCGCTTCGTCGTCAATCGCTACCGCTTCGACGGGGTCGAGCTGCGCGCGCGTCTTTTCCGCCAGTATCCCTTCGGCGACGTCGGCTCGCACGCCCTCGGCTACCTCGGCCGCGTGACCACCGCCGACCAGGCGCGGTTCGAAGAAGAAGGCATCAGCGCGAATTACCGCGGCACCGATTTCGTCGGCAAGGCGGGCATCGAAGCCACCTATGAGGCGGAGCTGCACGGCACCACCGGATTCGAGCAGGTGGAGATCGATGCCGCCGGACGCGGCATCCGCACGCTTTCCCGCACCCCCTCGCAGCCCGGTAATAACGTCACCCTCACACTCGACATGCGGCTGCAGCAAGTGGCCGAGATCGCCATCGGCGACCGGCGCGGCGCGCTGGTGGCCATCGACCCGACAAACGGAGGCATCCTGGCGCTCGTGTCGAAGCCGGGCTTCGACCCCAATCTTTTCGTCGACGGCATCGATCCGCAGTACTGGGCCGAGCTCAATACCAACATGGACCGGCCGCTCAACAACCGCGCGATCTCCGGCATGTATCCGCCGGGATCGACCTTCAAGCCGTTCATGGCGCTCGCCGCGCTCGAGCTGGGAAAGCGCACGCCCCGCTCGAGCATTTCGGATCCGGGGTTCTTCGATTTCGGCGGCCGCCGCTTCCGCGACGACAAGAAGGGCGGCCACGGCGTCGTCGACATGTACAAGTCGATCGTCGAGTCGTGCGACACGTACTACTACCACCTGGCGAATGACCTGGGCATCGACGCCATCGCGCGCTCGCTCGGGCCGTTCGGCTTCGGCTCGCGCACCGGGGTCGATCTCGCCGGCGAATCGCTCGGCGTGCTGCCCTCGCAAGAGTGGAAGATGAAGCGCTTCAAGCGCCCCGACCAGCAGAAGTGGTATCCGGGGGAGACCATCTCGATCGGCATCGGGCAGGGCTACAACTCGTACACGCCGATCCAGCTCGCGCAGGCAATGGCCGTGCTCGCGAGCGGCGGCACCGTGTACAAGCCGCGGCTCATCGCCCACGTCGACAATGCACGCACCGGCGAGCGCCGCGAAGTGGCGGGCGAGCGGCTGCGCACGATCCCGCTCAAGCGCGATAACGTCGAGTTCATCAAGCGCTCGATGGTGGGCGTGAACAAGGAAGGCACCGGCGCGCGCGCGTTTGCCGGGGTGACCTACAGCGCCGGCGGCAAGACCGGCACGGCCCAGGTCATTGCGATGAAGCAGAACGAGAAATACGAGGAGGCCAAGGTCGCCGAGCGCCACCGCGACCATTCGCTTTTCGTCGCCTTCGCGCCGCTCGAGAGCCCGCGCATCGCCTTGGCGATCATCATCGAAAACGGCGGCTTCGGCGCCCGCGCGGCCGCGCCGGTGGCGCGCACCGTGCTCGACTACTTCATGCTCGGCAAGATCCCGCCCGGCATGGACCAGCCGACGCCCGAAGACGAGTCGATCGACGAGGAAGAGGAAGGCGACTGATGGAGCTCGCCGGCGTTCCCCTGCGCCGCATCGGCGATCGGATCTTCGAAGGCATCGATGGCCCCCTTCTCGTGCTGATCCTCGCGCTGTCGATGCTGGGGCTCGCCGCGCTTTTCTCGGCCACCTTCGAGAACCCCTCGCGCGTGCTCGGCCAGGTGATGAACCTCGGCGTGGCCCTTGTGGCGATGTGGCTGGTGGCGCAAGTGGCGCCGCAAACCATGATGCGCTTCGCGGTGCCCGCCTACGTTGTCGGCGTTGCCTTCCTGGTCGGCGTCGCGCTCTTCGGCGATGTCGTGAACGGCGCGCGGCGCTGGCTGCACGTCGGCGTCACGCGCTTCCAGCCCTCGGAAATGATGAAGCTCGCGCTGCCGCTGATGCTGGCGTGGTACTTCCACAAGCACGAGACGACGCTCAAGCTGCGCAACTTCGCCATCGCCTCCCTCCTTCTTGTCGTCCCCTTGGGCCTCATCGCGCGCCAGCCCGACCTCGGCACGGCGGCACTCGTCGGCGCGGCAGGCTTTTACGTCATCTTCTTCGCCGGCCTGAGCTGGCGGGTACTGGGCACCCTCGGCGCGCTCGGTCTGGCCGCGCTTCCGATCGGTTGGGGTTTCCTGCATGACTATCAGCGTAAGCGGGTGCTCACCCTGCTCGACCCGACGACCGATCCCCTCGGGGCCGGCTACCACATCATCCAATCGACGATCGCCGTCGGTTCCGGCGGCTTGTGGGGCAAGGGCTGGCTGAATGGCACGCAAGCGCACCTTGAATTTATCCCCGAGCGGCATACCGACTTCATCTTCGCCGTCTATTCCGAGGAGTTCGGACTCGTCGGCAACGTGGTGCTGCTGGTGCTTTACATGCTGTTGATCGCGCGCGGCCTGATGATCGCGGCGAATGCCGCCACCGTCTTCGCCCGGCTCCTGGCCGGCGCTATCTCGTTGATGTTCTTCACGTACGCCTTCGTCAACATGGGGATGGTGTCCGGCATCCTCCCCGTGGTGGGCGTGCCACTGCCGTTCCTGTCCTACGGTGGCACGGCCCTCCTCACCCTCTTCATCGGCGCCGGCATCCTGATGAGCGTCCACCGCTACCGCAAGCTCGTCCAGACGTAGTTTCCGCAGGGCAGCATTATTTGAAACCGCGCACCGCATCATGAAACGGTGGTGCCGTAAGACCATGTAAATACTTGTTTTCCTGTAGCCAATATAGCCCGCTCGGCATGTTGCTGCGCGCCATTGCGCTGCGCACACTGCTGGCTGTCCAAAACCCTTCGGAGGCAGCGTGAGCGAGCGACAAAAACAAATACAGGCACTCGAGAAAGACTGGGCGCAAAACCCGCGCTGGAAGGGCGTCAAGCGCGCCTATACCGCAGAGGATGTGGTGCGGCTTCGGGGCAGCGTTAGCGTCGAGCACACACTCGCCAAGCGCGGCGCGGAAAAACTCTGGCGCCTGGTGAACGAGCGCCCATTCGTGAATTCGCTGGGCGCGCTGACCGGCAACCAGGCAGTGCAGCAGGTGAAAGCCGGCGTCCCCGCGATCTATCTCTCCGGCTGGCAGGTCGCCGCCGACGCCAATGATTCGCTGCAGATGTATCCCGACCAGTCGCTGTACGCAGTTTCATCCGTTCCCACGGTGGTGAAGCGCATCAACAATGCGCTCGCTCGCGCCGACCAGGTGCAGTGGATGGAGGGCAAGGGCGACACGGATTTCTTCGCCCCGATCGTCGCCGACGCCGAAGCGGGATTCGGCGGCGTGCTCAACGCGTATGAGCTCATGCGCTCGATGATCGAAGCCGGCGCCGCCGGCGTGCACTTCGAAGATCAGCTGGCGTCGGTCAAGAAATGCGGCCACATGGGCGGCAAGGTGCTGGTGCCGACGCAGGAAGCGGTGCAGAAGCTCGCTGCCGCGCGCCTCGCGGCCGATGTGGCCGGCGTGCCGACGATCCTGCTCGCGCGCACCGATGCCGAGGCCGCGAACCTGATCACGTCGGACATCGACGAGAACGACAAGCCCTTCAT
Source organism: Burkholderiales bacterium (assembly GCA_035525655.1). Taxonomy (GTDB): domain Bacteria; phylum Pseudomonadota; class Gammaproteobacteria; order Burkholderiales; family SG8-39; genus SCGC-AG-212-J23. Next base: position 8,719 of record DATLDY010000322.1, read on the forward strand.
CACCAGCGAGCGCACCGCCGAAGGCTTCTACCGCGTGAAGAACGGCATCGAGCAGGCCATCTCGCGCGGTGTGTCGTACGCCGCCTATGCCGACATGGTGTGGTGCGAGACCGGCAATCCCGACCTCGAATTCGCGCGCAAATTCGCCGAGGCCGTGCAGAAGGCGCATCCCGGGAAGATGCTGGCGTACAACTGCTCGCCTTCCTTCAACTGGAAGCGCAATCTCGACGACGCGACCATCGCCAAGTTCCAGCGCGAGCTCGGCGCCATGGGCTACAAGTTCCAGTTCATCACGCTCGCCGGCTTCCACGCGCTCAACTATTCGATGTTCGAGCTCGCCTACGGCTACGCGCGCAACAACATGACCGCCTTCGTCGAGCTGCAGCAGAAAGAGTTCGCCGCCGCCGAGAAAGGCTTCACCGCCGTCAAGCACCAGCGCGAGGTCGGCACGAGCTACTTCGACGAGATCACGCAGGTCGTCACCGGCGGCACCGCATCGACGACCGCGCTGCACGGATCGACGGAGGACGAGCAGTTCTTCGACGATACCAAGAAGAAGGCGAAGCTCGCGGCAGTGTGAGTGCTGTCGCGCCGGTTGTTGCCCCACGCGAGAGGCGCTCGAGCCTCCCGCAGGACATCGCGCGCTGCATCCTCGCCGGCTTCGACAAGCACTATCGCCTGTTCCGCGAAGCCGCGGGACAGGCGAAAACGCTGTTCGAGCGTGCCGCGTGGGGCGAGATGCGCAGCCTCGCACGGGAGCGCATCCAGATGTACGACCGGCGCGTGCAGGAAGGCGTGGACCAGCTCCTGGAGCATTTCCCGCAGGCGGCGCGCGACGAATCGCTGTGGCCGGCGATCAAGCTCGCTTACATCGGCCTCCTGCACGACCACCGGCAGCCCGAGTGCGCGGAGACCTTCTACAACTCCGTCGCCTGCGAAGTCCTGCACCGGCGCTATTACCACAACGAGTTCATCTTCTGGCGCCCGGCGGTGGCGACCGAGCACCTGGAGGGTGAAAGCCCCACGTTCCGCTGCTACTACCCGCTGCGCGAGGGCCTGCGCAAAACGCTGCGCGTCATCGCGCAGAGCTTCGATCTAGCCAATCCCTGGGAGGACGCCGAGCGCGACCTGCGCAATATCATCCGCGCATTGCGCCGGCAATTCCCGCGGCCGGCGCGCGCGCACCCGGACCTGCAGATCCAGGTGATCGGCTCGCCTTTCTTCCGCAACAAGGGCGCCTATGTGATCGGCCGCATCATCAACGGCCACCAGGAGGTGCCGTTCGCTGTACCCATCCTCCAGAACGAGAAGGGCGAGCTCTACGTGGATGCTCTCCTGATGGGCGAAGACCAGCTGCTGGTGCTGTTTTCGTTCGCGCGCGCCTATTTCTTCGTCGACATGGAAGCGCCCGCGGCGTGCGTGTCGTTCCTGCGCGGGCTGATGCCGAAGAAGCCGCGCGCCGAGCTGTACATGGCGGTCGGACTCGCGAAACAGGGCAAGACGCTCTTCTACCGCGACCTGCACTATCACCTCAAGCACTCGACCGACCGGTTCGTGGTCGCGGCGGGGATCAAGGGCATGGTGATGCTGGTGTTCACGCTGCCTTCCTTTCCGTACGTGTTCAAGGTGATCCGCGACCGCTTCGCGCCGCCGAAGGAGACCGACCGGCAGACCGTGATGGGCAAGTACCTGATGGTCAAGCTGCACGACCGCGTCGGCCGCATGGCGGACACGCTGGAGTATTCGCGCGTCGCGCTACCGCTCGAGCGCTTCGACCCGGCGCTGGTGGATGAGCTCAAGCGCGAGTGCGGCTCGCTCATCGAGTTCGACGGCGGGGAGCTGGTCATCGGCCACGTTTACATCGAGCGGCGGATGCAGCCGCTCAACCTCCATGTCGAGGACTGCCGGCGCGACGGCGATGAGGCCAACCTGCGCCTCGCGTTGCGCGAGTACGGGCAGGCGATCAAGGAGCTTGCCGGCGCCGGTATCTTTCCCGGTGACATGCTGCTGAAGAACTTCGGCGTCACGCGCCACGACCGCGTCGTGTTCTACGACTACGACGAGATCCAGCCGATCAGCGAGGTGAGCTTCAAACGCATCCCGCCGGCGCAGACCTACGAGGAAGAGCTTGCTGCCGAGCCGTACTGGCGCGTGAGCGAGGGCGACGTGTTCCCGGAGCAATTCGACCGCTTCCTCGTGACCGACCCGCGCGCGCGGGAAATCTTCTACGAGTACCACCGCGATCTGCTCGACCCGCAATTCTGGAAGTCGAAGCAGGAGCGGGTGCTGACCGGGGAGCAGGAGGACGTATTCCCCTACCCCGAGGACGCCCGCTTCGCTAGGAAATCTCGCGCCGCTCGGCGCGGCTCGATGATCACAGCCCGGCGGCCGCCAGGCGCAGGTGACTAAGCGGAATCAGCAGCACGTACAGGATGATGAGCAGCACGAGGGGGCTCATGTCGACGCGACCCACGGGCGGCACAAAGCGGCGCAGCGGCCGCAGGAAGGGTCGGGTGACGAGGTCGAAGAAAGGCCCAAGCGGCGCATCGGGATTGATCCACGAGATCGCGACCTGGACGAACACGGCGAACACCAGGATGTACACGCTATAGCGCACGAGGTCGACGGCGGCGATGGCCACGATCGCAAACCCGCTCGGATCGGCGCCGGCAATGGTGGCCTGCGCCCAGAGCCCGAGCGCCTGAAGCACCCAGGCGAGGATCAGCGTCGCAAGATCCAGCCCGACGAGGCCGGGAATCACGCGCCGCGCCGGCATTACGATCCAACTGGTGGTTGCGAGCAGGAACTCGCCCATGGGATTGCGGAACGGGACGCGCAACCACTGGAAGTGGAAACGCGCAAGCAGCAGGAACACGAGGAACGAGACGATCGTGTCGATGAGGAAGGTGGCGATCTGGGCGAGCATCTCAGTCCTTTGCCAGCTCGTCGCCGAGCTCGGCACCGCGGCGCGTGGCCGCGGCGAGGGCCTTGGCGAAACGCTCGGCCAGTTGTTCGTTTTCAAACACCCGCAGGGCCGCCTCCGTGGTGCCGCCCTTGGAAGTCACGTTCTTGCGCAGCTGTTCCGGGGTTTCGCTCGCGTTGAGCGCTAATTGTGCGGAGCCAAGCACGCAGTGCTTTGCGAGCCGCAACGAGTCCTCGCGCGTGATGCCGGTGCTCTCCGCGAATGCCGCGAGCTGCTCGATGAGCCAGAAAACGTAGGCGGGCCCGCTCGCCGATACCGCGGTCACCGGATCGAGGTGCTTCTCGTCGGCAACCCACACGACCTCGCCGACGGCACCGAGAACGGTCGCCGCGTTCTTCCGATCCTCGGCTGTCACTTCGGGCGGCGCATACAGGCCGCTGATGCCGGCGCCGATCAGGGCTGGCGTGTTCGGCATGCAGCGCACGATGCGGCGATGGCCGCCCAGCCAGCGCGACAGCGCGGAAATCCGTACGCCGGCGGCGATGCTGATCACGAGCTTGCCGCGCACGCTTGCGCCGAGGGAGGCGAGCGCGGCCCGCATGTCCTGCGGCTTCACCGCCAGCACGATCGTGTCCGCGCGCTGGGTATCCGCGTCCGGAGCGGTCGCCGTGTGCACCGGGTACTTCGCGCCGAGCCGTTCGCGCGCCGCCGGACTCACCTCGACCACTGATAGGGAGCGCGCGTCGAACCCCTTGGCGACGAGGCCGCCGATCAGCGCGCTCGCCATGTTGCCGCCGCCGAGAAAGGCGATGTTCATGCCGCGCTTTTTTCTTTTCGGCGCTTGCCGAAAATCGCCGTGCCGATGCGCACCATGGTCGCGCCTTCGGCGATCGCGATTTCCAAGTCGTCCGACATGCCCATCGACAGTGTGTCGATCGCGAACTCGCGCTTCAGTTTTTCGTATGCGTCGCAGACTTCCGCATACCTTTCGCGCGGCGCGCCGGGCTCTGGGATCGCCATCAGGCCACGCAGCTTCAGCGTAGGTAGCGCCGTGACGATTCGTGCGAGCGGGACCACTTCGCCGAAGGACACGCCGCCTTTGGTCGCCTCGCCCGAAGCATTGACCTGGATAAGCACGTTCAGCGGCGGAAGGTGCGCCGGGCGCTGTTCGGCGAGCCGGCGTGCAATTTTTTCACGATCGACAGTGTGGACCCACTGGAAGCGCTCCGCAGCAAGCCGCGTCTTGTTGCTCTGGAGTGGGCCTATCAGGTGCCATTCCAACGCCGGCAGGTCGTCCATTTTCCCTATCGCTTCCTGCACGTAGTTCTCGCCGAAGGCGATTTGTCCGGCGGCGTGGGCCTGCGCAACGCGCGCGGCGGGATGCGTCTTCGAGACCGCCAGTAAACTCACCGCGCCGGCATCGCGACGAGCGGCCTGCGCAGCCCGACCAATGCGCCCTCTCACGGCTTGCAGGTTGTCGACTATTGTTGTCATAATGCCCTGAAATACCGCGGAAATTTTCGTTTCCGCCCTTGGGGGATTGTAATGGATCTGACTGAGCTGCTCGCCTTCGTGGTCAAGAACAAGGCGTCGGACCTGCATTTGTCTTCGGGCCTGCCGCCGATGATTCGAGTCCACGGCGACGTGCGGCGGATCAACGTGCCGGCCATGGAGCACAAGGACGTGCACGGCATGATCTACGACATCATGAACGACGGGCAGCGCAAGTTCTACGAGGAAAACCTCGAGTGCGACTTCTCGTTCGCGGTGCCGAACCTGGCGCGCTTCCGTGTGAATGCGTTCGTGCAGAACCGCGGCGCGGCCGCCGTGATGCGGACCATCCCCTCGAAGATCATGTCCCTCGAGGACCTGAAGTGCCCGAAGATTTTCGCCGACCTCGCCGACCAGCCGCGCGGCGTGGTGCTGGTGACCGGGCCGACCGGCTCGGGCAAATCGACCACGCTCGCGGCGATGGTCAACCACAAGAACGAGGTCGAGCACGGCCACATCCTCACCATCGAGGATCCGATCGAGTTCGTGCACGAGTCGAAGAAGTGCCTGATCAACCAGCGCGAGGTCGGGCCGCACACGCTGTCGTTCGCCAACGCCCTGCGAAGCGCGCTGCGCGAGGACCCGGACGTGATCCTGGTCGGCGAGATGCGCGACCTCGAGACCATCCGCCTTGCGCTCTCCGGCGCCGAGACGGGCCACCTGGTGTTCGGCACGCTGCACACCTCGTCGGCCGCCAAGACCATCGACCGGATCGTCGACGTGTTCCCGGCGGCGGAGAAGGAGATGATCCGCGCGATGATCTCCGAGTCGTTGCGCGCCATCATTTCGCAGACGCTGCTGAAGACCAAGGACGGCACCGGCCGCGTCGCGGCGCACGAGATCATGATCGGCACCCCCGCGATCCGCAACCTGATCCGGGAGAACAAGATCGCGCAGATGTACTCCGCGATCCAGACCGGCCGCCAGATCGGCATGCAGACCCTCGACCAGAACCTGCAGGAGCTGGTGCAGCGCAACGTGGTGTCGATGGCCGAAGCGCGCAGCAAGGCCGCCAACAAAGACAATTTCGCCGGATAACCCGGAGGACTCCGCATGGAACGCGAACAAGCCACCAAGTTCATCTACGACCTGCTGCGCGCCCTGATCGCCAAGAAGGGCTCGGACCTCTTCATCACCGCGGGCTTCCCGCCGGCGATGAAGATCGACAGCAAGATGACCCCCGTGTCGCAGACCGCGCTCACCAACCAGCACACCGCGATGCTGGTGCGCGCGATCATGAACGACAAGCAGGCCGCCGAGTTCGAGGCGAAGAAGGAGTGCAACTTCGCCATCGCGCCTTCGGGCATCGGTCGCTTCCGCGTCAACTGCTTCGTGCAGCAGGGCCAGGTCGGGGCCGTGCTTCGCGTCATCACCACCGCCATCCCGAAGTTCGAGGACCTGAAGCTGCCGCCGGTGCTGAAGGACGTCATCATGACCAAGCGCGGCCTGGTGCTCTTCGTCGGCGGCACGGGCTCGGGCAAGTCGACCTCGCTCGCCTCGATGATCGGCTATCGCAACGAGAACTCGCACGGCCACATCATCACCATCGAGGACCCGGTCGAGTACGTCCACCCGCACATCAACTGCGTCATCACGCAGCGCGAGGTTGGTGTCGACACCGACTCGTGGGAAGCCGCGCTGAAGAACACCCTGCGCCAGGCGCCCGACGTGATCCTGATCGGCGAGATCCGCGAGATGGAAGTGATGGAGCACGCCATCGCCTTCGCGGAAACCGGCCACCTGGCGCTCGGCACCCTGCATGCCAACAACTCCAACCAGGCGATGGACCGGATCATCAACTTTTTCCCGGAAGCGCGCCGTCACCAGCTGCTGATGGACCTGTCGCTCAACCTGAAGGCGGTCGTCTCGCAGCGCCTGATCCCGCTGAAGGAAGGCAAGGGCCGCGCCGCAGCGGTGGAAGTGCTGCTCAACTCGCCGTTGATCTCCGATCTCATCTTCAAGGGCGAGATCCACGGCATCAAGGAGATCATGAAGAAGTCGCGCGAGCTCGGCATGCAGACCTTCGACCAGGCGCTGTTCGACCTGTTCGAGGCCGGCCGCATCAGCTACGAGGATGCGCTGCGCTTCGCCGACTCGACCAACGAGGTGCGCCTCAACATCAAGCTGAACAGCAAGATGTCGAAGGAGAAGGACCTCAACAAGGGCATCGAGCACCTCGACATCGTCTGATGCACGATTTGTGCAAAAACCAAAAGGCCGCTCGAGCGGCCTTTTTCATTTCAAGGGGAGAAGCATGACGCTACGCGTTCGCATGATCGCCGAGTTCATCGGCACTTTCTGGCTGGTCCTCGGCGGCTGCGGCAGCGCCGTCTACGCGGCGACTTTTCCGGGAGTCGGCATCGGCCTGCTCGGCGTCTCGGTGGCCTTCGGCCTTACGGTGATCACGATGGCGTACGCTATCGGTCACATCTCCGGCTGCCATCTAAACCCCGCGGTCTCAGTCGGCCTCGCCGCGGGCGGGCGCTTCAGCTGGTCCGAAGTGGTGCCGTACACCGTGGCCCAGGTGCTCGGCGCGATCGCGGCGGCCGCGCTGCTCTATCTCGTTGCGACCGGCAAGGGCGGCTTCGATTTGTCGAATGGGCTGGCGGCCAACGGCTATGGTTCGCATTCCCCGGGGCACTACAGCCTCGGCGCGGTGCTGGTGATGGAGACGGTAATGACCTTTATGTTCCTGATGATCATCCTCGGCGCGACCGATGCGCGCGCTCCGCAGGGTTTTGCGCCAGTCGCGATCGGGCTCGCGCTGACGCTGATCCATCTCATCAGCATTCCGGTGAGCAACACCTCGGTGAATCCGGCGCGCAGCACCGGCCCGGCGCTGATCAGTGGCGGCTGGGCGCTCGAGCAGCTCTGGCTCTTCTGGCTGGCGCCGCTCGCGGGCGCCGTGCTGGCGGGCATCGTGTACCGCTGGAGCGGCCAGGCGCAGCCGCAATCGACCTAGGCCGGCGCCAGGAACTCGACGCTATCGCCGTCCAGGCGCACCTCCACCAGCCCGGCGATTTCCTCCGGCTTCACCTTTTCCGTGGGCCGGAGCTTGTCGTCGATGTGCAGCGGAAATCCCGTCCACTCGAGCTTCAGATGCCGTCCGCGGCGCGTAGGCAGCATGGCCAGCCTCTCGCGGTTGTCCTGCCAATGGCCGAGGTAGTGGACCAGGCGATCGCGTTGCGCTTCGGTGGCGAGCACAACGTCGAATTGCCCGTCCCCCGGCTGGCTGTCGTGCGCGAGATGCAGATTCGGTCCGACATAGCGCAAGTTGACCGCCTCGATCATCAGGTAGTGCCCTGAGATGTCCTCGCCGTCGAGCGTCGCGCGGACGTCGACTGGCTCGACGATTTCGGCAAGCGACTGCAATCGCTGCAGCGCGTTTTCCACGGCGCCTTTGCGCTTCTTCACCCTGTCGCCCGCCGGCTTGGTGAGCAAATTCGCGAACAGGCCTGCGCCGACGCCTTCGACGAAGTAGCGCTCGCCCCAAGGCCCGGCGGCCACCCCGACATCCAGCTTCACGCGCCGGCCATTCTTCCATCCGCGCACGAGCTCTTCGAACGGCCGCTCCAGCAGTCCTAATGTGCGCGCGATGTTGTTCGCTGTACCCGACGGCAGCACGCCGACCGGAAGGCCCCTGCCGACCATGCGGCGCGTCACCTTGGCGACAGTGCCGTCGCCGCCGGCAACGACGACCATGTCCGCTGGTTTCTTGAGCGCGGCCTTCCAGTCGTCTTCCTTGGCCGATTGGTAGCGCACTTCGTAGCCGTGCTCGGCCAGGAACGCCCGCAGTTGCGCCCCGTTGTCCTCGCCCTGGCGGCCGGCGCCGGGGTTATGGATCAGCGTAACGCGCACGCAAATTGCTCGAGTAAGGGGAAATCGCTCATCGACTAGGCAGGCCCATGCGCATCCTTATCACTAACGACGACGGCGTCTATAGCCCGGGCATAGCCGCCCTGGCGCAGGTCGCGTCCCGCCTCGGCGAGGTTCGCATTGTCGCGCCCGACGTGGAAATGTCCTCGGCGAGCCATTCAATCACCGCCTCCAGGCCGCTCAGCTACAAGCCGGCCAAGCTTCCCGGCCTTGAAGCGTACCGAGTCAACGGCACCCCGGGCGACTGCGTGATGCTCGGCACGACCCTCTGGGAGAAGGTCGATGTGGTTCTCTCCGGGATCAACCTCGGCACTAATCTGGGCAACGCCGTCTGGCACTCCGGCACGCTCGCGGGCGCCAAGCAGGCCGCGCTCCTCGGCCTGCGCGGCATCGCTTTCAGCGCGCCTGGCGAGGAGCCCGATTACGAGATGCTCAAGCCATGGGTCAGCTCGGTGCTCGAGATGCTGCTTGCGATCCCCGACTTGTGCCTGGTGAACGTGAACTTCCCGGCCAAGCCTCCGCGCGGCACGGTGTGGACGCGCCAGTCTTTGCGCCACTACGACGGGCGCACCGTGCCGGCCAAGGACCCGATGGGGCGCACGCACTACTGGTTCACGGTGGTGCCCGTCGACGCGACCGAGGAAGGCACCGACCGCTGGGCCTTCGAGCAGGGCTACGTCTCGATGATGCCGCTGCGGCTCGATCTCACCGACCATGAAGGGTTGGCGCGGGTGCAGAAGCTCGAGGCCTGGAAAAAGCTCAAGTTCGCGTAACACCATGGTCCGCATCGGCATCTCGGGATGGCGCTACGACCCGTGGCGCAAGGTGTTCTATCCGGAGGGCATGCCCCAGCGGCGCGAGCTGGAGTTCTGCGGCCGCCACTTCCCGACGGTAGAAATCAACGGGTCGTTCTACTCGCTGCAGCGGCCCGAGTACTACGAGCAGTGGTACCGGGAGACGCCCGAAGGCTTCCTGTTCGCGGTAAAAGGCTCGCGCTACATCACGCACATGCTGCGGCTCACGAACATCCAGAAGCCGCTGGCGAATTTCCTTGCCTCCGGCATCCTCAACCTCAAGGACAAGTTAGGGCCGTTCCTTTGGCAGTTTCCGCCGATGTTCGCTTTCAAGCCTGAGCGGCTGGAAGCGTTTTTCCGCCTGCTGCCGCGTACGACCGAACAGGCTCTGACGCTCGCCCGGCGGCGCGACTCGCGCATGATCGGCCGCTCGCGCCTAGCGATCGACGCCAATCGCAAGCTGCGTCATGCGGTGGAGATTCGCCATCCGAGCTTCATGACCGCCGAGTTCGTGCGGCTTTTGCGCAAGCACGACATCGGGCTCGTGGTCGCCGATACGGCGGGGAAATGGCCCAAGATGTTCCACGTCACGTCCGACTTCGTCTATGTGCGGCTGCACGGCGACGTGAAGATCTATGCGAGCGGATACACCCATCGCGCGCTCGACGGCTGGGCGCGCCGCATCCGCAAGTGGGACAAGGACGGCCGCGACGTCTACGTTTATTTCGATAACGACATGAAAGTGCGAGCACCATTCGACGCGCTGAACCTCATGCAGAAGCTCGGCCTCGGTTGGCACCCGCAAGACGCGACGTGCGAGGAGCCGTTGCGGGTCCATAAAGCCGGGACGCGCGTGCCGCGGCTGAAGTATGCGTATGGACCGCGAGTCACCGGCGGCAATCCGGCGTGGGATGACCTAGGCCGGCGCTGACTTTTTCCTATGGCTGCCAGCCACCACGTCGAACTCGTAGAGCCGGCATTCGAGCGCGCCATTCCATAGCGGGATGCGCTTCGACGGGGTCAGGCGAACCAGCTTCGCCGCGCGCAGGTCGGCGGTGAAGATGTAGCAGCGCCAGCCGGCGAAGCGCTGCTTGAGCGCGTCGCCGAGCTTCGGATAGAAACGCGCCAGCTCTTCCGCGCTTCCCATGCGCTCGCCGTAGGGCGGGTTCATGACCATCACGCCCGAGTCGGCGGGGGCGCCGCGCTCCAGCACATCGGCCTGCTCGAGCTTCACCCAGCGCTCGACCCCCGCCTCAGCGAGATTGCGTCGGGACGCGCTAAGCGCCTTCGGATCGGTGTCGCTGCCATGGAGCCGCGGCGCGAGCTCTTTGCCGCGCGGCTCGCCCTTCACGCGGTCCCAGGCCTTGGCCTCGAACGCCGCGAGCTTTTCGAATCCGAACGAACGCTTGGCGCCGGGTGCGCGGCCGCGCGCCATGGCGGCGGCCTCGGTGAGGAACGTGGCGCCCCCGCACATCGGATCCAGAAGCACCTGGTCCGGCTGCCAGCCGGTGAGCATGATGATTCCGGCGGCGAGGTTCTCGCGCAGCGGCGCCTCCCCCGTTGCGCCGCGCCAGCCGCGCTTGAAGAGCGGCTCGCCGGAAGTATCCAGATAAACGCTGGCGCGCTCGGCTTCCAGAAAGGCATGCACGCGCACATCGGGGTTCGCCCGGTCGATGCTCGGCCGCTTTCCCAGCGCATCCCGGAACCGGTCGCAGACCGCGTCCTTGATGCGCAGCGTGGCGAACTCCAGGCTCTTGAGCGGGCTCTTCTGCGCCGTGACGTTAACGCGCAGCGTGCGCTCCACGCGGAAATGGCGCGGCCAATCGATTTTCTGCACGGCGGCATAGAGCTCGTGCTCATTGCGATAGTCGAACTGCGCCACGCGCCAGAGGATGCGCGACGCGACGCGCGACCACAGGTTGGCGCGATAGCAGGCGTCCCAATGGCCGGCGAACGCGACGCCGCCGGGCACGCTCGTGGCCGCGATATCCAGCGCGGCAAGCTCCTGCACCAGCAGCGCCTCGAGGCCGCGGGGGCAGGTCGCAAAAAAGTTTTCAGAACGGCTTGAAGACAACGACCAGCACCGCTGCGAAAAGCACGATCACGGGAAACTCATTGAACCAGCGGAACCAGACATGGCTCTTCGCATTCCGATCGGCCGCGAAGTCGCGCAACAGTATCCCGCACCAGAGGTGGTATCCGGCAAGGAGTGCGCCGAGTGCCATCTTCACGTGTAACCACCCGGCCGCGCCGCGAAACCAGCCGAGCCACAGCCACACGCCGAACACGAGGGTCAGCACGCCGCCCGGCGTCATGATTCCCCAGTACAGCTTGCGCTCCATGATCTTGAAGCGTGCGCGCGAGGCGGCGTCGTCCGCCATCGCGTGGTAGACGAACAGGCGTGGCAGGTAGAAAAGGCCGGCGAACCACGTGACCATGAAGATGATGTGCAGCGATTTAACCCAGAGCATGGTCAGGCAGAGAAGCGTCGGCGCGCGAAGTAAATGGCGATGGCGTAGCCGGCGGCAGCATAGCCGACCAGGACGGCGACGTGCAGCGCCATGGCATCCGGCAGGCGCCCCGCGACCAGCGGGCGCACCAGCTCGACGCCGTGGTAAAGCGGCAGTACCTGCGCGACGGCCAGCACGGGACGCGGCAGCTGCTCGGCCGGGAAGAACACACCGGAGATCATCGTCATCGGCGTCATGATGAGGGTCATGTAGAAGCTGAAGAAGTCCCAGTTCTTCGCGAGCACGGTCATGATGAGACCCACTGCCGCGAAGGCGAGGCCGACGAGAAAAGCGAACGGCAGCGCGAGCAACACGATCGGCGAAGCGGCGAGCCCGAACACCGCCACCACCGCCAGGATGGTCGCACCCGACAGCCAGGCCTTGCTCGCCGCCCACATCACCTCGCCGGCGACGATGTCGTCGATCGTGAGCGGCGCATAGAGTATTGCGTCCCAGGTCTTCTGGCCGTGCATGCGCGAGAACCCCGAGAACATCGATTCGAACGAGGCGGTCATCATCGTCGCGGAGCACAGCGTGCCGGCGGCGAAGAAGGCGAGGTACGACATGCCTTCGATCGACGGCAGCAGCGCGCCGAGCCCGTAGCCCAGGCCGAGCAGCATGATGAGCGGGTCGGCGAGGTTGGATAGCACCGACGCTATAAGAAGCTTGCGCCACACAAGGAAGTTGCGGCGCCAGACGGAGACCCAGCGCATCAATCCCTCAAGTCTCGACCGGTAAGCTTGAGGAACACATCCTCGAGACTCGCCGGCCGGTGCAGGTAGGCAAGCTCGCTCTGGCCGGCGAGGCTGGCGAGCACCGGCGCGACATCGGACGTGTACACGAACACCGTGTCGCCTGCGCGCTCGACGCGCGGCGCGAGAGTCCGCGCGTGCTGTATCCACTGCTCGTAGCCATTACCGTGGACTTCAACCACCTGCGGCTCGATGTGCTCGGCGATGAGGGCGCGCGGCGTGCCGATCGCGATGAGCCGGCCGCGGTCCATGATCGCGAGGCGATGGCAAAGGCGCTCCGCCTCTTCCATGAAGTGCGTGGTAAGGACGAGCGTTTTGCCTTCCTGCGTCAGGCGGCGCAGGCGTTCCCAGATCAGGTGGCGCGCCTGCGGGTCGAGTCCGGTGGTCGGCTCGTCCATGAAGACGAGCTGCGGGTCGTTGATCAGCGCCCGCGCGAGCGTCAGGCGCCGCTTCATGCCGCCCGAAAGCGCGCTGATGCGCGCATCGCCGCGGCCGGAAAGGCCGGCGAACTCGAGCAAACCGGCGAGCTTCGCATCGATCGCCCTCGGCGCCATGGCGAAATAGCGGCCGAAGACCTGCAGGTTTTCCGCCACCGTGAAATCCGGATCGAGGTTGTCGAATTGCGGCACCACGCCGACGCGCCGGCGCGCCTCGCGGGCGCGGGCCGGGACGGGCTCGCCGAGCAATTCCACCTCGCCGCCATCCGGATGCGTGAGGCCGAGGCAAAGGCGCAGCGTGGTCGTCTTGCCGGCGCCGTTCGGTCCGAGGAGGCCGAAGCACTCGCCCGGCTGCACCTCTAGGTCGAGCCCGCAGACGACCTCGACCTCGCCATAGCTTTTACGCAGCGCCTGCGTGCGTAGCGCGCTCCTTGCCCCCTGGAGGACGCTCATCGCAGCGCGGCAGCGGCGAGGCTGCGCAGGATGTGCAGCTTGCGATGGAAGAAGTGATCGGCCCCCGGTACGAGCACGACCGGAAGATCTTGCGGCCGGGCCCAATCGAGCACCGTTGCGAGCGGCACCGTATCGTCGTTCTCACCGTGGATCACCAGCGTGCCAGGAGGCGCGGGCGGCAGCTGGAAGCGCGTCACCGCGACGCCCACGACGATCAGTTTTTCCGCCTTCACGCGCTGGGCGAGGAGCACCTGCACGCCGGCGCCGAACGAAAAACCGGCGAGGACCAGTCGGGCGGGCTTGAGATGCTCGATGATCGCCGCGAGGTCTGCCAGCTCGCCGCGGCCTTCGTCATGCGTGCCTTCGGTGTCGCCAACGCCGCGGAAATTCGGCCGCCACGATTCGTAGCCCGCCTCCAGGCAAGCGCGCGCGAGGGTCTGCACTACCTTGTTGTCGAGCGTGCCGCCGAACAGCGGGTGCGGATGCGCGATGAGGGCAATGCCTTGCGGTTCGCCTTCGGGCTCGTCCACCGCGCACTCTATGCGGCCGACGGGGCCGGCGATGAATTCCCGGCGGGTGCTCGCCCTCACATCTTCAGGCGTTCGACGATGCGGCCGTGCTTGAAGTGCTGTTCGATGATTTCGTCGACGTCGGCGCGATCGACGTACGTGTACCAGACGCCTTCGGGATAGACCACGATGCACGGTCCTTCCTCGCAGCGGTCGAGGCACCCGGCCTGGTTTACGCGGATCTTGCCCTCGCCGGAAAGCCCGAGCTCCTTCACGCGGCTCTTCGCATAGTCGCGGATCTCGCTTGCGCCCTTGTCGTTGCAGCAGACGCGACCGCCGTCGCGCTGGTTGCAGCAGAAGAAAACGTGCTTCGAGTAGTAAGACATGCGCGCATTTTAACTGACGCGTTCACGCCGCCCGGCGGCGAGGAACACCAGGTATCCGAGCGCGGCAAAGGCCCACAGTGCGCTCACCAGACGGGTGAGGCCGTTCAGGTTGAGGAAGTGCCCTTGCTGCCACAGCTTGAGCGTCGCCGCGAGGTACGGGTTCGGCGGCGCGAGGTTCACCAGCACGGTCGCCGCCATGACGAGCATCGCCGCCAGCGCAAGGCGCCCGACTCGCGGCAAAGCCATCGCCGCGAGCGCGATGACCACGCCGCTCGCAAGGCCGATCTGGGCCCCCGGCGTAAGCCAGACGAAAACATTCTCCGCCTGCATCAGGATGGAAAAGGCGGCGACCTTCACCATCAGGGCAGCGAAGACCACGGTTGCGAACATGGCGCGCGCCGAGTGTCCCGGCCTTACCAGCGCGGAGAGCAGCATGCCCACGCTGATGAGGTTGGCTGCTGCCGTGAACGCCTCGATCACCACGAAGAACTCCGGGGCGCGCGCGCGCCCAGCCCCCGCGGACAGCAGGTCGCGCAGGTCGCCCGCGGCGAAGAGAAGCGTCGCCGGGTTGAGCTGGGTAAAGACCCAGAGCGCCAGGAGCGCGAACCCGGCGTCGATGCCCGCGCCTTCATAAAAGGCCGCGCTGCGCCACGCCTTGAGCGGACCGCCGAGGATTTTCGGCGCGCCAAGCACCCCCAGCGCGGCGCCGGCTACGGCACCGACGAGATTACAGAGGACGTCCAGGTTGGTGGCGACGCGCGCCGGCAGGTAGGTCTGCAGTGCCTCGAGCGCAAGCGAAAGCACGAGCGCGCCGCCCACCGCCGCGCCAAACGCCGGCAGCCCGCGCAGTCGCGGGTTGAGAGCGAGCACGCACAGGAAGCCGTAAGGCGCATACCCCAGCAGATTCACCGCGACGTCGAAGGCGGTTATGTACCGCGGCCAAGGCGAGAAGAGATAGGAAAACGGCGACAGCCCGTGATCGCGCCAGCCCTCCAGCGGATAGAGCGACGCATAGATGGTGAGAAGCGCATAAAGCGCAAAGGACATGCGCGCGAGCGGTGACGCGCGCGAGACCGGCGGCGGCTTAGTGGCGTCCGCCGTGGGAATGCACCTGAGGGGCGGCGCTCGGCACGAAGGAGCCAAGCACCATGCCGAGCAGGGAGAAGCCCAGCCCGACGAACTGTGGCGGAACGGTGGCGTCCGCCGCAAACATCTCGGCCACGCCCCAAGCGAAGAGCCCAAAGACGACGGACAGCACCGCGCCCGTCGTGTTGGCGCGCTTCCAGTAGAGGCCGGCCGCGAGCGGCACAATGCACGACACCAGCGTCACCTTGTAGGCGTTTTGCACCATTTCGTACATGGTGCTTTTCGAGTTGAGGCCGAAGAGCAGCGCGGCGAGCGTGAACGTGACCAGCACCACGCGCAGCAGGAGCAGGAACTGCTTATCGTTCATCCGCGGCGCGAACGGCCGCACGACGTTTTCAGTGAACAGCGCGGTCGGCGCCATCAGCGCGCCGCTCGCCGTCGACAGGATTGCCGACAGGAGCGCGCCGAAGAAAACCACTTGTGCCCATAGCGGTGTGCGGTTCAGGATGAGGTCGGGCAGGATGCGCTGGATCTCGCGCGCGTCGTCGCTGCCGAAAAGTTTCGCATAGCCCGGATCGATCATCAGCGCGGAGTAGGCGATGAAGATCGGCACGAAGGCGAACACGAAGTACACGCCGCCGCCGATCAGGCACCCGGCGATAGCGGTCTTTTCGTCCTTGGCCGAGGTGACGCGCTGGAACACGTCCTGCTGCGGGATCGAGCCGATCGCCATGGTCACCCACGCCGCGGAAAACCACAGCCAATCCTTGGTCCCGCCTTTTGGCCAGAAATCGAACTTGCCCGCGTCGTAGGCGGCGGCGATGACCTTGCCCGAGCCGCCGGCCATGTCGCCGACGAGCCAGGCCACGGCGGCGAGGCCGATCAGGATCACCACCGACTGGAAGAGATCGGTCAACGCCACCGACCACATGCCGCCCCAGATGGTGTAGCCGAGGACGATCACTGCGCTCAGGTAGATGCCGGTCTCCAGCGAGAGCGCGCCGCCGGAGAGCACCGAGAAGGTCAGGCCGAGCGCGGTGAGCTGCGCTGCGGTCCAGCCCAGATACGAAATGGTGATCGCCACGCTGGTCACCACCTCCACCGTCTTGTTGTAGCGCTTGTGATAGAAGTCGCCGATCGTCAGCAGGTCCATGCGGTAGAACGCACGCGCGAAGAACGCAGCGACGAAGATCAGGCAGAACGTCGAGCCGAACGGGTCGGCGACGATGCCGCCGAGTCCGTCGCGCGTGAACGTCGCGGATACGGAGAGGACAGTTTCAGCGCCGAACCAGGTGGCGAAAACCGTGGCCGCGCTCATATAGAGCGGCAGCTTGCGGCCGGCGACGAGGTAGTCCTTCGAATTGTGGACGCGCTTCGCGGCCCAAAGGCCGATCCCGATCGTGATCAGGAGATAGAGGACAACCGACGCGATCAGCATGCGCGCGCCATCATAGCCGCCGCTCCCACACCTGCCAACGCTCCCTGCCGGCGAGCACGGGGACAGATTGCGCCGGCGGAATCGGGCGGTCTTCGCTCAGTACGAAATGCGCGTCGAGCAGCGCGTGCAGCGCCGCCGCGGAAATGCCGAACGGCGGGCCGCGCTCGTTGTCGTCGAAAAAGAAAAATCCAGCGAGCAGGCCTCCTGGGCGCAAAAGCGTGGGCAGATGCTTCCCCCATTGAGGCCACAGTGGACGCGGCAAGGCGCAGAGGAATGTGCGCTCGTAGACCAGATCGAATGGGGCCCCGCGCAGGGCGAAGAAATCCGTCTTCCTGACGCGGCCTGCAAACTTTCCTAGCCGGCGCTGCGCCGCTTCGATCGCGGCGTCGGAGAAGTCGATGCCGAGCACGTCGTCGCCGCGCTCGGCGAACAGCTGCACCTCGTAAGCCGATCCGCAACCCGGGATGAGGACCCGGAACTGACGCTTTTGCGTAGCAAGCCATGCGGGCAGCGCCGGCGGCACGCCGCCGGCGTCCCAGGGCGTGACGCCGTCCCGATACCGCGTATCCCAGAAGCCGGGCTGGTCGCTCTTGCTCAGAAGACGCGCACGGCGAAGAGCACCACCGCGGCGAGCGCGACCACAAGGAGCGCAAGGAGGAGGTCGTTGCGGCGCGCGTTCTCGACCTCGAGACGGTCGACGGAATTGCGCAAGGCGCCCAGGCGATCCTCGGTCAACGCGCGGTGCAGGAGGCGCGGCAGCTGGGGCAGCGTCCCGGCCCAGTACGGCGCCTCGTGCTTGAGGGTGCGCACGAAGCCGCGCCAGCCAATCTGCTCGTTCATCCAGCGCTCGAGGAAAGGCTTCGCCGTGGTCCAAAGGTCGAGCTCCGGATCGAGCTCGCGCCCGAGGCCTTCGATGTTGAGCAGGGTCTTTTGCAGGAGCACGAGCTGCGGCTGCACCTCTACGCTGAACCGGCGCGAAGTCTGGAACAGGCGCAGCAGCAGGCGGCCGAAATAGATTTCCTTCAGCGGGCGCGCGAAGATCGGCTCACACACGCCGCGGATCGCGGCCTCGAACTGGTCGATGCGCGTGCCGGGCGGCACCCAGCCCGCGTCGAGGTGGGCCTGCGCGACGCGACGGTAGTCGCGGTTGAGAAACGCGAGGAAGTTCTGCGCGAGGTAGTTCTTGTCGACGTCGGTGAGCGTGCCCATGATGCCGAAATCGAGCGCGATATAGCGGCCGTCGTCCCCAACCAGGATGTTGCCGGGGTGCATGTCGGCGTGGAAGAAGCCGTCGCGGAATACCTGGCTGAAGCAGATCTCGACCCCGGCGCGCCCCAGCGCCTTCAGGTCGTGCCCTTTCTGGCGCAGCTCCTCGATATGCGACACCGGCACGCCGTGCATGCGCTCCATGATCATCACGCGCTCGGAGCAGAATTCCCAGTACACCTCCGGCACAGCGAGCAGCGGCGAGTTCAGGAAGTTGCGCCGCAGCTGGCTCGCATTCGCCGCCTCGCGCATGAGATCCAGCTCCTCGTCGAGGTGGCGTGCGAATTCGGCTACCACCTCACGCGGCCGCAACCGGCGGCCCTCCGCCGAGAGGCGCTCGACGAGTGACGCGGCGCTTTGCAGGAGGGCCAGGTCCTTGGCCACCTCGAATTCGACGCCGGGACGCAGCACCTTCACGGCAACCTCGCGCCCGTCCTTCAGCACGCCCAGATGCACCTGGGCGATCGAAGCGCTCGCCACCGGCAGGCGCTCGAGGCTGGAGAAGACTTCGCTCGCCGGCCGGCCGAGGCTGCGCTCGATGATGGCCGCCGCGATGTCCGGGTCGAAGGGCGGCACTCGGTCCTGGAGCCTGGCGAGCTCGTCCGCGATGTCGAGCGGCACCAGGTCGCGGCGCGTGGAGAGGACTTGGCCGAACTTCACGAAGATCGGACCCAGGCGCTCTAAGGCCTTGCGCAGGCGCTGGCCGCGCGGCTCGCGCCAGCGCCCGGCCAGCAGGCGCAGGACCACGTCGCCAGGCATGGCCGGAATGAACTCATGCAGGCCGTAGCTCGCCGCGATGGCGAAGATGCGCACCAGCCGTAGGAGCCTAAACAAGCGGCGCCATCCGGCCTTCCAGGCGGGCAATCGCCTTGTGCAGCTCGTCGAGCTGGCGGGCCAGGTCGGCAAGCTCGCCGCGGCGCACGAGCACACGGCGCTCATCAGCCGCATAGGCCGCAACGCCCTCGCCGAGGCGCGTGAGCGCATCCACCTGCCACCGCATGAAGCTGCGCGCCGTGCCGACCACGCGTTGAGCCGCGACGTCGCCGACGAAGCGGGAAAGCTCTTCTTCGACGTCCGGTCGCAGGTGCTTCGCCAGCATGCGCAGCTCGTCGGCGAGCGCACTCGAGCCGGTGATGCCCCCGAGGCTGGCGAAGGCGACCGGCTCGGCGTCCCCTTCCTCCAGGCGGCCGCCCGCGGCGATAACCAGGCGGATCGGCGCGAGCAGCGGAAAACGCACTTCGATGCCCTGGCCCTGGAACGCCTCGAGGCGTTGCCGCGCCCAGGTTTCGCGCGCCAGGAGCTGGTTGGCGAGAAAGCAAAAGGCCACCGCTGGGGTGGCCTTTTGCGGGGGCAGCGCTTCGCTCAATGCATCTGCTGGATGCCGGCGAGGAGCCAGCCCGTCGAACCGTCGCCGGGCTTCACGAGGTTCCACACCTCCTCGAAGCCGACCGGCTCGGTGCCGGGTGTCTCGCGCACCATGCCGGAGAACCGCACGCTCGCCCAGTGGCTGTTCTTCTCGCTGGCGACCTCGAGCAGATCGGCATTGAGCGTCACCACGTCGGTCTGCTGTCCACTCGCCTGGATGTCGGCGCGCAGCTCCTGGAACAGCTCCGGCGTGGTGAATTCGCGCAGCTCGTCGACGCGGCCGGAGTCGTTCGCCACCTGCAGCTTGATGAAGTTGAGCTTTGCCGCGCGCAGGAAGCTCGCGGTGTCGAAGCCGGCCGGTACGCGCGAAGCCGAAACGGGGGCCACGCCGCCGCCAAGGCTTTGCGCCGGGTTTTGCGAGGGTGGTGGCGCGCTTACGGTTTCATTGCCCATGCCGGCGAGCTGCATCGGTTGCTGTTCCGCCCGGCGCCGCATCAGCGCACGCACGAGGAAGACAACGCCGACGGCCAGCAGCGCCAGCATCAGCATCCCGGCAAGGCCGTTACCGCCGAACATGTAGCCCAGCAACCCGCCCAGGGCCAATCCACCGAGGATGCCGCCGAGCATGCCCCAGCGCGACGCCGGCTGAGCAGCGGGCGCAGTTTGCTGCTGCGCCGGCTTGGCCGGTGTCGCAGCGGGCGGTGCCGTGACGCTGCGTTGCGTGCCCACCGAGCGGCCGCCGCCCAGACGCTTGGCGTCGGCTTCCGTCGCCACCATGACGCTTCCCATCACGAGGATGGAAAGCCCGAGTAACCATTTGCCCATAATCAGTACCTCCAGCCGGTCATGCTATCAAAATCGAATGCCGCGATGGACCGCTACGACCCCCGCGGCGAGATTGAATACTTCGACATCGGAAAGCCCGGCTTGTTCAAGCATTGCCTTGAGCGTCGCCTGGTCGGGATGCATGCGGATCGACTCGGCGAGGTAGCGATACGGCTCGGCCGCGCCCGCCACGCGCTCCCCGAGCCACGGTAGCACCTTGAATGAATAGACATCGTAGGCGCTCGCGAGCGGTGCCCATACCTTCGAGAACTCGAGCACCACGAGGCGGCCCCCGGGCTTGAGCACGCGCGCCATTTCGGCGAGCGCACGGTCCTTGTGCGTCATGTTGCGAAGCCCGAAAGCGACCGTCACGCAGTCGAAATAGCGCTCGGGGAACGGCAGGCGCTCGGCATCGCATTGCACCGCCGGCGTAAGCGCCCCGGCGTCCAGCAGCCGGTCGCGGCCGCGCTCGAGCATCTTGCGGTTGATGTCGGTCGCCCACACCTCGCCTTGCGCGCCGACACGCCGGGTGAGCGCAACGGCAAGATCGCCGCTGCCGGAAGCGACGTCGAGCACACGCTCGCCGCGCCGCGGCCGCGCCACGCTGATGGCGAAGCTCTTCCAGAGGCGGTGCAGGCCGAGCGACATGAGATCGTTCATCACGTCGTAGCGCTCGGCGACCCGATCGAACACCTCGCCGACCCGATCGGCCTTTTCCTCTTCGCCGACCTTGCGAAAACCGAAATCGACCTGTTTAACCATCGCGTGAAGCGCCCGACGCCTGCAGCTTCGCCAGGTACTGCGCCCAGAGCTGGTCCTGCGTCTCGCCGATCTCGTAGAGGTAGTCCCACGAAAAGATGCCGGTGCTGTGGCCGTCGGAGAACACCGGCTGCACCGCGTACGAGCCGACCGGCTCGAGGGCGCGGATCTCCACCTCGCGCTTGCCGGTTTGCAGCACCTCCTGCCCGGGACCGTGACCGCGGACCTCGGCGGAGGGCGAATAGACGCGCAGGAACTCGAACGGCAGGCGAAAGTGGCGGCCGTCGGCAAATGCGATCTCGAGCACGCGCGACTTCTGGTGCAGCGTGATCGCCGTCGGCACGCGTTCCTGACTCATGGCACGCGCTCGTATGCCACGCGCTCGAAGTCGGTGCCGCGCTCGAGCACGCTCGTCAGCATCGCCTTCGTGGAGCCTTCCACGTAGATCTCGATCACGCGCTTGGGCTTGTACCAGCCCGATGGCAGCACCACGGACGCCGGCGACTCGAGCGCCGGCATTGCGCTCAACGAAAGCGCGGGGAGCCAGCTGTCTTCCTGCACGTTGAGGCCGGTGGGACGCACCGCGATGGCGCTGGCAAGCCCGGGAACCAGCTTCAGGCCCGCCACGATGTCGCCGTTTTCCGCGCCCATCAGCCAGCGCACCTGCGCCAGCATGAATTTCTTGGCGTCCGTCGGGCGCACGCTGATCAGCTGGCCGTGCGCCAACCGCTTGCCGGCGTCCGCGGCGCGTCGCACGATGCGCATGCCCTGCGCGCTCTCGTCTTCGATGTGCCACTGCTCGACCATGAAGCCCTGCGCCGCGCTGACATCGTCCGCTTCGCGCGTGCTGACGCGCCCGAAGGTGGCGAGCTCCTCGCGCTGCTTCTGCGTGAGCTCGGTCTGCTGCGTCGGCGGCTTGAAGACCCGTCCCGAAATGTAGTAATGGATGCTGGGAATCTCGCTGCACACCTCGGCCACGCTCTCGACGCTGCGCCGCTCGCTGACGCGCGGGGGCTTGCCGAGGCACCATTGCCGGTAGAGATAGACCAGCAGCTGCTCGCACGACGGCTGCACGCAGTCCTCGCCCAGGGCGAGCTTGGCCGGCGACTCGCCTTTGCGAAGCAAGGCGACGCGGTTGCGCAGGCTCTTGGCGAGCTTGCGCGTGTCGAGGTAACGAGGCTCGGCGACGGCTCCGGCGTCGCCCCGTTCCGGGCAGACCTCGCTCGCCAGGTCCGCCACCAGCGCCGCCACGTCCTCGCCTTCATCGACCGGCTGGTCGGTGATCTCGAGCTTCGATGCCCAGCGCTCCAGCAGGTGGGCGGTGAAAGCAAGCTGGCGCTGGCTGAGCTCGTTGGGATTGCACAAGCCCATCAGCACCGCGCGCGCATAGGCGATGCGCGGCGAGCTTTCCTGGATGTCGCGATTCATGAAATCCTTCACCGGGTCGTCGGTGACATCGAGCTTCTCGGCCGCAGCGTAGACCGCGTGCAGCGCACGCCAGTTACCCGCCGGCACCTGCCGGAACGCGCGGTAGTGGTGGTACATCTTGAGGCCGAGGTAGGCGCCCAGGCGCTGCGCGACGAGGGCCGCCTGCGCGCGCATCGCCGAATCGCGGTTGAGCGCCGCGTCGAGGCAGCGCTGGTAGCCGATGCGCATCTGCTCCCACAGCGCGATCGTGGTATCGAACGCGGTCTTTTCCGCGTCCGACAAAGGCAGGGCGCGATTGGTGAAGCGCTTCGCCTGCTCGATCTGCACGAAGTTCACGGCTTCGCGCAGGGCTTCGAGCACCGCCAGGCGCTGGCTGGAGGCCACCGGAAAGCGATTGAACTCCTCGAGCTGCGCGAGGAGCTCGCCCTGCGCCGCGACCACGTTCGCGAGCGGTACGTTCTCCAGCCACGCCTTGCACGTCGCGGCGTCGGAAAATTCGGGGGCGGCGCTTTCCGAGAGGTCGGGAAGCTTCATGGCGCGGCATCATACCCAAAGACATCGCGATAGCTCGCATAGAAGCTGGCGAAAAGCGTGGGCAGCAGAATGAGGATCAGGGGGAACACGAGGCTCGTCACCGGGAACTTGAGCGCGCCCGCGCTCGCGAGCGTCAGCCCGGTCAGGATCGCGAACGGCAGGACGAGCGTGATGACGGCGGTTGCCGCGCCGTAGGCGAGGAAGGCCCGCCAGTTCATCACCGAGGCGGCGAGGCTGAAGAACAGCGCCTTGGCCGGTCCGGTCGAATGCCAGGCCGCGAGCGGCGGCGCAAACCAGAACGCGCACATCACCGGCAGGTAAAGCGCCGCGGCCACGAGGAGGGCGGTGAAAAATTCCTCCGACTGCAGCACATCGTCCGGCGGCCGCCGCCCGCTCAGCATCCAGCGTGCGAGCGCCCCGTCGTCGGCGAGCGCGCTGGCGGCGAGCAGGGCCGCGAGGCAGCCGAGGTACGCGATGCCGAGCGCGATCTGCGAGCGCGCCTCATGGCGAAAGCCTTCGAAGAGCAGCCCCATCTCGGCGGGCGCGTTGTGCCCCGTCGCGCGCGCGATCGCCATGAAGCCGACCGAAAACGCCGGCACGAGCACCGCGGCGGCTGCCACGCCCACGAATGGCACCAGCGACACCAGCGTCATCAGCAGCCAGTAGCCGAACACCGCGGCGAGCCAGCCGAGCGGCGCCGCGCGGAAAAGGCGCCAGCCCTCACCGAGCCAGCGCGCCCCTCGCGCCGCGCCTACGACGCGCGCCTGCATTCGAGGATCTTGCGAAAGTGCTCGGGGTCGTGCGCGTGCACCAGCATGCCGGGCCGCGGCAGGTAATAGTCGTAGAGGCGCGAGAGCCAGAAGCGCAGTGCCGCGGCGCGCAGCATCACCGGCCAGGCTTCGCGTTCTGCCGTCGTCAACGGCCGTGCCGCCTCATATGCGTCCAGCAACCCTCGCGTGCGGCCCGGGTGCAGCGCGAAGTCGGCATCCACGCACCAGTCGTTCGCGCACACGGCGATGTCGAAGAGCAGGCAGTCCACGCCCGCGAAGTAGAAGTCGATGACCCCGCAGATGCGCTCGTCGTCGAAAAGCGCGTTGTCGCGGAAGAGATCGGCATGCACCGGCCCGCGCGGCAGGTCGGGAAATCGATGCTGCGCCTGGAAGGCGAGCTCGTCATCCAGCAGTGAAGTTTGCGCCGCCTGGAGGAACCGCCGCACCTCGAGCGCCGCGAAGCGCCACCACTTAGGCCCGCGCGGATTTTCAAGGTATGCCGGGTACGACCTCGCAGCGAGATGCATGCGGGCGAGGAGCGCGCCCAGCTCGGCGCACTCGGCCTCGCCGGGGTGCTCGAGCGAACGTCCCGGCAGCCGCGTGACGAGCGCGGCCGGCTTGCCGTTCAACGCCTGGAGGTACTGGTCCGACAGGTCCGCGATCGGCGCGGGCGATGGGATGCCATGGCGCGCGAGGTGCGCCATCAGGTCGAGATAAAAAGGCAGCTCGTCGGCCGGCAACCGCTCGAACAGCGTGAGCACATAGCGCCCCTGCGTCGTGGTAACGAAGAAGTTGCTGTTCTCGATGCCGGCTTTGATGGGCTCGAGCGATTCGAGGCGGCCGACCGAATAGTTGCGCAGCCAGTCGGCCAGCTGACTTTCCGAAACGGGCGTGTAGACCGACAAACTGGAGCGATTCTACTAAAGGTTGAGCAGTACCTCGCGCTCGGCAGGAGAAGGCTCGAAGCCGCGCTTCTCGTAGAAGGCGAAGATCGCATCGACCACCTGCTGCGGCTCGTTCACCACCTGCAGCAGCTTGCAGTCGGTGTCGTCGATCATGCCGTCCGCCACCAGGCGCTCGTTCATCCACTCGATCAACCCGCGCCAGAACGGCTCATGCACCAGGATGATCGGCATCTGCCGTCCCTTGCCGGTCTGCACCAGGGTCAGCGCTTCGAAAAGCTCGTCGAGCGTGCCGTAGCCGCCGGGCAGCACGATGTAGGCGCTGGCGAACTTGGCGAACATCACCTTGCGCGCGAAGAAATGCTTGAAGCGCAGGCTGATGGTCTGGTAGCGGCTGGAAGGCTGCTCGCGCGGCAGATCGATGTTGAGGCCGACCGCCATGCCGCCGCCTTCGAACGCGCCTTTGTTCGTCGCTTCCATGAGGCCCGGGCCGCCGCCCGAGAACACGGCAAACCCGGCTTCGGCGAGAAGCCGCGCGGTATCTTCGCCGAGCTTGTAGTACTCGGTGCCCGGCTTCACGCGCGCGCTGCCGAACACCGATACCGCTGGACGGACGTTGGCCAGGCGCTCGGTCGCCTCGAAGAACTCTGCCATAATCCCGAAGAGCTTCCAGGCCTCCCGGGAAGAGATCTCGTGGCCGATACCGGCCGCCTTCAGTAGTTTCTCGTGTGTCATCGTGTCGGGGAAAGATCCAGAAAAAACGCTGTTGCTGGTCGACGGCTCGTCCTATCTCTACCGCGCGTACCACGCGCTGCCCGAGCTAAGGAGCCCGAAGACCGGAGAGCCCACCGGCGCCATTTACGGCGTGCTCAACATGCTACGGAAGCTCGCCAGCGACTACAAGGCGCAGGCGCGCGCGGCGGTGTTCGACGCGAAGGGCAAGACCTTCCGCGACGAGGTCTATCCCGAGTACAAGGCGACGCGCACCGCCATGCCCGACGATCTCTCCAGCCAGGTCAAGCCGCTCCATGAAGCGGTCGAGGCGCTCGGCTGGCCGCTCCTTTGCATCGCGGGTGTCGAAGCCGACGATGTCATCGCGACGCTTGTCGAGCAGGCCAGGGAGCGCGGCTGGAACACGGTCATCTCGACCGGCGACAAGGACCTCACGCAGCTCGTCGACGAGCGCACGCTGTGGATCAACACCATGTCGAACGAGAAGCTCGACATCGAAGGCGTGACGGCCAAGTTCGGCGTGCCGCCGAACAAGATCGTCGATTACCTCGCGCTGATCGGCGATCAGATCGACAACATCCCCGGCGTCGACAAGGTCGGCCCCAAGACGGCGTGCAAGTGGATCCAGCAGTACGGCTCGCTCGAGGGCGTGATCGAGCACGCCGACCAGATCAGCGGCCTCGCCGGCGAGAACCTGCGCAAGGTGAAGGACTGGCTGCCGAAGGCGCGGCATTTGCTCACGGTGAAGCGCGACGTCCCGCTGCCCGTCACGCTCGATCAATTGACCGATGAGGCAAATGCGGGTCATCGCGACCCGGCGAAGCAGAAGGCGCAATACGACCGCTTCGGGTTCAAGACCTGGCTGAAGGAAGTCGAAGACGCGCCGCAAACCGTGACGCCGGCGCCACCGCCGCCGACCATCCAGAAGCGCCGCATTCGCGCCATCCTTGCGGAGGACGAGCTGCGCGATCTCATGCTGAAGATCGAGGCGGTCGAGCTGGTGGGCTTCAACGCCATCGGCAGCGCCGAGGACCCGCTGACCGCGCACCTGGTCGGGCTCGCGTTCGCGTTCGGCGATGAAGGGGTGTACCTGCCGCTGGGACACGAATATGCCGGCGCGCCCGCGCAGGTCTCCACCGAGCGCGCGCTCGCGCTTCTCAAGCCGTGGCTCGAGCGCGCCGATTGCCGCAAGGTCGCGGAGGAAGTGAAGCTCGACTCGCACACCCTCGCCAACCACGGCGTGCAGCTTGCCGGGTGCGTGCACGACACGATCATCGAGTCCTATGTCCTCGAGGTGCACGAGCGCCACGAGCTCGGCAGCCTGGCGCAGCGTCACTGCGGCTGGACGCTCCTCGGCTACGACGAAGTGACGGGCAAAGGCGCCTCACGCATTCCTTTTTCTTCCGTAGACGTCGCCCGCGCGGCCGAGTACGCCGCGCAGAACGCCGATTGCACGCTCGCCTTGCACGACCTCCTGCATCCGAAGATCCAGGCCGACGACAAGCTCGCTTTCGTCTACGACAAGATCGAGCTGCCGCTCATTCCCGTGCTGTTTCGCATCGAGCGCAACGGCGTGCTCCTCGACCGGGAGAAGCTCGACGCGCAAAGCCACGAGCTCGGCGGCGAGATCCTCGATCTCGAGCGCAAGGCGTACGAAGCCGCGGGCCAGCCTTTCAACCTCGGCTCGCCCAAGCAGATCCAGGAGATCCTGTTCGAGCGGCAGAAGCTGCCGGTGAAGAAAAAGACCCCGTCGGGGCAGCCTTCTACGGACGAGGATTCGCTTGCCGAGCTCGCTCTCGATCATCCGCTGCCGCGGCTCATCCTCGAGCACCGCACGCTGTCGAAGCTGAAGTCCACCTATACCGACAAGCTGCCGCGCAGCATCCACCCGGTCACCGGACGCGTGCATACGACGTATTCGCAGACGACTGCCGTGACCGGACGGCTGTCGTCGAACGAGCCGAACCTGCAGAACATCCCGATCCGCACGGCCGCCGGCCGGCGCATCCGCTCGTGCTTCATCGCGCCGCCGGGAGCGAAGATCGTGTCGGCAGATTATTCGCAGATCGAGCTTCGCATCATGGCGCACCTCTCGGGCGACGAGAGCCTGCGGCGCGCCTTCGCCGAACGCGAGGATATCCATCGCGCCACCGCCGCCGAGGTTTTCGGCGTTCCTCTTTCTGCAGTGGAGAACGACCAGCGCCGCGTCGCCAAGGTGATCAACTTCGGCCTGATCTACGGCATGTCGTCCTTCGGCGTAGCGCAAAACCTCGGCATCGACCGCGCTACCGCGCAGACCTACATCGACCGCTACTTCGCACGGTATCCCGGCGCGAAGCGCTACATGGACGAGACGCGCCGGCGCGCCAAGGAGACCGGTTACGTCGAGACGGTGTTCGGACGCCGGCTCTGGCTGCCCGAGCTAAAGAGCGGAGCCCCGGTGCGCCGCCAGGCCGCCGAGCGCGCGGCCATCAACGCGCCGATGCAGGGCACGGCCGCCGATCTCATCAAGCTAGCCATGATCGCCGTGCAGAAATGGCTCGACGATTCCCAGGCGAAGGCGAAGCTCATCATGCAGGTGCACGACGAGCTGGTGCTGGAGGTTCCCGATGCGGAGGTCGATGCGACCAAAGCCCAGGTGCGCGAGCTCATGCAATCAGTGGCAAAGCTCGACGTTCCGCTGGTGGTCGAGGTCGGCGCGGGCGAAAACTGGGACCAAGCCCACTAACGCCGCCGCAGCGCCCACCAGTTGAACGCAAGGTAAGCGCAATACGCGAGCACCCAGAACACGCCGACAAGCTCGAGCGTCAACGCACTGCCCGCCGCCACCACCAGCCCGGCGAAGAGCGGCAGCGAGAGAAGCTCGCCAACCGTTAGCGCCGTGGTGCGCCGCTGCGCATAAAGGCCGAAGAGCGCCACCCAAGCCGCGACGCGGATCCAGCAGCCGGCGAAGATGAGCGCCGCCGTCGTGTCCGATGCGCGGAACTCCTCCGCATAGAGGAGGGCAAGGAGCGGCCCCTGCAGGAGGTAAAAAATCGCGAGGACCAGCCCCGCCGGTATGAGAGTTCCCTTTGCCGCGGAGCGCAGGACAGCATTGAAACGCTCGCCCTGACCCGCCGCCGCGAGCTGCGGCAGGAAATAGACCGATAGCACGCCGGCCGCGACTCCGCACACCCAGTCCGAGAGGCGCCAGAGCGCCTGCAGGATGCCCGCGTCGTGCCAGGACAGCGATTCGCCGACCGCAGCGCGTGCAACCAGCGCCGATGCCGGGCTGAGAAGGCCGATCGCGATACTCGGCAGCACATAGCGGCGCAAAGGATGCGAGCGCGAGCGAAAGCGTCCTGCCGTGTCCGCCGGGCGAGCGATGAACACCACGACGAGTGCCGGTATCGCCTGGGCTGCGAGCAACACCAGGAACAGCGCCGGAGTGGGAGCCAGCAAAACGGCGGCCAGAGAAAGCAAGGCGGAGCCAGCCGCGAAGCCGAGGAGCGAGCCACGCCGCTGCTGCCCCTGCCAAAGGCTGGCAACCAGGCCGGGCAACACTCCGACCCAGCCGACCGCCGCCGCTAGCGCGATGGCGCCCGCGCCGACCTTGCCGCCGGTCAGCGCATCGCCATAGACATAGGCTGCCGCGGCCGCGGCAACGGCGAAGGGCAATGCGACGCCCAGACCGATCTTGAACGCTTCCCGCAGGAGCTCGCGCTGGCGCTCGATGTGGCTGGTGCGCGCGACATAGACGGACAGTCCTGTGCCGAGCCCCGCGAGGGCGACGCCCGCGACGACCTCTATCACCGACGCGAGCTGCGCCCAAAGGGCCACGAGGTCGGCGCCGCCGCGCAGCGCCAGCACCTTGTCGAGCGCAGAGCGTCCGGCCAGGCCTACGGCGATGATGGCGAACGTCAGGGCAAGCTTGATGGCGGCCTAGCGCAAAGCGCCGAAAACCTTGCGGATGATGCTCGAGCCGGTGGCCACCGGATCCTTGCGGATCGTCTTCTCTTCTTCCGCCACCAACACAAAAAGTCCGTCGAGCGCCTTCTGCGTGACGTACTCGTCGAGGTCCGCGTCTTCCTTCTTCAGCATGCCGACGCCGACCGCCTTGTCCGCGTACTGGTCGTACTTCTGCGCGAGATCCACGCGGGCCGTGGCCCTCTTCACGATCGGCAGGAAGCGTTTATGCAATTGCTCGCGGGTGGTCCGCCGGAAGTATTCGGTGCCCGACGTCTCGCCGCCGGTGAGGATCGCCTTCGCATCCTGCACCGTCATTTTCTTCACGGCATCGACAAACAAGGCGCGCGCCTCGGGCACTGCGGACTCCGCGGCCCGATTCATCGTCACGACGAGCTCGTCGGCGTACCGACCCATGCCGACACGGCGCATCAGCCGCTCTGCGCGCTGCGCCGATTCCGGGAGCGGAATGCGGACCTGGGGATTCCCCAGGAACCCGTCAGTGCGCCCCAGGCTTGCCACGGCGGCCAGGCTTCCCTTCTCCAGCGCCGCCTTCAAGCCCGCCGAGGCGTCGCTTCGCGAGATGCCCTCCAACTGGGCTACGGCGACGGACGTCCAGATTGCGAGCAGGCCGGCAAGAATGGCACGCATGAAGGCACGGATTATCGCTGGCGCCGCCCTGCTCGCAATTGCCGCGTCGGCCACCGCCTACCTGTTCTCGCGACCGGTCCAGGCGCCGCATGTGCGCTTTGCCACGGTGACCGGCGAGGCGCTGTCGACGCACGGCCTGCGCGGCAAGGTCGTCCTCGTCAACTTCTGGGCGACGTGGTGCGCGGACTGCGTAAAGGAGATGCCGAACCTCATCGATACCCACCGCAAGTACGCGCCGCGGGGGTACGAGACGATCGCAGTTGCGGTGCAGAAAGACGATCCGAGCCAGGTGGGACACTTTGCCGTGCGGCGTGCGTTGCCGTTCAAGATCGCCCACGACAGCGCAGGCGACGTGGCGCGAAGCTTCAATACGCCGCGCGTGACGCCGGTCAGCGTGCTCATCGACCGCGAAGGCCGCATCCTGAAGCGCTACGTCGGAGAGCCCGACTGGGCGGAGCTGCATGCCGCGATCGAGGAAGCGCTAGGCTCCTAGCGCCGGTAGGTCGCGAGCACCACGCCGGCGAGGATGGTCACGATGCCGGCTGCATGAAAGCCCTGGAACGTCTCGCCGAGAAAGATGATGGCGAGCACCGTGCCGAACGCAGGCAGCAGGTGCAGCGTGAAGCCGGCCGCGTTCGCGCCGACGATCTCGACGCCGCGATTCCAGCAGATGAAGGCGATCACCGAGGCGGCGACGCCGAAGTAGAGCACAGCCACCGCCGCCTCGACAGTCACCTGCCGC
The DNA here is from genome assembly GCA_035525655.1 of Burkholderiales bacterium. Taxonomy (GTDB): domain Bacteria; phylum Pseudomonadota; class Gammaproteobacteria; order Burkholderiales; family SG8-39; genus SCGC-AG-212-J23. The sequence goes on from DATLDY010000322.1 coordinate 39,353, forward strand.
GGTGGCGCGCCCAGCGTCTGCGCGATGAAGAACGGCGCCAGCATCGTCACCCCGAGAAGCGAGATCACAAAAAGGAAGGCCACACCGCCCAGGCCGGCCGGGCGCCGCTTCAGGAGCACCGAATAGAGCGCCCATGCCGGGATCGCGGCGATGATCCACGCGTCGCCGCTGTGCAGCTCGAGATCCACGAGCCGCGCGGGCTCGCCGGCCGTCATGATGATGACGATGCCCGCGAGCGATATCAGCATGCCTGCAATCTGGCGCAACGTGGCGCGCTCTCGATCGATCAGCCACGCCCACACAATGGTGAATGCCGGAGCGGACGAATTCATCAGCACCGCGTTGACGGTCGTCGTGGTGCGGAGGCCTTGATACACCATCGTCTGGAAGAGCGGCACGCTAAGAAGAGCGAGCAGGGCGAGGATGCGCCAGTTCTCGCGGATCACGGCGCCCTTCCCCGCCACCGCACGCAGGCCGAAAGGCAAGAGCACAAGGAGCGCGATGGTCCAGCGCCAGAAGTTGAGGCTCACTGGGTCGAGCGCATCGCGCATCGCCCGGCCGAGAACCCAGTTACCCGCCCAGAGGAGATTGGTGAAAGCGAGTAGCGAGAACGCCGTCAGGCGCGCGCTAGAGGCCTGCAGCGTGCGCCTGCTGGTCGGCGTGGTACGACGAGCGCACGAGCGGGCCGATCGCCGCATGCCGAAAGCCCATCTCGACCGCGTGCTTTTCGAATAGCGCGAACAC
>DATLDY010000325.1:0-3215 GCA_035525655.1 Burkholderiales bacterium
AATCCGGGCGGCTTGCTCGGTCAGGCGGTGTCGGTGTCCGACACGTTCCTCGACAAGGGCGAGATCGTCTCCACACGCACACGCCGCGCGGAGGAAACCCAGCGCTACAATGCCAAGGCCGGTGACCTCGCCGACGGGAAACCTGTCGTCGTGCTGATCAACGACGGCTCGGCATCCGCCTCCGAGATCGTTGCCGGCGCGCTGCAGGACCATGCCCGTGCGATCCTGCTCGGCACCAAGAGCTTCGGCAAAGGCTCGGTGCAGACCATCATCCCGCTGGCGCGCGGCGAAAGCGCCATGCGCCTGACCACCGCGCGCTACTACACGCCGAGCGGCCGCTCGATCCAGGCGCTCGGCATCACGCCCGACATCATCGTGGAAGACCCGACCGACACCGCGACGCGCGTGCGCGAGGCGGACCTGCAGCGCCACCTCGAGAACGGGAAGGCCGAAGCGGCGAAGAAGGATGCCGCCAAGGATGCTTCGGCGCGCCCGAAGCCGGCTCCGGTGCCGGCGCCTTCGCCCGCCGAGCAGAAGCAGACGGACTTCGGCTCGAAGGAAGACTTCCAGCTCTCGCAGGCCATCGCCTTCCTGAAGGGCGAGCCGGTGAAGAGCCAGGCGCCGACGGTCGCGCAGCAAGAGCCGGCGCGCAGCACTACAAAACCGAATTAACGACCAGCAGCTTCTCCGGTACAGCCGGCACATCCTTTTGCCCGAGATCGGGGTGGAGGGGCAGGAGAAGCTGCGCGCCTCGTCCGCGCTGATCATCGGCGCCGGCGGGCTCGGCTGTCCGGCCAGCCTGTATCTCGCCGCCGCGGGGATCGGCCGGCTGACGATCGCGGATTCCGACAAGGTCGATCTCACGAACCTGCAGCGCCAGATCCTGTATCGCACGGAGTCGGTCGGCGCCCAGAAGGTCTTCGCCGCGCGCAGCGCGCTCCTCGCCGTGAATCCGGAAGTGGAGATCGCTGCGGTCGCCGAGCGCGTGAAAGCCGAGCAGCTCGACGAGCTCGCGGCACGTGTCGATATCGTGCTCGATTGCTCCGACAACTTCGGGACGCGCCATGCCGTCAACCGCGCGTGCGTCGGCAGCTGCAAGCCGCTGGTTTCCGGCGCGGCGATCCGGTTCGACGCGCAGCTCATGGTGTTCGATCTGCGCAAGAGCGACGCGCCCTGCTATGCGTGCCTCTTCCCGGAGGAAGCCGAGGTGGAGGAGGTGCAGTGCTCGCAGATGGGCGTGCTTGCGCCGCTCACCGGCATGGTGGGCGCGATCCAGGCGATGGAGGCGATCAAGCTGCTGGTGGGCACCGGCGAATCGCTGAACGGACGCCTGCTCATCGTCGACGCGAACGCCGCCGAGTGGCGCACCGTCAAGGTCTCGAAAGACCCCGCCTGCCGCGTCTGCGGCTAGGCGAGCAGGTACTTGCGCTGGCTGGAGAAGCTCTCGCTCGGCTTGCGGGAAAAGCCGCTCTTGCCGAACTGGTGCATGCAACCGATCGAGTAGCGCAGCAGGGCAGCCGCGCGCGCCGTCGCATCGCCGTCATCGGCGGAGCGCAGCGACTGCTTCAGCGTGGCTTCGAAGCGGTCGAAGAACTGGTTCATGCGCGCCTGCAGGCGCTCGTGCTCGCCGACCAGCGCATCGCCGGTCATCACGCGCACCATGCCGGGATTCTTCTCGGCGAACGCTAGCAGCATCTCGGTCAGCTTTTCCGCCTGCCGGCGGCCGTCGGCCTCGTCCTGCGTGATGCGGTTGGCCAGCGTGAAGACCGACGTCTCGATGAACTCGATCAGGCCTTCGTACATCTGCGCCTTGGAGGCGAAGTGCCGGTAGAGCGCGGCCTCCGAGACGCCGAGGCTTTCGGCCAGCGCGGCCGTCGTAATGCGTTCCCATTTCGGCGCCTCGAGCATCTGCGCGAGGGCTTTCAGGATCTCTAGCCTGCGTTCACCTTTGGCGCGGGGCATGGAATGGGACGACGGGGGGGAGGCAAATTCTAAGCCGAGCGCGTTCGGAAAACCAAGCGCGGCAGCTCGATCACGGAAGCGACGCGCAAGTCGACAAAAGTCACACGCCGGCGCTCGCTGCTCACCCAGACGGTCGACATGCCCAGGCGGTGCGGCGCGCGCAGGTTCTCCAGCATGTCGTCGATGAAGGCGCACCGATGCGGGTCGAGCTTGTGCTTCCTCAGGAGGAAGTGAAAGCCGTGCAGCGCCGGCTTGCCGCGGTAGCGGGCGTCCTCGATCGTATAGACGCCGTCGAAGTAGCGGGCGAGGCCGATGGCCTGGAGCACCTGCTCGACGTAATGCCGCGGCGCGTTGGAAAACACGAGCTTGGTGCCGCCCAGGAGCTGCAGCGCGTGCTTGAGCGCGTTCTGGCGCACCACCATGTCGGCGAGCTCCGGGAAGACGTGCGTCTCGCGCAGGAAATGGCGCGGATCCGCGCCGTGGTGGCGCATCAGGCCGTTCAGCGTCGTGCCGTAGGTCCGCCAGAAGTTTTCGCGCATCGAATCGGCGCCCGCCGCATCGACATTGAAATAGCGCCGCAGGTACGCATTGATCTGCTCGTGCATCGCCGGGAAGATGCGGGCGCGAGCGTCGTGAAGGGTATTGTCGAGGTCGAAGATCCACACCCGCCGGGACGGCGGCAGACGCGCGACTCTCACATCACTTGCTGCGGATGAGGGTCCCGACGCCCTGGTCGGTGAGCACTTCGAGGAGCAGCGCGTGCGGTACGCGCCCGTCGATGATGTGCACGCTCTTCACGCCGTTGCGCGCCGCGTCGAGCGCCGAGCCGATCTTCGGCAGCATGCCGCCGGAAATGACACCTTTACCCACCAGATCGTCGATCTTCTTTGGCGTGAGGCCGGTGAGGAGCTTGCCCGACTTGTCCAGCACCCCGGGGGTGTTGGTCATCACCACCAGCTTTTCCGCCGCCAGAATCTCGGCCAGCTTGCCGGCGACGAGGTCGGCGTTGATGTTGTAGGTCATGCCGTCGGAGCCGGTGCCGATCGGCGCCACCACCGGGATAAACCCGCCGGCCTCGAGCGCGCGGATCACCGCAGGATCGATCTTCTCGATCTCACCCACCTGCCCAAGGTCGACGTGACCGTTCTCGTTCGACGGGATGAGCATTTTCTTCGCACGGATGAAGGCACCGTCCTGGCCGGTGAGACCCACCGCCTTGCCGCCCGCCTGGTTGATGAGCTCGACGACCTCCT
>DATLDY010000309.1:0-5638 GCA_035525655.1 Burkholderiales bacterium
GATGCAAAGGCCGAAGGGCGCAAGATCTGCGTCGAAGTGCTGCGCGAGCTGGCCGAAATCCCCGGCGTCGCCGGCGCGCACGTGATGGCGCCGATGAACTTCGCCGAAATCCCCGCTGTCATCTCGGAGTCCGGCGTCGCCGGGCGGAAGCTGTCCCATGGCGTTCACTGACCATTTCATCGACGTCGATCGCTGTCGCACGCACTACCGGCGTGCAGGCAAAGGCACGCCGCTCGTCTTCCTGCACGGCGCGAGCGGCGCGCCCGTCGTGCTGCCCTTCATGGAAAAGCTCGCCACGCGGTTCGACGTCATCGTCCCCGACCACCCGGGCTACGGAGAATCGGACGAGCCGGAATGGCTCGAGAACATCCACGACGTGGCGTACTTCTATCTGGATTTCCTTGCGGCGCTCAAGCTCGAGAAAGCGGTCATCATCGGCAGCTCGATGGGCGGCTGGATGGCGATGGAGCTCGCGGTGCGCGACACCGCGCGCATCGCCTCGCTCGTCCTGGTGAGTCCCGCCGGCCTTTTCGCGCCGGGCGCGGAGCCGGCGGACATCTTCCTCATGCCGCAGGAAGACATGATCCGCAGGATCTACCACGACCAGAAATATGCCGAAGAGCGCCTGGCGATGCCGGTGACGCCGGAGGCTATCGACCTCGGGCTCAAGAACCGCCACACCACCGCGCGCCTCGGGTGGGAGCCGCGCCTGCAGGATCCTTTCCTCTCCAAGTGGCTGCATCGCATCGATGTGCCGGTGAGCATCGTCTGGGGGGCGCAGGACGAGATCCTGCCGGTGGCCACGGCGCACGAGCTGAAGCGGCTCATTCCCAAGGCGGAGCTGAACATCTTCGAGCGTTGCGGCCATCTCCCGCAGGTGGAGAAGGCCGATGAGTTCTGCGACCTGGTCGTCCGCTTCGCATGCAAATAGTCCTGTTTCACCTCATGCCGTACGCCGACCTCGACCTCGTCGCCGGCCGCAAGCACGGCACCGTCTGGGTCACGCTGCCGAACAAGAATTTCGACCCGGAAAAGGGCCACAAGCTCTACAACCGGTACCTCGACGAGCTCGAGTACGGCGAAGAGCTCGGCTTCGACGTCGTCGCGGTGAACGAGCACCACCAGACGGCGTACGGCCTGATGCCTTCGCCGATCGTCACCGCATCGGCCCTCGCACGCAGAACCAAGAAGGCGCGCATCGCCATCCTCGGCTCGGCACTGCCGCTGCGCTCGCATCCGCTCACCGTCGCCGAAGAGCACGCGATGATCGACGTGATCAGCGGCGGCCGCCTGATCTCCGGCTTCGTGCGCGGCATCGGCGCCGAGTACCACACGTTCGGCGTGAACCCGACGTTCTCGCACGACCGCTTCCACGAGGCGCACGACCTCATCGTGAAGGCGTGGAGCGAGCCCGGGCCGTTCTCGTTCCAGGGGCATCACTACAAGGTGCCTTACGTGAACCTCTGGCCGCGTCCGTACCAGAAGCCGCACCCGCCGATCTGGATTCCGTCGCAGGGCAGCAAGGAGACGATCGACTGGGCTTCGCATCCGGACCGGCGCTACACGTACCTGCAGACATTCAGTCCGGTGAAGGTCGTGCAGCGGTATCTCAAGTCGTATCGCGACACCTGTACCGGGTACGGGTACGACGCGAAGGACAGCCAGCTCGGCTGGGCGGTGCCGGTCTACGTCGGCGAGACCGATGAATCCGCGCGCAAGGAAGCAAGGCCCCATTTCGAGGCGTTCCGCAATGTGTTCGTCAAGATGCCCCTCGAGATGCTCCTGCCGCCCGGCTATACGTCGCGCGAGTCGCTGAAGAACGTGATGAAGGCGAAGGCGCAGATGTTCGGCGACGTATCGATCGAGCAGGCGATCGAGCTCGGCCTCTTCGTCTGCGGCAGCGCGGAGTCGGTGACGAAGGCCTTCACCGGCTACTGGAACGACATGCGCTTCGGCAACCTGCTGGTCATGTGCCAGTTCGGCACGCTCCCCGCCGACCTCACGCGCGCCAACATGGAGCGCTTCGCCCGCGGCGTGCTGCCGAAGCTGAAGGCACTCAACTGAATAAAGGGGTCAGAGCAATTTTCCTGAAATACTTGTTACAGAAAAATTGCTCTGACCCCTTTATTCGGTCGCTGGTAGTCGTCCTCGCGCTCGGCATCTCCAGCGCTTTCGCGCAGGAGTATCCAACCCGTTCGGTGCGCATCATCGTGCCGAGCGCGCCCGGCGGCGGATACGACTTCACCGGGCGATTGCTCGCCGAGCGGCTATCGCAGGAGCTGGGGCAGCCGTTCATCGTGGAGAACCGCGTGGGCGGCGGCACGGTGCTTGGTACGCAGACGGCCGCCGCGGCGGGCGCCGACGGCTATACGCTGGTGATGGGCGGGCTCGCCAACATGGCGTTCAACCTCGCCATGCACAAGGACCTGCGCTACCACCCGGTGCGGGACTTCACACCCGTGGCGATGGTGGGCGCCTTCACCTATGCGCTGGTCGGGCGAAAGGATCTGCCGGCGTCCGACATGCGAGCGCTCATCGATTACGCGCGCGCCAATCCGGGCAAGCTGACCATCGCCACCTCGGGTGTCGGCACCGGGCAGCACGTGAGCGCGCTGCTGCTGAGCCGCTTCGCGAGCGTCGACCTATTGGTGGTGAATTACAAAGGCGCGCAGCCCGCGTACGCGGACCTCCTTCCCGGCCGGGTGGATCTCTTCTTCGACAACACCACCACCGCGCGGCCGTTCATTGCCGACGGACGCGTAAAAGCCTTCGTCACCTCGGGTCCGGTGCGCGACACGCTGCTACCCGACGTACCGACGGCCGCCGAGGCGGGCATGCCGGAGTTCGTGCTCGATAGCTGGATGGGGCTTTTCGCGCCCGCAAAGACACCGCCGGCGGTGATCGAGCGCCTGCGTGCCGCTACGGTGAAAGCGGTCGATCATCCGGATACGCGGCGCCGGCTCGAGGCCAACGGCTGGCGCATCATGGTGATGCCGGCGGACGAGACCCGAGCGTTCGTTCGGCGCGAGGCCGAGAAGTGGCCGGCGCTGCTGCGCCAGGCCGGACTTCAGCCCGAGTAAATCAGCTCAGGCTTTTTTTCAAGCGTTCCTGGCGATCCCACGCAGTCTCGGAGGGCTTGCCCACCGAAACGGGATCGCTCGCCGGGAACGTCTCCATCACACCCGCGTCGAGATGCTCGTCGGCGCTGGCATTCGGAGGCAGATGGATGTCATCCATCGCATCGCTGGCGTTGGTTTGCGAGCCGGGGCGGGCGAGGAGCTGCCGCTGCCGGTAGAGGTAGTAGGCGGCGCCGGCCGCCGCGGCGACAAGTAGGAGTCTCATGCGAATTCACCGAGCAAGCTATGTGCCGCGCAACGCCCGCTCGTCGGCCTGCCATGGGATGCGCCGTTCGGCGGGTGCCCCGGCCGGCCTGCCCGACAGGCGCTCGAACTCCGTAGGGTCGTGGCCGCAACAGATCGAAACCTGGCGCGATGGCTCGCGCTTCAGCTCGCGCAGGCGTGCCTGGTTTTGCAGGCGCGACTCGCGGTCTTTCTCCATCATCCACTGGTAGAGGCGCAGGCCGGGCGTGCAGCGCGGGTCCTCGGTGTCCATCTCTGAGTGAAAGAAGTAGGCGTCGCCCGCTTGGAGCAGCCAGCCGTCGCCGCGCTGCACCGCGACGCCGGCGTGGCCGTGCGTGTGGCCGGCGAGCGGGACCATCGCGATCTCCGGCGGTAGTCCGCGCAGCTCGCGCACGCGCTCGAGGCCGTACCACTTCTCGCCCAGCGCGCCGGAGTAGGTCTGCCATTTGTCCTTCGTCGACCATTGCTGCGGCCGGAAGCGCTGGCGGTCGAGCCACGTTTTCTGCAGCTCGGCGTAGTCGCGCTCCTCCGCCATCAGGTGGACGGTGGCCCACGGGAAATCGTCGAGTCCGCCGGCATGATCAAAATCCAGGTGCGTGAGCACGATGTGCTGCACGTCGCGCGGCGCGTAACCGAGGCGCTCGACCTGCCGGATCGCGGTCATGTCGGCGCGCAGCTTCGGGCTGAGGAGGGCGAGGAAGAAAGCGCTCAGGCGCCCCTTCGGATCCGCCACGTCGCGCAAGCCGAGCCCTGTGTCGACGAGCACGAGGCCCGCGCTCGTCTCCACCAGCAGGCAATGGCAGGCGAGCTCGCCGCGCGCAAAGAGGGATTCGGTGCGGCCATCCATCAGCATGCCGCCGAGGGGGCACGTCGAAATGCAATTCAGGTGGTGCAGTCGCATGCGGAGGGTGCCGCAAGCGCTATGCCTTTAGCGATGCGCTAGCGCGGGAGGTCACCGTTCGTCCGACAGAGCCTACTTGTCTTCCATGCGGTCGCCGGCCTCGAGTGGATTGTCGGCGGGCTGCTCCACGTTCTGCGCCGGCGCAGCCATGCGGTCGCCGGCCTCGAGCCAGCGCGGAAACCACATGGCGATGTCCGGGAAAACCAGAACCAGGGCGACGCAAATGCACTGGATCACCATGAACTGGTACATGCCGCGGTAGATGGTCGAGAGGCTCCAGTCCTTGACGACCTGCTTCAGGTAATACGCCGACATGGCGACCGGCGGCGACAGGAACGCCGTCTGCAGCACCACGGCGACGATCGTGCCGAACCACACCATGTCGTAGCCCAGGCCGGTCGCCACCGGCGCGAGCATCGGCAGGAAGATGAGCACGATCGCCGGCCATTCGAACGGCCAGCCGAGAAGGAAAATCAGCGTGAGGAGGAGCGTCATCGTCCCCCACGCCGGAAGCGGCACGGCGAGGAGCGCATTGGTGATCCACGTCGCCGTGCCCAGGCGCGCGAACACCGCGCCGAATACGTTCGACGCGACCGCGAGGAAGAGGACCATGCTCGTGCTGGCGAGGGTGCTGTGGCACGCGGAAAAGAGTCCTTTCCACGTGAAGCGGCCGTAGGCGATCACCAGCAGGATCGCTCCGGCCGCACCCATCGCGGCCGCCTCGGTGGAAGTCGTGATGCCGGCGAGGATCACGCCGAGCGTCGCGATGGTGAGCACGGTCACCGGCACGAGTCCCACGATGCATTCCCACACGATGGTCTTCATCGAGTGCACGCGCTCTTCCACCGGCACCGGCGGGCCGAGCTTGGGATTCACGAAGCTGCGGCCCATGGTGTAGGCGATGTACATGCCGGCGAGCAGGAAGCCGGGACCGAATGCGGCCGCGTAGAGCTGCAGCACCGACACGCCGAGCACCGGCCCCATCACGACCAGCATCACCGACGGCGGGATGAGGATGCCGAGCGTGCCGCCCGCGGTGATGGCACCGGCCGAGAGCTTCGGGTCGTAGCCCGTCTTGATCATCATCGGCCCGGCCATGATCCCGAGCAGGACCACCGTGGCACCGACCGTCCCGGCCGCGATGCCGAACAGCGTCGCCGTGAGCAGCACCACGAGATACAGAGAGCCGCGCACCGGCGCGAAGAGATCGCGAAACGCTTTGAACAGGCGCTCCATCAGCCCCGCCTGGTCGCAGATGTAGCCCATCAGCACGAACATCGGCACCGCGACGAACTCGTCCTGCTTCATGAGGCCGAGGATCTGCAGGTAGGCGAGATCGAACACCATCGACCCGAGGCCGACGAAGCCGAAGATCAAC
>DATLDY010000006.1:0-19596 GCA_035525655.1 Burkholderiales bacterium
CTATTCGGCCCAGGAATGGAAGCGCCTGGCGGTCATCCACACCGCGATTGCCTACACCGACGAGGCGATCGATCTGTTCGTGGCCCGGAAGCTGACGAAGGAGCGCTCGGCGCAGCTCGACGCCGGCGAGTTCGTCGAGACGCTCATCGTCCCATTTGACGAGGCCATCGCCATGGTGCGCGACGGCCGCATCACCGACGCGAAAAGCGTCGCGTCGCTGCTGTGGGTCAAGACCTGGGGCGGATAAGTTAGGCGGCGGCCTTCATCGGCTGCTGGCGCACGAGCCGTACCTTAGCCACCAGGTTCTGTAGCAGCTGTCCGATCAGCTTCTTGCTGGTCTCGTCGGTCAGGTTGCCCTGCGCATCGAAGCGCTGCATCGCGTTGCCGATCGCCACTTCCGGCTGCAGCACGGCGTCCAGGTTGAGGAACACGAACGCCTGGCGCAGCTGGTATTGCGCGCGCACGCCGCCGCCCATGCTGGCCGCCGCGCTCATGATCGCGCAGGGCTTGCCGTTCCAGGCGCTGTCGCCGTAAGGCCGCGAGGCGACGTCGATCGCGTTCTTCAGCACGCCGGGCATGCCGTAGTTGTATTCGGCCGTCGAGATCAGGATCGCGTCAGCCGCGCGGATTGCCTTCTTGAAGTCGGTGACCGCGGCGGTCGGATTCTTTTCCTCGTCCTGGTTGAAGAGCGGCAGGCCGGCGATGTCGTAGAGCTCGAGCTTGGCGCCCTCGGGGCACAGCGCCTGGGCGGCGCGCAGGGCGCCCTTGTTCCAGGAGTCCTTGCGAAGACTGCCGGCGATGCCGAGGAGGGTGATCAGGTCTGCCATGGGGCGCTCCAGGGAGAAAAGAAACATCAAAGCGAGTAACGTGCCGCGTACGAACCTTGCTCGGAGGGCCTCGATGGAGCGCACGCCGCCTGCCGCTACTGTTAACCACCTCGCCCTGTTGGTGGGGCGGATGGGCATCGCTGCCCTGTTCCTCCCGTCGGGCTTCTCCAAGCTCATGAACCTGGAGGCCTTCATGTTCAACATCGACGGGCGGGGGGTGCCCTTCGCGCCGCTCGTTGCGCCGCTCGCGGCGGGCCTGGAGTTCCTGGGCGGGCTCGCGCTGCTGCTCGGGGTAGAGGTGCGGATCGCCTCCGTGCTGCTCCTCGCCTTCACGGCCGCCGCGACGCTGATCGCGCACCGCTTCTGGGAATACCCGCCCGGGGCGGCGCACCAGATGCAGCAGACCAGCTTCTTCAAGAACGTGGCCATCGTCGGGGGTTTCGTCTTCCTCGTCGCGCACGGCGGCGGGCGCTATTGCCTCGAGCAGCTCTGGCGGCGCGACCGGCGCGCGCGCTATGCCGGGCGCCGCGCGACCGACGGCACGGCCGTCCACCCGCCGACATCCGCGTAACGGCCGCGCTGCCGCGTCCCGCGCCCGGTCTATTACGATGCGGGCATGAGCTCCCCCCAGCTACGACGCCAGGACCGCGTGCTCGACGACGCCGAGGCGCGCGCGCTCATCGCGCGTGCCTACGCCGGACGGTTAGGAACCATGGGCGGGGACGGCTGGCCGTACGTCGTGCCGCTGCTGCATGTCTTTTCCGCCGACGAGATCGGCGTCCACAACACCGCGGCGCGCGGCCACCTGCGCACCAACGCCGAGCGCGAGTCGCGCGTGTGCTTCGAGGTCGATGAGCCGATCGAGGTGTTCGACTACGGCCGCTTCGAATGCGATACCGGGCTCGCGTACCGCAGCGCCATTGCCTTCGGCAGGATTCGCATCGTGGACGACCGCGCGGCCAAGGCGCGTTTCTTCGACGCCCTGATGGCGAAATACGGGACCGGCGCGGACCGGCCGAAGAGCTTCTATCCGCGGCTGGACGAGGTGACGGTCTACGCGATCGCGGTGGAGCGCATTACCGGCAAGTACTGTCCGTTGCCGCCGATCGCCGAGCAATGGCCGGCGCTGGATCGAACCAAGTCGCCCAACGCCCGGCCTTAGCTAGCCGCAGACTCCGACGAAGCCGCACGCCGTGCAGTAATCGCAGCCGTCCTTGCGGATCAGCGTGCTGTTGCCGCACTCGGGGCAGGGCGCGCCGGCCATCACCGGCGATTGCTTCTCCGAGGGCGCCTCGAGGATGCCCATCTGCCGCCGCGGCAGGCCGTCCTCGTCGAGGATGCCGAGCATCGCGTAGCGGTGCACGATCAACCGCGCGAGGTACGCCACGGTCGAGGGATACGTCTGCTGCTTGCGGCTGCCGGGCACGAAGGCCATGAAATCGCCGAGCGGCTCGGGGAAATCGAGGAGCTTGCGCAACTTCATCCCGATCCACGCGGGGTCGAGCACGCGCATGTCGAGCGAGAGGAGCTTGCACAGGCCGTCCAGCGGGCGCGGGTAGTCGCCCGACAGCCAAACTGAATAAGGGCGCGTGACACCGTCGGGTAGGGTGATCTCCTTCAAGCCGAGGACGAAGTCATCGCCGGTGCGCGGGTTCAGCACGTCGACTGTCCACGAGATGGTGCCGTCGGCTCCGGTCTTCGGTTCCTTGAGCGCGAACATCGCGTCCATTACCGGCGAGGCGCCGGCTTCGGAGGCGAGCTTGAACTGGTCGTCGGCCATGCCGGCGTACAGCTGCTCGACGCGCCAGCGCACGATCTGCGCGAAGGCCGAGACGACCGAGGGCATCAGCTTCTTCTCGCCGCGCGGCGGGAACGGCATCTCGAAGGCGTCGTCGCCGCGCGTCTTGGCGAGCGCGTCGAGCTTGAGCTTGAGCCAGGCATGGTCGTTGGCGCGCATGTCCATCGACAGCGACTTGGCAAGCGCACCGAGGCCGCGAGGTTGCTCGCTGCCGTTGACCCACACTTCGAACGGGTGCGGCACGCCGTTCTCGACATGGCCGACGAACACCGCGAAGCGGTAGTGCGGGTGCTCGATCATGTACGTCCAGGCCGGATTGCCGCCGGTCATGTCCGGCCGTCCCGGCCAGCGCAGCGACGCGAGCACCGGCGCGGGCACCGATTTCACCGTCAGGCGGCGATTGACGTCGTCCTGCACGAAATCCTGCGGCTGCTTGCCGACCGACAGCACCGAGCCGAGGACCTTGTTCGGGCGATAGGTCGCGAGTCCCTTGAGCCCCGATTTCCAGGCGTGGAAATAGAGGTCCTGGAACTCGCCGTAGGGATAATCCTCGGGCACGTTCACCGTCTTGGAGATGCTGGTGTCGATGTACGGCGCCACGGCCGCGACCATCTGCTCGTGCGCGTGGGCCGAGATCTCGAGCGCGGTAACGAAATACCGCGGCAGGTCGTCGATATTGCCGCCCTCGTTTTCCTTTAGGGCCTTGTACCGGCGCCACGCGTGGTCCTCGACCGGGAATTCCTTCATCGTGCCGTCGGGCATGCGCTTCTTGCGGATGTAGGTCCACGAGAAGGGCGGCTCGATGCCGTTGGAGGCGTTGTCGGCGAAGGCGAGGCTGATGGTGCCGGTCGGGGCGATCGACAGCAGGTGCGAGTTGCGCAGGCCGTGCTTGCGGATCAGCGCCTTGATCTCCTCAGGCAGGCGAGTGGCGAACGAGGTGCCGGACAGATAGAGATCGGCATTGAAGAGCGGGAAGTGGCCGCGCTCGCGGGCGAGCTCGACCGAGCCGCGATACGCGGCATCGCGCATCGCTTCAGAGATGCGCGAGCCCATCTGGCGCGCCTCGTCCGTGTCGTAGCGAAGGCGCAGCATGATGAGCGCATCGCCCAGGCCGGTGAAACCGAGGCCCACGCGGCGCTTCGCCATCGCTTCCTTGTGCTGCTGCTCGAGCGGCCACGCGGTGACTTCGAGCACGTTGTCGAGCATGCGCACGGAAACCTCCACCGTCCGGGCGAAATGCGCGAAGTCGAACTTCGCCTGCTCGGTGAACGGCGCGTGGACGTAGCGCGTGAGGTCGATCGAGCCCAGGCAGCAGCAGCCATAGGGCGGCAGCGGCTGCTCCGCGCACGGGTTGGTGGCGTCGATGGTCTCGCAGTAATTGAGGTTGTTGTCGCGGTTGATGCGGTCGAGGAACAGGATTCCCGGCTCGGCGTGGTCGTAGGTCGAGCGCATGACCTGGTCCCACAGGTCTTTCGCGCGCACCTTGCGGTAGACCCACAGCCCATCGGCCCTTTGGTACGCATCTTTATTGGGCTTGGCGCGGTGGACCAGCTCGAAGTCGAGGTCCTTCTCCACCGCCTGCATGAACTCGTCCGTGACGCCGACCGAGATGTTGAAGTTGGTGAGATCGCCCGCGTCCTTGGCGTGGATGAAGTCCTCGATGTCCGGGTGGTCGCAGCGCAGCACGCCCATCTGCGCGCCGCGGCGCGAGCCGGCGGATTCCACGGTCTCGCACGAGCGATCGAAGACGCGCATGTAGGAGAGCGGCCCGCTCGCGCGCGAGCGCGTGCCTTTCACCTCCGCGCCCTTGGGGCGGATGGCGGAGAAGTCGTAGCCGACGCCGCCGCCGCGGCGCATGGTCTCGGCGGCTTCCTGGAGCGCGGTGTAGATGCCCGGCCGGCCATCGACCACCTCGGATATCGAATCGCCGACCGGCTGCACGAAGCAGTTGATGAGCGTCGCCTGCATCTGGATGCCGGCGGCGGAGTTGATGCGCCCGGCGGGAATGAAGCCGTCTTCCTGGGCCTGCAGGAAGCGGCGCTCCCAATGGGCGCGGCGGTCCTCGGGCTCGACGTGGGCGAGGGCGCGCGCCACGCGGCGGCGGACCTCGTCTACGCTGGCTTCACTTCCCTTGGCGTATTTCTCGAGCAGCGTGTCGCGGCAGATCTCCTGCTCGCGAGCGGTGGTTGTTTCGGCGGTGGTCATGGTCCTTAGCTGTACAAATATACAGTATCGGACCGGGGAATCAACCGGTCCACGGGGCTTCTATTTTGCGGAAAAACTACCCGGCTTGGGGGGCGGGTTGCTCGTCGTGGGCGGACGCGGAAGACGGCGTTTCCGCGGCGCGGCGCGCCTGCTTGAGCAGGTCGGCGACATCGTTGTGCCCCATGCGCAGCGCGAGCTCGACCGCCGTGTCGCCTTCCTTGGTGACCTGGAGCGGGTCCGCGCCGTTCTTCAACAGGAGCTCGATCATCCCCGCGCTGCCCTTCATGGCGGCGTAGGCGAGCGGGGTGTAGCCGTTGTCGTGGTGCAGGTTCGGGTCGAAGTTCATCGACAGGACCTTCTGCGCATAGACGAGGTTGTTCTTCTCGATGGCATAGAACAGCGCCTTGATGCCTTCGGGGCTCTTGTCGCGCGCCCGCGGCTCGAGGCCCGTGGGCAGCAGCTTGACGACGTAGTTGATGAGGCCGACGCCGACCAGCGCCACCAGCGCGAGCACGATCGGAATGCGCGAGATATTGAGGCCTTCGGCGATCTGCTCCGGCATGTTGGCGCCGGCGATGAGCAGCACCACGGCGACGAACAGGCCGAACTTCAGGTACAGGAAGAGGCCGATGATCACCGCAATCGCAAGGACCGCGAGCAGCGTGCCGTGGCTGATGCCGAGGGATTCCTCGACGTATTCGTGCGGCAGGTTGGCCAGCACCGCGGTGATCGTGATGAGACCCATCAGGATCAGCTCGCGTATGCGCAGCCGCGTCAAGAAATCGAGCTTTTCCTTCTCCCCGGCCATCGCCTTCTCCCCTTGCCAACCCCTGTTGTGTCCTCATTCTGAGGGTTTAGCGTCGGGCCTTCAAGCTAAAATTGATCGATGTCGAAGGCCTTCGTGAAGGACGACACGTCCGAGCCCGACACTCCCGAAGCGCCTGAAGCGCCGGCGCTTCCTCCCGGTGGAAAGAATTACATTACGCCGGCCGGATTCGCCCGCCTGCAAAGCGAGAAGAAGCAACTGCTCGACGTCGATCGGCCCGAGGTGGTCAAGACCGTGGCGTGGGCTGCCTCGCTCGGCGATCGCTCCGAGAACGCGGACTACATCTACGGCAAGCGTCGCCTGCGCGAGATCGACCGGCGCGTTCGCTTCCTCATCAAGCGCCTCGAGGCGGCCGAGATCGTCGACTCGTCCGGGCGCGACACCGACCAGGTTTTCTTCGGCGCGCGCGTGCGCGTGAAAGGCCCTTCGGGCGAGCGCACCGTCAGCATCGTCGGGATCGACGAGGTCGATCCGGCGAAAGGCTTCGTCTCGTGGGTGTCGCCGATCGCGCGCGCGCTCATCAAGGCTCGCGAGGGCGACGTGGTGCGGCTGCATACCCCGGCCGGGGAGGAGAAGCTCGAAATTCTGGAGGTCGATTACCCATGAGAGTGTTCAAGGAGTTCCGGGATTTCGCGGTCAAGGGCAACGTCGTGGACCTCGCCGTCGCCGTCGTCATCGGCGCCGCTTTCGGCAAGATCGTCGCGTCCCTGGTCGCCGACATCGTCATGCCGCTGGTCGGCGCCATGATGGGCGGCGTGCACTTCGAGTCGCTCGTCACGAGGGTCGGCGACGTGCAGATCGCCTACGGGAAGTTCATCCAGTCAATAGTGGATTTCCTGATCATCACCCTCGCCATCTTCTTCGCCGTAAAGCTCATCAATCACCTGCGGCGCAGGCACGAGGGGGAGCCCGACAAGGCGCCGCCGCCGAAGGATGTGCAGCTGCTCGAAGAAATCCGCGACCTGCTGAAGAACCGGACGAACTCATAAGTATCCAGCCGGGCCCGTCCGTATGATGGGCCGATGTCGTCGGCGTTCGTGTTCGAAGGCCTCAAGATGCACCTCAAGGCGCGCGGCATGACCTACGCCGATGTCGCACGCGGCCTCAGGATCTCCGAGCCCACCGTCAAGCGCATCTTCGCGAGCAAGAACTGCGACCTCAAGCGGCTGCAGGCGCTATGCGAGTTCGTGCAGGTCGACCTCGCCGAGCTCGCGCGCGGCCTGCCGCGCCAGGACCGCCTGATCCACCGCATGAGGCGCGATCAGGAAGAAGAGCTGATGGCCGACCCGCGCCTGTTCCTCGTCGCGGTGTGCGCGATCCACCAGATGCGCGTCGAGGACATCATTGCCCTGTACGACATCGAAGGGCCGGAGTGCGTGGCGCTGCTCCTTCGTCTCGAGAAGATCGGCATCCTCGAGCTGCACGAGAACAACCGCATACGGCTGCGCCTCGCGCGCACCTTCGCGTGGATCCCCGACGGGCCGATCATGCGCTACGCCAAGTCGCAGACCGGGGATTTCTTCAACTACCCGTTTTCCGGCGCCGGGCAGATCATGCGCATGATGACCGTGCGCATCTCGCGCGAGGCACAGGAGGCGCTCGTCAAACGCCTGGAGGAAGTGGCCCGCGAGTACAACGACCAGCACAGCGCCGACGCCCGCCTGCCGCTGGAGCAGCGCCAGCAGATCAGCGTGCTGCTTGCTGCGCGCCCTTGGGAACCCGCGTCTTTCAAGGCATTGCGCAGGAGAAAGCCGGGTTCCTGATAATCGGGCTCTGACCCCGATTATTTTTTGAAGTCACCTGCCATTACAAAGCTCAGCTTCGCCGGGTCGATGTATTTGCGAAGGGCTGCGTTTACCTCCGCTGGCGTCATCGCGGCAATCTTCGACTCGAGGTCGATGTCCCAGGCGAAGGTGCGCTTGACGAAGAGGTAGGTGCCGATGCGGCTCGCGAGCGCGCGGTCCTGCGTGCGCGCGAGGCGGCGGGCTTCGAGGATGCCTTTCTTGCCGGCATCGACCTCCGCAGCGGTGAATCCTTCCTTCACGGCGCGCTCGATCTCCTCGCGGATCGCTTTCTCCACGCGCTCGCGGTTTTGCGGCGCGAAGATCGCCGCGACGCGAAAGCCGGCGGCCTGGTCGAGCTGGCTCGCGGTGAAGCCGGAGTAGGTGCTGTAGGAGAGCCCTTCCTTCTCGCGCACGCGCGCCGGGATGCGCGAGGTCGAGGTGCCGCCGAGCAGGTAGTTGGCCAGCAGCAGCGCCGGGAAATCCGGATCGTCGTCGCGCATCTTCACGTTGTGCCCGCCGCGCAGCACTGCGTTCGCCTTGTCGGGCGTGAGGACTTCGTCCTCGAGCGCCGGCCGCTCGAAATGCAGCGAAGGCACGCGCGTAAACGGATAGGGCGTCTTCCACTGGCCGAAGAGCTCGGTCACGGCGCTCGCCAGGACCTCGGCGTCGAACTGGCCGACGGCGGCGAAATCCGCGCCGGTCGCGCCGACGAGGTCGCGATAGCAGCTCTGCGCATCCTTCAACGTGGCCTTGCGCATCAGATCGAGGCGCTCCTCGATGGTCGGCGTGTAGTTGCGATGGCCGCGCGGATAGGTCTCGAGGTGCCGCGACAGGCGCACGTCGGCGTTCGCGCCCGGATCGGAAAGCTGCGCCTGCGTGCCGGTGATCGTGGCGCGCTTAAGCTCCTCGAATTCACTGGCCGGGAAGGAAGGCTCGCGCAGCGCTTCGGCGATGAGGCGCAGCGCCGGCACGAGGTTCTCGCCGCGCACCTCGAGCGTCGCGCCTTCGAGGCCCACCGAGACGCGGGCGTTCAGCTTCTCGAAGGCTTCCTTGAGCTGCTCGCGCGTGCGGCGCTTGGTGCCGCGCATCAGCATCTGGCCGGCGAAATCGCACGCCACCTCGCGGTTCATGAGCGTCTTCTCGTCGCCCCAATGCAGCGTGATCGACGCGACGACGCGGCCGCCGCGCGTCTGCTTGGGGAGCAGGGCGACCTTGATGCCGTTCGCGAGCTCGCGGCGCACGAGGCGCGACTCGATGTTCTTCGGCGACGGGTCGAAGGCCTCGCCGAGGCTGACGTTGTCTCCGCCGCGGTAGCCCTCGAGCAGGCTCTCGACCTTCGGCACCGGCGGGATCATCGCGCGGTCGGGACGCTCTGTAGGCACGAAGTGTCCCACCACGCGGTTCGCCGGCTTCAGGTACTGCTCGGCCACGCGCTGCACATCGGCCACGGTCACCTTGCGCAGCTGGTCGCGATACAGGAAAAACAGGCGCCAGTCGCCCATGGCGATGTTCTCGGAGAGCACGCTCACGAGCTGGTTGCTATCGAGCTGCGCGCGCTCGACGTCGTTCAGGAGGCGCGTTCGCGCGCGCTCGACTTCGGCGTCGGTGACCTTCGCCTTGGCCACGCCTTCGACGACCGAGATCAACACGGAGCGCGCCTTTGCCGCGTCCGCGTCCTTCGCAAGCTGCGCGCCGAAATACATGTAGCCCGGGTCGTGCAGCTGGCGCTCCGCGCCCCACGCGGAGCTCGCGATGCCTTTCTGCACGAGCGCGCGATGCAGGCGGCCCGCCGGCGTGTCGCCCAGCACCTGGACCAGGATGTCGATCGCCGGATAGTCGGGATGGCTGCCCGCCGCCGCGCGGTAGAGCGTGGAGACGATCTGGTTGTCGCCCGTGCGCCGCAGCGTCACGCTGCGCTCGCCGTCCTGCGTCGGCTCCTGCGTATAGAAGGCCGGCAGCACGCGCGTCGGCTTCGGGATCGGGGCGAAGTACTTCGCCACCAGCGCGAGCGCGCGCGCCTCGTCGAAGCGCCCGGCAATGAGGAGCGCGGCATTGTCCGGCTGGTACCAGGTGCGATAGAAGGCCTGCAGCTTGTCGATCGGCACCTGCTCGATGTCGGTGCGCTCGCCGATGATCGGGTTGCCGTAGTTGTGCCAGGCATACGCGAGCTGCTGCATGCGCTGGAACAGCACCGAGCCGGGATTGTTCTCCCCCATCTCGAACTCGTTCCTCACTACCGTCATCTCGCTGTCGAGGTCCTCGCGCGAGACGCGCGAGTTCACCATGCGGTCGGCTTCCATGGCGAGGGCCCATTCCAGGTTCTGCTCGGTGGCCGACATCGTCTCGAAGTAGTTGGTGCGATCGTTGGACGTCGTGCCGTTCCAGCGCGCGCCGCGCCGCGTCAGATCCGCCTTGATGTCCGGGAATGCCTTCGAGCCCTTGAAGAGGAGGTGCTCGAGGAGGTGCGCCATGCCTTTCTCGCCGTAGCCTTCATGGCGCGAGCCCACCAGGTAGACGATGTGCACGTTCACCGTATCGGCGCCGGCGTCGGGAATCGTGAGCACCTTGAGGCCGTTCTCGAGGCGGTACTCGGTCACTCCCTCGATGGAGGTGACGCGCTGGGGCAGCTGTTGCGCCAGGGCGGCGAACGCGAGGAGGAGCAGGATCGTGCCTGCAAGGAGGCGTTTCATAGGAACCAGTGGAAAAGGTGGAGTGAAGCGAGGCCGGCGAGGATCGTAACGAAGGTCAGGCGCCAGCGCCACGCCACAGCGATTGCGACAACACCGGCCGCGAGTTGTTCACTTCCGGGCGCAAAGGCGAGCTCCGGCGCCCAGATCGCCGTCAGCACCGCGGCCGGCACGTAGCGCAGCGCCCGGCGCAGCAGGGGCGGCGTCTCGATGCCCGCCGGCAGCACCAGAAACGATGCCCGCAGGACGTACGTCACCAGGGCCATGCCGGCGATCGTCAGCCAGGTCACCGCCAGCTGCGCTCGAAGAGGAGCCCGGTCGCGATGCCGGCGAGCGCCGCCGCCGCGATCGACAACTTCAGCGGCAGGGCATGGGCGGCGATCACCGTCACTGCGGCCACGACCGCCGCCGCCACCATCGCGCGATCGCGCAGCAGCGGAATGGTCATGGCGATGAAGGCGAGCGGGGCGGCGAACTCGAGCCGCCACGACGCGGGCACGCCGGAGCCGATCAGGATCCCCGCGGCGACGGCGAGCTGCCAGGCGAGCCACGTCATCAGCCCTGCGCCGAGGAAATAGGCGCGCTTGCCCGGCGAGTGCGGATCGTCGCCGAAGCGTATCAGCATGAGGCCGTACACGTTGTCGGCGGTCAGGTAGGCATAGAGGAGGCGCCAGCGCAGCGGCTCGTGCTGGAAATGCAGCCGCAGCGACGCGCTGTACATCATGAACCGCAGGTTGATGAAGACGGTGGTGAGGATGACCAGCAACGCCGGCGTGCCCGAGGCGAGGAGCTGCGCCGACGCCACCATCGAAGCGCCGGCGAACACCACGAGCGACATCAGCATCGCGGCGAGCGGCGTGATGCCGCTCGCCACCATCGCCACGCCGGTGATGACCCCGAACGCGACGACGCCGAGCAGCACGGGCAGCGCGGCCCGTGCGCCGGCTATAACGTCGTTACTTGCGCGCGCGATTCTCGCGCACGCACGCCTTCAGCTCTTCGCCCGTCTTGCCCTTGCAGGCCTCGCGGAGCTTGGCGCGGCGCTCGGCGCGCTCCTTCATGCCGGCCTGGCACCTGGCCGGGTCCTGGGATTGCGCGCAGAACTGCTTCTGCATGCAGTCGCGCCCCTCTTCGCCCTTCTTGCCTTCGCAGGCCTGGCGCGCCTTGTCGTGCTGGTCCTTCATCTTCGTGATGCGCTCCTCGCACGCCTTCGGGTCGGCCGTCTGCGAGCACATTTCCTTGCGCATGCATTCGCCGCGCTCGGCGCCGCGCTTGCCCTCGCACGCCTTCTGCGCGCGCGAGTGCGTCGCCTTCATCTTGTCGCGGCGCTCCTGGCACGCCTTCGGGTCCTTCGCTTGGGAACAGTCGAAACCTCTGCCGCCGTCGGCTGCCTTGCCTTCAACTTTGGGCGCCTGGGCGTACAGGGTGGAGCTCGCCGCCAGGAGGACGGCGGTACAGAGTGAAAGGGGAAGTCGCATGGGCTCTCCAGTTAGGGTTACCCGATCCATAACGCGGCTCGAAGCCCCTGCGACGACCACGGACATGTAACGGTTTGTTTCCTACCCGAGCTGCTTGAGCATCGTGCCGGCATCGGAGACTTCGAACTTTCCGGGGCCTTCGACGTTCAGCTGCTTCACCACGCCGTTGTCGACGAGCATCGAGAAGCGGTTCATGCGCGTGCCCATGCCGCGGGCGTTGAGATCCAGCTCGAGGCCCAGGGCCCGGGTCCATTGCGCGCTGCCGTCGGCGAGAAAGCGGATCTTGCCCATCGCCTTCTGGTCGCGGCCCCAGTGCGCCATGACGAACGCATCGTTGGTCGCCACGCACCAGATCTCGCTCACGCCTTTTTTCTTGAGCTGGTCCGAGTTCTGCGCATAGCCCGGCACGTGCTTCGCCGAGCAGGTCGGCGTATAGGCGCCGGGCAGGCCGAAGATCGCGATCTTCTTGCCCTTCACCGCCTCGCCGACGTTCACTTCCTTGGGCGGCATCGCGCACTGCGTGCCGGAATCGAACTCGGTGCTCTCCATGAGCTTGCCGTCGGGCAGCTTGTCGCCGACCTTAATTGCCATAGCCGCAGTCTCCTATTTGTCCTGTTTGCGCGTCTGGGGAAGGGGCGGATGATACCGTTAGTCAAATGAAAAAACCCATCGAGCGCGTCGAGCGCGTACTGGAAGGCGAAGTCCTCGGCCCGGAGACGCGCGAAGAGCGCGAGGTGCGTGCGCGCCTGGCATTCCTGGCCTGGCTCCTCGACAGCTCGATCCCCATTCCGGGCACGCGGCTCACCATCGGGCTCGACGCGCTGATCGGCCTGGTGCCTTTCATCGGCGACATGATCGGCGTCCTCGCCTCGAGCTTCATCGTGATGGAGGCGAATCGCATCGGCGTCCCGCGTTCGATCCTCACGCGCATGGCGTTCAACGTCGCGGTCGAAGGCATCGTGGGCATCGTTCCGTTTTTCGGCGACGTGTTCGACGCCGGCTGGAAGGCGAACCAGCGCAACGTGCGCCTGCTGACCGACTGGATGGAGCGCCCCCACCAGGCGGCGCGCGGCAGCCGCCGTTTCGTGGTCGTGCTGGTCATTGCGCTCATCGCTTTCCTCGGCGTGTGCGCCTTCGGCGCCTGGCTTCTTTTGCGGGCACTATTCGGCTCATGACCCGGTGGCTCGTCTGGCTGCGCCCCGTCGCCCTCGCTCTCGCGATCGGCGGGATCGTGTTCCTGGCTATTTCGGGCCCCTTCGTGCGTTCCGACCTGTGGTCCTACCGCAGCGGGTTTCTCGCCATGCGCTGGAGCGCGTTTCTCGGCATCGCCGCGATCGTTGCGAGCATCGTCGTCCTCGCGGTGCGCGGCGTACGCGTGCGCGGCCTCGGAGTACCGCTCGTGGCGCTCGTCTTCGGCGTGATCGCCTTTTATGTGCCGTACCAGCTGCAGGCGCGCGGTCGCGCCGTCCCGCCCATCAACGACATCAGCACCGACACGGCGAATCCGCCCAAATACATGACCACGTCCCGCGCCTATCCGGGCGACGGGTTCGCGCGCCAGCAGCGCGAGGCCTATCCGGACATCGGGCCGGTGAACGTGCCCCTGAAGCCGAGCGAAGCCTTCGCGCGCGCAGTCGCCGCCGCGGAGTCCATGGGGTGGGAGGTCGTCGGGCGCGATGCAGCGGCCGGCACGATGGAGGCCGTCGATACGACGAAGTGGTTCGGCTTCAAGGACGACATTGCGGTTCGCGTCACGCCCGACGGCAGCGGAAGCCGCATCGACGTGCGCTCCAAATCCCGCGTCGGGCGCAGCGACCTCGGCATGAACGCGCGCCGCATCCGCGCCTATGCGGAGCGCCTAAAGTGATTTCGGCGTAATCTTTCGCCTATCCACAACACCCCAAAAGGGGGACGCCGTGAAAAATTTGGCCCTGCTTGCCGTCGCCTTTGCCCTGTCGCTGCCCGCGTGGGCGCAGGACGCCAAGCCGCCCGCCGAGCCGCCCAAGCCGGCGGCTGCGGCTCCCGCCGCTCCGGAAGCGCCGAAGGCGAAGCCGGTCGTGAAGAAAGCCAATCCGCGCCGCCAGGAAGATGCCCGCCACTGCCTGGAGAAGGCGAGCAACACCGCAGTCATCAAGTGCGCAGAAGCGTATCTCTAGACGGCGGCAGGATGTTCGGCATGCCGTCGGGACGCCGGGGCGGCGCGACGCTGCCCAGGTCCATCGGCACGTAGAAGTCGGCGGTTCCGCGGCGCACCAGCAGCCCTAGCGCCCCTCCGGGCTGCTCGGCCACCATCCGGGTGAAGTCCTCGATCGTGCGCAGGCGCTTTTCGTTCACTCCGTACACCACGTCGCCAAGGCGCAACCCGGAGCGCTCGGCGAGGCTGCCCGCTTTCACCACCGTCAGCCCGTACGGCAGGCCCATCGAGCGCAGGGCCGAGTCGGGAACCTCGCGCAGGCTCAAGCCGAGAGCCTCCGGGCTTTCGATCGTCACCTGCCGAAGCTGGGACGGCGGCGCGTCACATCCGGCGAGTGCAGCGAGGAGGGCGGCGAGGAACCAGTATTTCACGCCTAAGACAGAGCAAAAGACGAACCCGCGCACCGTCTTCAGCTCACTTCCAGCGGGATGTAGAGCGACAGTTCGCCGCGCCGCACGAAGAGGGCGACCATGTCCCCCGTGCGGTGCCCGGCGATGAGCTTGTTGAATTCCTGCCGGTTGGCGAAGCGCTTCTGGTTCACGCCGACGATCACGTCGCCCGGCAGGATGGCGCTGCCGGGCCCCGGGCGTGACGTCACCTCGAGCACCAGCAGGCCGTAGTCGACGCCAAGGGACTTGCGCTCCGCGGGCATCAGCTCGCGCATGGCGACGCCCAGGCGCGCATGGTCCTCCTTCGAGGGGGCCTGGCGCGGCGCGACGGCGACCGGCTCGGTTGTTATCTCGCCGACGCGCAACTGCAGCGTCTGGCGCTTGCCGTCGCGCCAGACATCCATGTGGGCGAGGCTGCCGGGCTGGGTCGCGGCAACCAGCCGCGGCAGCTCGTTCGGGTCGTCGATCAGCTCGCCGTTCCACTGCAGCACGACGTCGCCGATCCGGGCGCCCGCCTGCTCGGCGGGGCCGCCGGGCTCGATGTTGGTGACGATCGCGCCGGTGGCGTCATCCATCTTGAAGGAGCGCGCGAGCTCCTTGCTGATGGGCTGCATCGCGATGCCGATGCGCCCGCGCGTGACCTTGCCTTCCTTGCGCAGCTGGCGCGAGACGTCGAGCGCGACTTCGATCGGGATCGCGAACGACACGCCCATGTAGCCGCCGGTGCCGCTGTAGATCATCGAGTTCACGCCGATGACCTCGCCCTGCAGGTTGAGCAGCGGCCCGCCCGAGTTGCCGGGGTTGACCGCCACGTCCGTCTGGATGAAGGGCACGTACATCTCGTCGGGCAGCGAGCGGCCCTTGGCGCTCACGATGCCGGCGGTGATCGTATTGGCGAAGCCGAACGGGGAGCCGATCGCCGCGACCCAGTCCCCGGCCTCGAGGCTGGAAGAGCTGCCGAGCCTGGCGGTCGGCAGGTCCTGCGCATCCACCTTGAGGAGCGCCACGTCGCTGCGCTTGTCGAGGCCGACGACGCGCGCCTTGAACTCGCGCTTGGAATCCGCCAGCCGCACATTCACGTCGTCGAACCCGGCCACGACGTGCGCATTCGTGAGGATGTAGCCGTCGGCGCTGATGATGAAGCCCGAGCCCAGCCCCTGGCGCGCCTGGCTGCGCTCCGGCGTGTCCGGCATGAAGCGGCGGAAGAACTCGGTCATCGGATCCTGCGGCGAGCCTTGCGCCGGCAACCCGGCGCCGGCGGCGGCGACCTGCGCCTTGCGCGTCGAGATCACGTTCACCACCGATGGGCCGGCGGTTTTCATGAGCGCCTTGAAATCCGGCAAATCCCGCGGCTGCCCCTGCGCGTCGAAGCCGACGAGCGTGAGCGCGAGGATGAACGGGAAGATCAGCCGCTCGATCTTCACGTCGGGCACGGGTGCTTCGACACGGCGCGGCTCACGCGCTGCGGCACCGGCTCGCCGTCGGCCCAGGTGCGCAGGAGCGCATCGATGACCTCGTGCTTGGGCGTCTTCGCCACGACGCGGTCGTTGAGCTTCAGCGTGACGCCCGGGCCCGGCGTGTACGCGATGGTCACCTGGTCGCCCACCGCCAGCTCTCGCCAGGCCAGGCGTACCGAGGTGAAGCTGGGAACATCGAGATGCGCCTGGAGCGTATCGCCCCACTTCTTCGGCAGGTCCTTCGGCAGGAAGCTGCGGCTCAGGATCTGCACCTGCAGCGCCTTCGGCTGCTTCGGATCCTGCAGCACGCTCGCCGGTGACGCGCGCGGCGGCACGTAAAGCGCGGCAACATAGTGGTGGATCCACAGCGTGTCGCGGGTCGCGCAGCTCGCCGCGGTCAGCGACTGGTTGCCGACGCGCAGGGCGCCCGGCACCTGGATCGCCGTCGCCGGGATGAGGACCAATGCACCGGCGACGAACGCCGCTACGGGGAAGACCCACTTCACGCCGGGGCTCGCTGCAAATTGCGGTCCCGCCCGTCCGCCTAGGCTGGCCGCTGTAAAAGCCGCCGCTGCCGGTAACAACGGGAACGAATCGTGCGTACGCGGCGAGCGTGAGAACCCTCGCGCTTTTCATCGTGCTTGCAGGTTGCGCGACGGTGTCGCCGCCCGGCGCCGAGCTCGCCGCCGCGCGTACGGCGGTCATCCAGGCGGAGCCCGCTGCACGGCGTTATGCGCCCGATGAGCTGCGGCTCGCGCAGGAAAAGCTGGCCCGTGCCGAACAGGCCATGGCGCGTGAGCAATGGGGCGAGGCGCGCCGCTTCGCCGAGCAGGCCGAGGTCGATGCCCGGCTTGCATTCGCGATCGCCGAAAACGAACGCGCGCGGTCCGCGCAATGAGAGCGCTCTACTGCCTGGGTGCAGCGCTGCTTGCGTCTTGCGCAATGTCGCCGCTGGCCAACGATTCCCTCGAGCAGGCGCGCGCAGCCGTGCACGCGGTGCAGGCGGATACGCGCGTCGCGCAACACGCAGCGCCGGAGCTCGACCTGGCGTCACGCGCACTGCGCGACGCCGAGCGCGCACCGCTGGCGGAGCGGATGCATCGCGCGTACCTCGCGGAGCAGCGCGCCCGCATTGCGCGCGAGCTCGCGTCGGCGCGCGCCAACGCCGCCCAGGCGGCCTCGGGCCGCTAACTGGCCAGCGCCGCGCGCCGGCCGCGCTCGACGTCGATGCCGGCGAGCAGGATGAGCCCGATCACGAAGTAAATCCCGGTGGCGAAGATGGCGAGCCGATGGTTGCCGCCGAACATCCAGGTCACGAGGCCGTAGGTAATCGGCCCGAAGATCGACGCTGCCTTTACCGCGAGGCCCCATAGCCCGAAGAACTCCGCCAGGCGCGCCGGCGGTGCGAGGTAGCCGACGATCGCACGGCCCGCGGCCTGCGACGAGCCCATGCACAGGCCCGCCAGATTGGCGGCTATCCAAAAACTACTGCTTGAATGAGAGAACCCCGCTATGAGGACCATGGCGATCCAGCCGACGAGCGTGAGCGCGAGCGAGCGCACATGGCCGATGCGGTCCTGCAGGTAGCCGAAGCCGAAGGCGCCGATCGCGGCGGTGAGGTTGACGACCAGGATCAGCGTGATCGTCTGCTGCGTGGTGAACTTCATCGCCTGCTCGGCATAGATCGCCGCGAGCGCAACGACCGCGGTGATCCCCGCCTGGTAGAACAGGATGCAGAGCAGGAAGCGACGCAGGTCGGCATAGCGCTTCGCGTGGATGAGCGTTTCGCGCGTGCGCGCCCACGGCGACTCGACCTGCGCCTGCGGCACGGCGCGCTCGCGCAGGTAAAGGAAGGTCGGTAACGCGGCGAGCGCGAAGAACGCGGCGGTGATCAGCATGGTTACCGGCACGTACTCGCTCGCCGGCCGCTGCGGCGAGCCCATGATGTAGGCGAGGCAGATGCCGAGCGCGATCAGCCCGCCGAGGTAGCCGAAGCTCCAGCCCCACCCCGAAACGCGCCCCATGGCCTGCGAATCGGCGAGCTCCGGCAGGAACGCCGCGATCAGGTTCTCGCCCGCGCCGAAGAAGTAGTTGGATATCGCCACGAGGACGAGCGCCAATGCCACGGCACCCGGTCCGACCGAGTAGAGGAGGGCGGTGAACAGCACGCATCCCACCGTGGTGATGAAGAGCAGCCGCTTCTTCGCCGCGTGCGCATCGGCCCACGCGCCGATCAGCGGGCCGGTGAAGAGGATCGCCGCGTAGGAGACCGAGAGCGCCGCGGTCCACGCGAAAGTCGCCCACGGCGCGTTGCCGGCCACCCCGCCGACGAAGTACGCGCCGAACACCGCGGTGATGACCACCGTGGTGTAGGCGGAGTTGGCGAAGTCGTACATGCTCCACGCCCAGACTTCGCGCAGGCCGACATCGGAAGCGAGAGCGCGCGGCATTTATTCCTCCCTGACTCGCAATTGTTCGTTGCCCCTGAAACCCATTCGACAGTTTGGGGTATAGTCTTTCGCCGATGCAACAAGCAGTTAAGAGCGAAACCGGCCGCCGCCTGACCCTCAATGAGGTTGTCGATTGGCTCGTCGAGGACAAGCTTGTCGCCGCAGACGCCGCCGAAGAATTGAAGAAAGAGCGCCGTTACTACCGCGGCGCGCAGCATCCCCTTGCCATCCTCGCCGAGCAGAAATGGCGCCAGGCGAGCCCCGCCGGCAATGCTCAGGGGAAGGTGCTCACCATCGAGCTGCTCACCGAGTGGATGGCGAAACGCGTCGGCCTCGAGTACTTCCACATCGATCCTCTTAAGATCGATTTCGCCGCGGTCACCGACGTGATGAGCTCGGCGTATGCCACGCGCTTTCGCATCCTGCCGGTCGCGGTGAGCGCGAAGGAAACCACCATCGCCACCGCCGAGCCGCACCTGCGCGACTGGGAGGTGCAGCTCGCGCCGATCATCAAGCGCGAGATCAGGCGCGTGATCGCGAACCCGCTCGACATCGAGCGCTACCAGGTCGAGTTCTACAACCTCGCGAAGTCGGTGAAGGGCGCCAACCGCGGGCAGACGGGCGCGAGCGGCCTGTCGAACTTCGAGCAGCTGGTCGACATCGGCAAGGACAACAAGGCGCTCGACGCGAACGACGCGCACATCGTGCGCATCGTCGACTGGCTGTGGCAGTACGCCTTCGACCAGCGGGCGAGCGACATCCACGTCGAGCCGCGCCGCGAGCAGGGCATCGTGCGCTTTCGCATCGACGGCGTGCTCCACCAGGTCTACCAGATCCCGGCCGCGGTGCTCCAGGCGATGACCAGCCGCATCAAGATCCTGGCGCGCATGGACGTGGTGGAGAAGCGCCGCCCGCAGGACGGGCGCATCAAGACGCGCACGCCGGACGTGGGCGACATCGAGCTGCGCCTGTCGACTTTGCCGACGGCCTTCGGCGAGAAGCTGGTGATGCGCATTTTCGACCCCGAAGTGCTGGTGCGCGACTTCAAGGAGCTCGGCTTTTCCGACGAGGACCAGAAGCGCTGGGACGACATGACCTCGCGCCCCAACGGCATCGTGCTGGTCACCGGGCCGACCGGCTCGGGCAAGACCACCACCCTGTATTCGACGCTCAAGACGCTCGCCACGCCGGAGGTCAACGTCTGCACGATCGAGGACCCGATCGAGATGGTCGAGCCCTCGTTCAACCAGATGCAGGTGCAAAACCAGATCGACCTGGGCTTCGCGGAGGGCGTGCGCGCGCTCATGCGCCAGGACCCCGACATCATCATGGTGGGCGAGATCCGCGACCTGGAAACGGCCGAGATGGCGGTGCAGTCGGCCCTGACAGGCCACCTGGTGCTATCCACGCTGCACACGAACGACGCGCCGAGCGCCGTCACGCGCCTGCTCGAGCTCGGCATCCCGCCGTATCTGCTCAATGCGACGCTGAACGGCGTCAT
>DATLDY010000010.1:0-9497 GCA_035525655.1 Burkholderiales bacterium
TGCGGCGACATCACCACCGCGCCGTGCAGCATGTGCGGCAGCTGGATGTCGTCCACATAACGTGAACGGCCGGTCAGGAAGCGCTGGTCCTCGACTCGCCGGACGGGTTGGCCGATGCCGTTTCTGTTCACTGCGTGCTCCGGGGATTTCTCAATATCAGATCATAAAGCGCCTGCGCCGCCGGGGTGAGGTGCGCCTTGGTGCGCGAAAGCAGAACCAGCGCGCGCGAAACCACTGGATCGCTGAGCGGTATGACGCGCAGCCCCGGATAAGCATCGGTCTGAACGGCGAGAGCCGGCACGACTGCGACGCCGACGCCCTGGGCGACCATGCCGACGGCGGTCGAGCTGCGCTGCACTTCGTAGAACGCTTTCAGCCGGACCTTGTGGCGCTCGAGCGCCATGTCGAG
This sequence comes from Burkholderiales bacterium, assembly GCA_035525655.1. GTDB lineage: Bacteria > Pseudomonadota > Gammaproteobacteria > Burkholderiales > SG8-39 > SCGC-AG-212-J23. The sequence goes on from DATLDY010000010.1 coordinate 410, forward strand.
ATGCGGCCGGTTGCCGCTCTCGTACCCGGGCAGGATCACCGCGTGGGGCTCGAGCGCCTTCCATGCGAGCCTGCGCTTGCGCGCGAGCGGATGGTCTTCGCGGCACACCAGGACCAGCTCGTCCTTGAGCAGCGGCACGCTGGTGAGCTCGGGATGACCGGCGCCCTGCATGTTGATGCCAAACTCCGCTTCGCGCCGCAGCACGGCGGCCGCCACGCCGGACGACGAGTCGTCGAGGATGCGCAGCCGGTTGAGCGGATGAAGCGCCGCATACTGCTTCACGATGCCGGGCAGATATTGCACTCCGACGGTGGGAATGCAAGCGATCGTCACGTCGCCGCGCAGCGCCTTGCCACTCTCTCGGATCTCGAGCAGCGCGGTCGAAAGGTCGGTGATCAGGCGCCGCGCTTGCGGCAGGAAATCGTGGCCGATGCGCGTCAGCGCGACCGAGCGCGTGGTGCGCTCGACGAGCTTCACGCCGAGGAACGCCTCGAGGTTCTGCACGCGGCGCGACAGCGCCGCCTGCGTAATGTGCAGCGAATCGGCGGCACGGTTGAAGGTGCCCTGGTCCGCGATGGCCATGAAGGCCTGGACGCCCAGCGTGTCGATCTTCAATGCAGGAACCTCATCAATACCGATAACAAATTCATTTTACTGGGATGAGAACACTGCCGAGAATGCGCGCCGTGACGCCATCGATCCTCGTCTTCGGCCTGCTCGCGCTCTCGACGCTGGTGACGGCCTTCATCTCGGGCATCCTCGGCATGGCGGGCGGCATGATCCTGATGGGCGTGCTGCTAGCGCTGCTGCCGCTGCCGGCCGCCATGATGCTGCACGGCATCTCGCAGCTCGCGAGCAACGGCGGCCGTGCGCTGATGCTGCGCCGGGAAGTTGACTGGCGCGTGTTCCGTGGCTATGTGGCCGGGGCGGCGCTGGCGCTCGCCTTCTTCGCGCTAACGCACATCGTCGTCGGCAAGGCGGCAGCGCTCATCGCCATGGGCCTGACGCCCTTTGCGGCGCTTCTGCTGCCCGAAAAGCTGCACCTCAACGTCGAGCGCCGCGGGCACTCATTCCTGTGCGGCCTCGTCTGCCTGACATTGAACCTGACCGCGGGCATCGCAGGACCGATCCTGGATGTCTTCTTCGTGCGCTCGAAGATGTCGCGCCACGCGGTAGTCGCGACGAAGGCGCTCACGCAGACGCTGAGCCACCTCATCAAGATCCTCTACTTTGGCGGCGTGATGGCGCTGCAGGGCGCCGAAGTGGAGCCGGCGCTCGCGGCCACGATGGTCGTGCTCGCGATCGTCGGCACCTCGCTTTCACGCCAGGTGCTCGAGCGCATCAGCGATGCGTCCTTCAGGCAGTGGACGCGCTGGACCGTGATGACGCTCGGCGTGATGTACCTCGCGAGCGGTCTGCGGCTCGTTCTCACTCCATGACCGGCAGGACGAGCGCCGAAGGATATTTCGCGCTGTGCCAAATGGTGTCCTGTCCGATCTTGTTGGGCTGATAGTAGTGCGTCCACAGGACATCGGTGATCGGTGAATCGCCGTTCACAATCTCGAGGCGGATGCGGTTGCCCTTCTTGAACTGGAAGGCGTTCGGCTCGACGCTGATGTCGAAGCGATACACCTCGCCGGGCTTGAGCGGCTCGGACTTCGTGTGCAGATGGTAGGGCTCCATCTCGGTGCTGTGCTTCTCGTCGAGCGCGCGATGCGACGCGCGCAGCCAGCCCTTGGTCACTACCTGGAACGCGGGGTTGACGCCCTTCGCGCGCTCCTCCGGCGATTGCGGGTATTGCTCGGAGAGCTTGATGACGAAGTCGGTATCGCGCGCGGTTGAAGAGGCGTAGAGCACGAGCTTGATGGGGCCGGCAATTTCCAAATCTTTTTCCAACGCCGGCGTGGTGAACGTCAGCACCCGCCTCGCCGGATCCCAGTTCGGCGGACCCGAGGGCCCGAAGCCCACGACGCCGCTCACCCAGCCCGGGTTCGGATAGGCGTACGACGTGCTGTCGGCGCCATCGGCGGCCTGCGTGCTCAGCATGCCGTCGTTGAGCGAGGTGACGCTGCCGCTCTTCTGCGCGCTCAGGTGCCAGGTCTTGTATTTCACGCCGGCGGGCGGCCAGGTGTCGGCGGTGCGAAAGACGTTGGCGCCGCGAACGAAGTATTCGACCGGCGGCCGCTTGTCCCACTCGGTGTCCTTGCCCTTCAGGAACTTGTCGTAGAACGGCAGCATGACCTTCTCGTGCAGCTCGGCGCCGTTGAATTCGGCGTTCGCCGCCCACGCGTTGGGCGGCCCGCGCATCTGCAGCTTGCGCGGACCCTTGCTGCGGCGGAAGCCCTCGATGTTGCCGCGCGTATGGAGGTCGGTCTTTCCCCAGATGCCGATCGAATAGAGCGGCACCTTGATCTCGTGCAGGCGCTCGGAGGCCGAGCGCGCGCGCCAGAAATCGTCGTACAACGGATGGGCGGTGACGAGCGCGTCGAGGTCGGTCTCCTGCACGCGCGGCTCGGCGCCGTTCGCGGGGTGGCGGTTGATGATGCGGTTCTGGTTCCACCAGTAGCCGGGAATGAACTGGCCCGGGATGCCGCCGGTGTAGCAGGTGGCGCGGTAAGGATCGTTCAGCCCGTCGTACGCGCCAAGGCACGCAAGCGCCGGCGGCGCCTGGATGCCCATCCACCACTGCAGCATGCAGAAGTAGGACTGGCCGAGGCCGCCGACCTTGCCGTTGGACCACGGCTGCGCGGCGATCCACTGGATCACGTCGTAGAGATCGGTCTGCTCCTTCGGCCCGAGAAATTCGAACTCGCCACCGGATTTGCCCGAGCCGCGCACGTCCATGTGCACGTACGCGTAGCCGTTCTTCACATAGAAATCGATCGGCCCGGTCTCGCGCCACAGGAACTGCGGGCCTGCGGGCAGCGTGTTGTTGTCGTAGCGGTAAGGCGCCGCCGCGAGCAGCGCGGGATAGCGGCCGTTGCCTTCGGGTGCATAGATGGCTGCGCCGATCCGCGTGCCGTCGCGGACGGTAATCGAGATTTCCTTCATGGGGAGCGTGCTTTCCTGGTGGCTGCGGGGTAATCCTACGTCAGGACGGCAACGGCCGGCCCCGGGTTTCACTGTATGCTAATTGTCCGATGTTCAAAGTCATACGGATGGTGAAGCGCAAGGACAAGACCCCCGCCGAGTTCCGGCAGGAGTGGCTCGAGCGCAACCGCGACCTGCGCAAGACGGCCAACCGGCTGGTCGCCAGTGTCGTCGCGGACGGCAAGATCCTCGGCTATGAGCCGCCCTACGATGGCGTTGCCGCGCTCTATTTCCCCGGCGAGAAGGAGGCGCGCGACCTCGCCGAGAAGAACCAGGGCAAGGACTCGATCACGCTGGTCGCCGATGAGAAGGTGCTGTTCGAGAAGCCCGGCGCCACCCTCAAGTCCATGGGCCAGTTGAAAGTGATGCTCACCGCCGTGCGCCGGCAGGATCTCAGTCCGGCGCAGTTCAAGGACGCGTCGCTCAAGGGCTACGCCAAGGTCGACTTCAAGACCCTGTCCGACACGCCGATCCAGAAGATCGTCGCCAGCTTCGCCGTGCCGGAAAAGGGCAAGGAGCCGGCCTTCGACGGCATGCTCGAGATCTATTTCGCCAGCCCGGAAGACATCGTCGCCACGTTCGGCAGCCCTGTCATCGGCGCGCTGCGCAAGGACGAGGACACGCTCGTGCGCCTCGACGCGCCGGAGATCCGCATCGTCAGCGAGGAGCACGTGCTCTAGAAAAAGGGGTCAGAGCAATTTTCCTGTAACTACTAACGCGCGTAGGTGTTACAGGAAAATTGCTCTGACCCCTTTTCTGGGAATGCCGATGCTAAAACTTGTTGCCGCAGTCCTGATTTCCAGCGTCTCTTGCAGCGCTTTTGCACAGCAATGGCCGACCAAGACGGTGCGGATCATCGCCACGCTCGCCCCCGGCAGCGCCGTCGACATCGTCGCGCGCACGCTTGCCGAGCGCCTGACGCCGGTGCTCGGCCAGCCGGTGATCGTCGAGAACCGCCCGGGCGCGAGCACCATGCTGGCGGCCGGGCTCGTGGCGAAGGCGGAGCCGGACGGGCACACGCTCCTCGTCAACACGTCCTCGCATACGGTCTCGCCCTTCGTCGTGCCGCACGAAGGCTTCGATCCCGCGCGAGACCTCGCCGCGGTAACGATGATCGCCACGCTTCCCACCGTCCTAGTCGTACCGGCGAGCAAGGGCTACCAGACGGTGCAGGACCTGGTCGCTGCCGGCAAGGCAAAGCCGGGGTCGCTCAACTTCGGCTCCGCCGCCGCATCGACGCAGCTCAACGCCGAGCGCTTCCGGCGCAGCGCGAAGTTCGAGGCCGTGCACATCGGCTTCAAGGGCGCGCCCGAGGCGCTGAATGAGCTCATCGCCGGGCGCATCGATTTCTATTTCTCGCCGGTCGGCCCCGCGCTCGGGCACATCCGCGATGGCCGGCTGCGCGCCCTCGCCATCGGCGGCCCGAAGCGAAGCTCCGCGCTGCCCGACCTGCCGACGACGCTGGAGGCGGGCTATCCGGACTCGGACTACAACTTCTGGGTCGGCCTGTTCGCGCCGGCGAAAACGCCGCGCGAGATCGTCAACCGGCTGTACAAGGAAACGGTCGCCGCCGTGCAGACGGCCGAGGTGAAAGAACGGCTGACCCGCCTGGGCGCCGAACCGCTTACCATGGCGCCGGAGCAGTTCGACGCCCACGTAAAAGAAGAGCTGCGGACCAACGCCGTGCTCGTCAAGGAAGCCGGCATCTCGGGCAACTAGGGAGCAAGCATTGGCGGATAGCGACAAGGACGCGGATCGGGACAATGCCGAAGGCGAGCGCCGGAAGGCGGAGACGCGTCGCGAAGACTCGGAGGCGATGCGGGAAAAAGCCAGCCAGCGACGCGAGACCGGCGAGCTGGACCGAATCCGTGCCGAGCTGCTGCGGGTCGCCAATGAAGCCGATCGGCGTACGGCGGAAAGGCTCCGCGTCATTTCCGAGCAACTGCGCACAGCGGCCGAGGATTTACGGCGCGCGGCCGAAGAAGCACGATTGTTCGCCGAGCAGGCACGCCAGTCTGCGGAGCTTGCGCGCGCGCACGCTGAGAAGTCCGGCGCTCACGCGGATAGATCGTCGGAATCGGCAAATGAAGCCCGTCAATCTGCTGCCGAGGCGCGCGACTCGGCACGCGGCACCCGCGGACCCAAAGGCGACGCATAGCACGCCGGGCGACCCGCTCGGCCGAGAGCCGCATGCGTATCACGCGGGTTTGATGTTGCCCGCCCGGATGACCTTGCTCCACTTTTCGGTTTCCTCGGCAATGAGCTTTCCGAAGTCGGCGGAAGAGCCGCCAAGCGTCGTGGCGCCCAGGTCAGCGAGGCGCGCCTTCACCTGGGGATTGGCAAGGCTCGCATTCACCACCCTGTTGAGCTTCTCGATGACGTCGACAGGCGTGTTCCTGGGCGCACAGAGGCCGTTCCATCCACTGGCCTCGTAGCCGGGCACGGATTCGCCCACGGTCGGCAGGTCGGGCAGCGCGCCCGAGCGCGTCGCCGTGGTCACCCCCAACGCGCGAATCTGGCCCGATCTGATATGCGGAATCGAGGGTGGCAAGGCTTCGAACAGCACTTGCACTTGTCCGCCGAGCAGAGCCGAAATTGCTTGTGACCCGCCCTTGTACGGAACATGGACGAAGTCGACGCCGGCCATCATCTCGAACAGGGCTCCCGCGAGGTGCTGCGTGGTCCCGTTACCCGACGAGCCGTGGTTGATCTTGCCGGGATTGGCTTTGGCGTAGGCGATGAATTCGGGCACCGTCTTCGCCGGGAAGGATGCTCCGACGGTCATGACGTTGGGAAATCGAACGACGCCGCAAACCGGGGCGAGGTCGCTGATGAAATTGAAGCCGAGCTTGTCATAGAGCGTCGCATTGACTGCGTTTACCGCGCCACCCAGCAGCAACGTGTAACCGTCGGCGGGTGCACGACTGACCGCTTCGGTGGCGATATTGCTGCTCGCACCGGGCCGGTTATCGACGATGACCGGCTGCTGGAGCTGTTCCGACAGCGACTGGGCAATGACGCGCGCAACGATGTCGAAGTTGCCGCCGGCCACGAAGCCGACGAGGATGCGCACCGGTCGCGTCGGATAGGTTTGCGCCGAAGTGTTGCCGGCTGTGGCCGCCAGCGCGGCAGAACCCACTGCGAAATACAGAGCCTGACGACGCGTTACCATGCTCTCCTACTGCTCTGGAAACTCTCTTTACTATACTCGCGGCATGGAGAGACGCCCTGTAGAAGCAATGCAACCCGTCGATGCGCCCACCGCGTGGACGCCGCACGATCTGCGCGACGTGGCGAGCTGGAGCTACCGCCTCAGCGAACGCGACCGCGCCGAGCTCATCGCCGCGACGCAGGCGGTCAAAGGCATCGCGCTGGAGGATGTGAGCCGCGCGAACTTCAAGCTGTCCGGCCTCGCGCAGGTCATGGCGGACGTGAGGCGAGACCTGCTCGAGGGCCGCGGCATCGTGATGCTGCAGAATTTTCCGGTCGAGGAGCTCGACCGCGAAGGCCAGGCGATCGCGTATCTCGGCATGGGCTCGTACCTGGGCGAGCGCATCTCGCAGAATCGCCAGGGCCATATCCTCGGGCACGTCAAAGACCTCGGCGGCGACTACTCCAATCCCACTACCCGCGGCTACATGACGCGCGCCGAGATGCGCTTTCACTCGGACAGCTGCGATTACGTCGGTCTTCTTTGCCTGAACACCTCGAAGAGCGGCGGCGAGAGCCTGGTGACGAGCTCCGTGACCGTCTACAACACGATGCTCGCGCGCCGGCCGGACCTCGTGAAAGTCCTGACGGAGGATTTCTACCGCTCACGAATGGGAGAAGCCGCGCCGGGCGAGCAAGCGTGGTACCGGATGCCGATCTTTTCCTTCGACCACGGCCAGTTCTATTCGGTGGGCGGCGGCATTCGACTCGAGCACGCGTACTCGCTCACCGGAGTGCCGCCGATGAGCGCCGCCCAGAAGGAGGCGCTCGACGTCTACAAGCAGACGATTCGTGAATGCGCTGCCGAGATTCCGTTCCTGCGCGGTGATGTCCAGTTCCTGAACAACTACGTGACGATGCACACGCGCCGCGAATACGAGGATTGGCCTGAACCGTCGCGCAAGCGGCACCTCTTGCGGCTGTGGCTCTCCGACCCGGCGAGCCATCCGAAGGGCTTGCGCGAGGAAAGCTTTCGCCAGGGCATCGCGCCCGCGCCCGGAGCGAAGCTCCATGCGCCGCTCGACGCGACCGAGGCCGTGTCTTGAAAATCCTGTTCGCCCTGATCCTTCTACCGGTGCTGGCGTGGGCGCAGGCGTATCCGACCAAGCCGATCCGCATGGTCGTGAACTTCCCTCCAGGCGGTGTCAACGACGTCACCGCCCGCGTTATCGCGCCGCCACTCTCCAAGGCGCTCGGCCAGCCGGTGGTGATCGAGAATAAGCCCGGCGCCGGCACCACGATCGGCACCGACTTCGTCGCCAAGGCGCCTGCCGATGGCCATACGGTGATGGTGGCAGCTTCGTCCACCGCAATCGTTCCGTCGCTGTACAAATCGCTGCCGTACGACGCGAAGAAGGATCTCGCTCCAGTGGCGCTGATCGGGAGCACGACCAACTATCTGGTGGTCGGCTCGAGGACGCCGGCGAAGTCGGTTGCCGAGCTGGTCGACTATGCGCGCCGCAACCCCGGCAAGCTGAACTACGCCTCCAGCGGCAACGGCAGCAGCACCCATCTGTCGGTGGAGCTCATGAAGCAGCAGGCGCACTTCTACGCCGTGCACATTCCGTATCGCGGCGTCGGTCCCGCGATGGCCGCGCTGCTCGGCGGCGAAGTGGACTTCCTGTTCGATGCGGGCCCGGCCTCGATCCCTTCCATCCGCGCCGGCAAGGTACGGCTTCTCGCGGTATCCACGCGCACACGCAGTCCGCTTTTCCCCGATACGCCGACACTGATCGAGTCCGGCTTCCCGGACTTCGACGTCGATTCGTGGACCGGCATCATGACCACGGGGGGCACGCCGCAACCCGTCATCGAGCGGCTGGCGGCCGAGCTTCACGCCGCGGTCGCGCAGCCGGAAGTCATGTCGGCGTTCGAGAAGCTCGGCATGAGCGTGCGCTACCTCGGCCCTCGCGACTTCGCCGACTACTACGACCGCGAAATCAAGCGCTGGTCTTCCGCCGTGCAGTTTTCCGGAGCGCAGCCAGACTGAGCTGGCGCTCCCATGGCTCTACCTCGCCGCGCGTGATGCGGAAGATCGGATGGGATTCCGGAGCCGCCACACTGCGCCACCTCCGATAAAGAGACGGGCTGCGCGCACTTAACTTGCGCATCAGATGCTGCCACTCGTAGTCGAGTTGGCCCGCGGTGCTTTCAATGGGCTGGTTCGCTCGGACCGGTCCCACTTTGCGGCGGTCGAAGGAGTATCCGCGCAGCTCGGCCTCCGCAAGAACGGAAGTGAGGTACGCGTTGATCGCCGACCTCGGCGCATCGTGCGACTGGAAACGGAAAAGTTGCGGGTGATGGCGATAGCCTCGGGTCTGGCCTCTAAGAACTGCACGCGCCAACAGCACTTCCCGCCACAAGGCGACCAAGCCTTGGTGATCCAGGTATTTCGGATGGAGCGTCCAGATGCGCATGCGACCAACCGCGTTCAGCCGAGCGAATTCCAGTACTGCACAATCCTCCTCCGCATGGCCGCGTCGGGGAGCGCGCCGCGGGCGGCATCGAGGTTGTCGAGCATGTACTCCGGCTTGTCCGTGCCCGGAATGACGGCGGTGACCGCCGGGTGCCCGAGGATGAACTTGAGGAAGAACTGCGCCCAGGTCCGGGCGCCGAACTCGGCGGCGAAGTCCGGCAACGGACGGTTGCCCGCCTTGCGGAACAGCGAATTGCGGCCAAACGGCAGGTTGACGAGCACCGCCGCTCCCGCGTCGCGCGCTGCGGGCAGGAGCGTTTTCTCGGCCTCGAGGGCGCCGAGCGAATAGTTCACCTGGAGGAAATCCGGCTT
>DATLDY010000039.1:0-6183 GCA_035525655.1 Burkholderiales bacterium
GCGGGCCTCGAGCCCTTCGAGCGCGAGTTCGTGCCGCGAGTGGCGGCCGCTGCGGTTTCGGTGTTCGCGCTCACGACGCTCGCCTGCCTTTTCGTGCTGGCGCTTTGCTATCTCGTGATGTACGGGCTGTCGCCGTGGGGCTTCGAGCCTTACACGCGAACCGTCGCGCGCGTGTTCACGCTGCTTGCACTCGGGGCGCTGGTCGTGAAATGCATAGCGTTCGGCGTCGCGGTGGCGGTGATCCCGATCTCCGCCGGCCTGGAGGCGACACAGGACGCGAAGTCCGTGCCGGTGGCGGTGGCGGGAGGGATGGTGCGATTATTCTTCGCGCTCGGCCTGATCGAGATCGTGGCCCTCGCGCTGAAGTACGTCTGAGCGTCAGCCGGCGCGCAGCGTGTAGCCCTTTTGCCTCATGCAATTCTGCACGCGCTGGCCTTCCTGCATCTGGCGGTTCGCATCGACCGGGTCGCTGCGCTCGGTGACGATGACTGCGCCGGACGACGTCATCGTGGCTTGCGGGCTCGGCAGCAGCGGGGCCGCTTGTGCGGCGGCGCCGCAGGCGCGCGCATCGGCATCCACCATTTCGGCGCTCGCCCCGGGCCGCTCCCACTGCGCGGTGGAACAACCGGCCAGGAGCAAGATCGCGAACCACGGTCTCATGTCCATCGCCGCTTCAATCCGTTGAAGAAATCGCTGCCCGGAAACGCAGGCCGCCTCTTTAGGCCGCGCTCTCCGAGGATCGATTTCGCCGCACCGAGCGCGATGCCGGTAACGAGCGCAACTCCGATGCTGGCGAAAGGATGGCGGCGACGCAGGCTGCGCCTTTCGCGCGCGGGCAACGCATTGGCCGCAGGGCGCGCGGTCAGCGGCTGCGGCATCACGCGCACGGGCAGCGGGAAGTGCCGATGCTGGACCTCGTCCTTCTTCTCCGGGACAGCGGCTCCTGCCGGCTGAGGCCGTTCCTGACCGCGCCGCGAGCCGTACTCGTGCGCGTACACCCAGGTGAACTCGGCGCCGAAGAGGAAAATCTGCGCGGAGTAGTACACCCACACCATGAGCACGACGAGCGACCCTGCGGCGCCGAAGCTCGAGGCAACGGCGCTCTTGCCCAGATACAGGCCGATCAGGAGCTTGCCGATGGCAAAAAGAAGCGCGGTCACGGCTGCTCCGATCCACACATCGTGCCACGCGACGTGAACGCGCGGAATGAAGCGATAGATGAGCGCGAACATCACGGTCATCAGGCCGAAGCTTACGGTGACGTCGAGAACGTGCATCAGCGCTTCCCACCCCGCCGGCGTCCACCATTTGCCCAGCGCGGCGAGCCCGGCGCTGAGCACCAGCGACACCATCAATAGGAAGGCAATGCCGAGCACCATGCCGAACGAGAGGAGCCGCGTGTGCAGCAGGTTCCAGATGCCGCTGGATTGCACACGTGCGGGCGCGCGCCAGATCCGATCGAGCGCGTTCTGCAGTTCATTGAACACCGTCGTGGCGCCGAGCAAAAGGATGGCCACGCCCAGGATCGTCGAGATGATGCCGCTGCCGGGCTTGTCCGCCGCCTGCAGCATTCCCTCCACGGCTTTCGCGCCTTCGTCCCCGAGCAGGCCGCGCAGCTGGCCGAAAATTTCCCCGCGCGCGGCGTCGGCGCCGAACACCAGGCCGGCAACGGCGATCACGATCAGAAGAAGTGGCGCGATCGAGAACAGGGTGTAGTAGGAGATCGCCGCGCCCATGCTGGGCGCATAGTCGGCGGACCACGAAGCTGCGCTCTCCTTCAGGAGGCGCAGAGAATCCTTAAGGGGCAGGCGCATGATGTGCAGTCGCAATGCAAACTACGGGCCTGAGGCTGCAAGCACCGACCGTATAATGAAAACAAGGACTTAAATGTGATGGAGCGCGAGCCGACCTTCAACCCGGTACCGAAAAACCTGCAGTTCCGGGTCGGGATGCTCGTCGGCCTGGCCGTCGTCCTGGGCGCAGGCTTCCTCATCTACGCCCTCTATGCGCGCGGTGTGTTCGCCGACGCGCAGCGCGTCACGCTGGTTGCTGAAAATGCCGAAGGCGTGGCGGTCGGCATGGACCTCACGTTCTCCGGTTTCCCGATCGGCCGGGTGCAGCGCCTCTCGCTCGATGACCAGGGCCGTGCGCGCATCGTGATAGAGGTGCCGCGCAAGGACGCCCACTGGCTGACGCAAAGCTCGGTCTTCACGCTGGAGAAGGGACTGTTCGGCGGCGCGAGCATCCGCGCGCACACCGGCAACCTGCGCGACGCGCCGCTCGCCGACGGGGCCGAGCGGCCGGTGCTGCGCGGCGATACGACCGAGGAAATCCCGAAGCTCGTCGCCTCCGTGCGCAGCATCCTGGACAACATCGACCAGCTCACCGGCGCCGGCGGCAACCTGCAAGCCGCCATGGCGAACCTGCGCGCTGTCACGGAGCGCGCGGCCGGCAAGCAGGGTGCGGTCGGCGCCTTGCTCGGCAACGAGCAGGACGCGCAGAAGTTGATCGCGGTCCTCGACGAGACGAACAGCCTGCTCGCCTCGCTGAGCGGCCTCGCCGGCAAGGCCGACAGCCTCGTGGGCAAGACCGACCAGCGCATCTTCGGCCCCGGCGGCGTGATGGAGTCCACCGAGCGCGCCGTCGCGCAGGCGAACACGATGCTTGCCGACGTGCGCGAGACGCTGAAGCGTGCCGACGGCATCCTGGCCGATGCCGAGCAAGTGGGCGGCAACGCGAAGGCCGCGACCAAGGACCTTGCCGCGCTGCGCGCCGAAGTGGATGCGAGCGTGCGCAAGATCTCAGCGCTCATCGACGAAATCAATCGCAAATGGCCTTTCGAGCGGAAAAGCGAAATTCGCCTGCCCTGATTGCCGCGCTCGCGCTCGCGGCGTGCTCGAGCGCGCCGCCGGCGCCAGAGTGGCAGGCCAATGCGGCCGGGGGGCTGCAGGCGTTCCAGCAGCGCTACCTCGCCGGCGAGACGAAGGCCGCGGACGATGAATTCACGCGCGCCCGGGTGGAGCTGACCGCCACCGGCAAGGCCGACCTCGTAGCGCGTGCCGAGCTCCTGCGCTGCGCCGCGCAGGTCGCAAGCCTCGTGTTCGAGCCCTGCGCCGGCTTCGAAGCGCTGCGTGCGGACTCGGGGCAGGAGGAACGCCGCTATGGCGATTACCTCGAGGGTCGCATAGCGCGCGCGCCTTCCGACGATCCGTTCTCGCGGCTCATCGCATACGGCGTGCAATTGCGCACCGGCAACATCACGCCGCAAGGCATTGCCGCGGCGGTGGACATCGCCTCGAGCCAGGGCTGGCGGCGGCCACTGCTCGCGTGGCTCGGCGTGCAACTCAAGCGGGCAGAAGCGGCCGGCGACAGCGAAACGGCGGCGCGGCTCAAGCGCCGGATGGATCTCGTCTCCGGCTAGAATTCCTTCCCCTCGAGGAGGACGGAATGGCGAAGAAGTCGCGGCTCCCGCAGCCGAAGCAGGTTCGTCCGGAAGACATCGATCCGCATCATCGCTGGGACCGTCCGCTGCAGGCGCCGGGTCGCACGCAGGTCGACTTCGAGGAGCGGATCGATTTCCGCCGGCTGCACAACTACCGGCTGGCGCGCGTGCGGGCCTCGCTCGCCCATTCCGGACTGGGCGCGCTGCTGAGCTTCGACCAGCACAACATCCGCTACACCACGAGCACCGTCATCGGCGAATGGGCGCGCGACAAGCTGACGCGCTATTCGCTCCTGACGGGTACGGGCGATCCGTACATCTGGGACTTCGGCAGCGCTGCGCGCCACCACAAGCTTTACGCGCCGTGGTTGCACGCCGACCACTGCCGGGCAGGACTCCTCGGCTTGCGCGGCGCCACCGGCGGGGATCTCACGCTTTTTCGCCAGGCGGCGAAGGAAATCCGCGCCATCCTCGAAGAGGAGGGCGTGGCGGACATGCCGGTGGGCATCGACGTGGTCGAGCCGCCGATGCTCTTCGAGCTGCAAAGGGTCGGCATAGAGGTGCGCGACGGGCAGCAAGTGATGCTCGAAGCGCGCGAGGTAAAGAACGTCGACGAGCTTACGCTGCTCAACATGGCGGCGGCGATGGTCGACGGCGTCTATACCGACATCGCCGAGGCGTTGAAGCCCGGCATCCAGGAATCCCAGATCGTCGCACTCGCCACGAAGCGGCTCTATGAGATGGGCTCGGATTGCGTGGAGGCGATCAACTCCATCTCCGGCGAGCGATGCTCGCCGCACCCGCATAACTTCACCGACCGGCTGATCCGTCCGGGCGACCAGGCGTTCTTCGACATCATCCAGTCGTTCATGGGCTATCGGACCTGCTACTACCGCACGTTCAACGTCGGACGCGCCACTTCGGCGCAGCGCACGGCGTACAAGAAGGCGCGCGAGTGGATGGACAAGGCCATCGAGCTCCTCAAGCCCGGCATGTCGAGCGACAGAATCGCGCGCGCGCTGCCCCAGGCCAAGGACATCGGCTTCGCGAGCGAGATGGATGCCTTCGGCCTGAACTTTTGCCACGGCCTGGGCCTGGGCCTGCACGAGCGGCCGCTCATTTCGCGGCTCACCTCGCTGCGCGAGCCGATCGAGCTCAAGGCCGGCATGGTGTTCGCGGTCGAGACTTACTGCCCCGCCACCGATGGCGTATCCGCCGCGCGCATAGAGGAAGAGGTCATCCTCACGCCCGACGGTGCCAAGATCATCTCGCTTTACCCTGCAGAGGAACTCCCGATTGCCAACCCGTACTGATCAGAAGCTAGGCTGGATCGGCGCCGGCCGCATGGGCTACGCCATGGCGGAGCGCCTTGCCAAAGGCGGCTGCGACCTCGCCGTATGGAACCGCACGCGCGAAAAGGCGATGCCGCTCGAGAAGTCCGGCGCCAAGGTCGTCAACCAGCTGGAAGAGCTCTCGACGAAGGACATTCTGTTCGTCATGGTCTCCACTTACGACGACGTGAAGGAAGTGCTGGGCAAAGCCCTCGCCAAGGGCAAGCCCAAGATGGTCGTCGAGTGCTCCTCGATCTCGCTGGAAGGATCGGCGGAGCTGCGCCAGATGCTGAAGAGCAAAGGCATCGAGTATCTGGCCGCGCCGGTGAGCGGCAACGCGAAGGTCATTAAGGCGGGCAAGTTGACCTTCGTGGTCTCGGGTCCAAAGTCGGCCTACGAGACGGCGAAGCCCTATCTCGACATGATGGGCGTCGGGTCGAGCTATGTCGGCGAAGGCGAGCTCGCGCGCATCGCCAAGATCTGCCACAACGTGATGCTCGGCGTGGTGATACAGAACCTCTGCGAGATCACCGTCCTCGCCGAGAAGGCGGGCATGCCGCGCCACGCGTTCCTCGACTTCCTGAACAAGAGCGTGATGGGTTCGATGTTCACGCGGTACAAAGCGCCGGCGCTGGTGAACCTGGACTTCCACGTCACGTTTACGCCGAAGCTGCTGCGCAAGGATCTCGATCTCGGCCTCGACGCCGGCAAGGAGCTCGAGGTGCCGATGCCGCTCACCTCGCTGACGCGAGACCTCCTGCAGCAGATGATCGGCCACGGCATGACGGAGGAGGACTTCTCCACGCTGCTGCTCATGCAGGCCAAGGCGTCGGGCGTCGAGCTCAAGCCCGAGAATGTAAAAGTGAGCGATGGTCTGAGCTGATGTACACCGCCACCGCAAACGTCGTCCTGCCGACCACGATCATCGGATCGCTGCCGCGGCCGGGCTGGTACACGCAGAACCTCGGAGCGCGCGATTTCCGAGAAGCGATGGTCGAGCGCAGCTATCGCGAGCAGTACCAGGATGCGGTTTCCGCGTATCTGCGCGATCAGGAGACCGCAGGACTCGACATCGTCACCGACGGCGACTGCCGCTTCGACGCGGACGTCGCCGGCCACCACTGGTTCTCCTACGCGCCGATGCGGATGAAGGGATTCGCCGGCGCGCGCCCCTATCGCGTGCAGGGAGGTCTCGCCGGCATACCGCACAAGCCCGGCCACATTCTGCATGACGTGCTCGAGACCCGGGTCATGCCCGACCTGGTTGGGCCGGTGGCTCGCGGCAACCTTCAGTACACCGCGATCTGGAAGGCGGCCCAGCGCCTGACGACCAAGCCGGTGAAGTTCGGCACCATCACGCCGGAGCTGATTGCCATGGCGGTGCGCGATCTGCACTACAAGGACCTGCGC
>DATLDY010000041.1:0-17853 GCA_035525655.1 Burkholderiales bacterium
GCGGGCCTCGAAGCGGTGCGCGCCGCCGTGCCGGAGATCGCCCTCATCGACATCGGCCTGCCACACATGGACGGCTACGAGCTTGCGCGCCGCATACGGGATGAAATCGGGGCATCCGCCGGCGACGGGCGGCGGCCTTACCTCGTGGCGATCACCGGCTATGGATTACCGGAAGATCGGCAGCGCACTCGCGCGGCCGGGTTCGACCTGCACCTCGTAAAGCCCGTCGACTCGGCCGACCTGGCCGACGTGCTCAGCAAGTAAATCAAACCTGCGGGACGGCCATGCCCTTTTGCACGCCGGGGCGCTTGCCGAGCTCGTCGTACCAGCGCTTGACGTTCGCGAACTGCGCCAGATCCACGCGGTGCCATTCGTGGCGGGCGACCCAGGGGTAGATCGCCATGTCGGCGATGCTGTACTCGCCGGCGAAGCACTTGTGCGCGCCGAGATGCTTGTCCATCACCGCGTACAGGCGCTTCGCTTCATTGCCGTAGCGCTCGCTGCCGTACGGGATCTCGTCCTTCTTGGCGCGCATGAAATGGTGCGCCTGGCCGAACATCGGCCCCACGCCGCCCATCTGGAACATGAGCCATTGCAGCGCCTCGTATTTGGCGCGTACCGAGCGCGGCAGGAACTTGCCGGTCTTCCCCGCGAGGTAGACGAGGATCGCGCCGGATTCCATCAGCGCGATCGGCTTGCCGTCGGGACCTTCCGGATCGACGATCGACGGGATCTTTCCGTTCGGGTTGATCTTCAGGTAGTCCGGCGTGAACTGCTCGGAGTTCGTGCCGATGTTGATCTTGTGCACGTTGTACGGCAGGCCACACTCCTCGAGCATGATGGAAACCTTGCGGCCGTTCGGTGTGCTCCAGGTATAGAGTTCGATCATGGTGAAGTGGCTCGTGACGTTGTTGTTGGCGCTGGTGATTCTAGCGGTGGTGATGCCACTGGTTCGCCGTCGAATCGCATTGGGGCGGCTACCGGGTGATTTCCGCATCCCGGTGCGCGGCCGCGTGTACTACGTGCCCTTCGCGAGCACGGTGCTGCTGTCACTTCTTCTCTGGGGAATCGGCCGCCTTCTTTAGGCGCTCGGCCATCGCCGGGCCGACCCACATCTGCGGCAGCGACGGCTCGAGGTGCTCCGCCGCTTCCTGTTTCGCGACTGCCGCCTTGGCCATCTCGAAAGCCTGCGTGAACGAGCGCGTGCTCGCGAGCGCGTCGCGGAAATAAGCCTCGCCGAAGTAAGTGAAGTCGCGCCCCGGCTCGCAGCCGAACGAGGTGCGCTCGGGCGAGGACGCGGTGATGACGACGCTGTTGTCGTCGCGCAGCGGCTCGATGAAGCCGCCCGAGTAGCACGCCGATACGACGATCACGCGCCACTTGATGCCGGCGTCCTGCAGCATGCGCGCGAGCGCGGTGGGCGTAAGCGAGGCGAGCTGCAGCGGCGGCTGCACGGCCGAGAGGCGGTGGTCGCGGTAGCCGTGGGCGCTGACGAAGAGGAACAGCGTGTCCTCGTCGCCGTTCATGGACTCGGCGACACGCTGCAGGACGCGGGTGAGGTTTGTCACGCTGGCGAGCGGAAACTCCTCCAGAGCGTCCTGGCTGTTGACGAGCGCGATCGAGCGGCCTGCGGTGCCGAATCGCTCGTCGAACAGCTTGCGCACGAAGCGCATCTCCTTCACGAACACGTCCTGCGACGCATCGGGGGCGAATCCGACGAAGTAGAGCTCGCGCACGCCTTCGCGGCCGCGCGTGATGCCGGCCAGGGAGCGCTCGATGAGCACGCCCTGCTGGTGGAACAGGCGCTCTTCCGTCAGCGGGTCAGGGCCTTCTTCCTCGGGCGGTAGATGCCAGACATCGGTGCGCGGGAAAAGGAAGAAGCCGATGGCGATCATCGCCGTGACCGCAAAGGCGCCTTTAAGCAACTGCGGCCGGCGCGTGCCCACGCACACGATCACGGCGCGCACGGAAGCCAGCCACATCCAGGCGAGCAGCACCAGGATCGCGGCGCGCGGATGGCCGGTCAGCGCGGCGGCGGACGGCAACACGAGCGCCGCCAGCTCGAATATCGGATCGCTCGCGGTGAGCGCGGTGGCGAGGAGCAGCATTCGCTCGCGGGCGCCGAAGAGGAGCGCGACGAGCGTCGCCGTGCCCAGCACGAGCGGCACGGAGGCGAGGTAAATGGGCAACGCGGCCGAGTCGAAATCGCCTTCCAGCCGGGCCTGGATCGCCGCCGCGCCCACCCAGATGGCAAAGTTGAAGGCGAGCAGCCACGCGTAGTCGACGGGAGAGACGCGATAGTCGAACGGCCGCACGCGCATGAAAAGCGCGAGGCGCGCCCCCGCGATCAGGTTGCGGTAGAGCGCCAGCACGTAAAGCTTCATAGCGCCCGCTCGATCGCCTGCACGCGGCTTTCGTCGATCAGGCGCGCGATCTCCTGCGGCGAGCTCGCCTTTGCGGCTATGGCGCGTGCATCGACCTCCGCGGCCGCCTTGAGCGCGCGCTCCAGAGGCGCGGTATCGACGATCGGCTCATCGCGCCGGGCCACTTCCAGCAGCTCGTCGAAGCGATCCGGTCGCCGAAAGGCGTCGGTGCGCTTGAGGATCTCGAGCAACGCCTGTGGCGAGGCGAGGCGTAGCGCCCGAAATGCCGTGCGGTTGCGGCACGCGAGAAGCGCAAGGTCGCGCACGTCACCCGGCACTTTCAAGCGCTCGCAAAGCGCCTGGACTTCGGCCTCCTTGAGCGGCCACGCGAGCCGCGCGAATCGCACCGGCAGCGAGCCGGCGATGCCGCTGCGCTCGCCCAGCTCGGGCAGCAGCTTCTCGCGCAGCCCGGTCGCCTCGAGCACGTCGAACATGCGCTCCGGCTCGCGCTCGGCGAGGCCTTTGGCGAACTCCTGCCACACGCGCTCCGGCACCAGGTAGTCCGTCTCGCCAGCCGCCACCATACGGCGCATCAAGTCCATCGTCTCCGGGGCGACCGCAAAACCAAACCGCGCTGCAAAGCGTGCAGTGCGCAGGATGCGTACGGGATCCTCGGCGAACGCCTCGCTCACATGGCGCAAAAGTTTTTGCTGCAGGTCTTTTTTGCCGCCGAAGGGATCGATGAGCGTGCCATCCTCCCCCTTGGCAATCGCGTTGATGGTGAGATCGCGACGCCGCAGATCCTCTTCCAGCGTTACGTCCGGGGCGGCGTGGACCGTGAACCCCTTGTAACCCCGCCCACTCTTTCGCTCGGTGCGCGCGAGGGCGTATTCCTCGTGCGTCTTCGGATGCAGGAACACCGGGAAATCCTTGCCGACCGGCTTGAAGCCGAGGCGCTCCATCTCCTCAGGCGAGGAGCCCACCACGACGTGGTCGCGATCCTTCACCGGCAAGCCGAGCAGCTCGTCGCGCACGGCGCCGCCAACAACATACGTTTTCACTTCTTGGCCGGGTTGGTGCTATAGGGTTCGTCTTCGGCCACGAACTCGGACTCGCGCCGCGCGCCATCGCACCACTCGCGCACGGCGGCGAGCGCCTGCACGGCATTGCAATAGTCCTGCGCGATGCGCGGCAGCTCGACGGCGTAGGCGTGAAATCGCATGACGACGGGCGCGTAAAAGGCGTCCGCCACCGAGAAGGTGCCGAAGAGGAGATTGCCGGAGCCGCCGAAGCGCTCGCGGCACTCGGTCCATAGCGCCACCACGCGCTCGATATCCTTGCGCGATTCCGGCGTCAGGCCTTTGCCGGGGTAGCGGTTGCGGATGTTCATCGGCATGCGGCCGCGCAAGGCCTGGAAGCCGGAGTGCATCTCGGCGCAGGCCGAGCGCGCGAAGCGGCGTGCGTCGGCAGCCTGGGGCCAAAGACGCTTTTCCGGAAACATCTCCGCAGCGGTCTCGCAGATGGCGAGCGAATCCCACACCGGCTGGCCGTCGACCAGGAGCACCGGCACCTTGCGCGCCGCGGAGTATTTCTCGATGCCGACGACCTTCAGCCCGTCCTGGCCGTCCTCGAACTTGAGCTCGACCTCGGTGAACGGGATTTCCGCCTGGCGCAGCAGGACCCACGGCCGCATCGACCAGGAGGAGTAATTCTTGTTGCCGATGACGAGCTCGAGCTTCATGGTCCCGCGATCACGCGCCTCCTCACGCACGGCATGGACGGATTCTAGCGATTGCCCCGCTGCGGACGGCGCCGCCATTCGAGGACATGGGCCTCCAGCTAACCGGTTATGCGCCGCCGCGGAAGCACGAATAGCCCCACGGCGTGCACTTGAACGGCAGGTGATAGTGCTGCTGCCCGTCCGAGACGCCGAACCGGTAATGAACGACGTCGAGGAAGGGCACGTCGGGCAGGACGATGCCGAATTGCCGGCGGTAGTACGCGCTCACCTGGAACACCGCCTCGTAATTGCCCGATTCGAACGTGCTCGCTAACGCCGGGTGATCCAGCAGGCCTTTCGTGTTCGTGGGCCCGGAAGCCAGCACTCGGCCGTCGGCGTGGCGCAACTCCACGTGCATGCCCGCTGCGACGATGCCGCGCGAGACGTCAACGACGTGGATCGAAATCCCCGGCACGCGCTAGTTGAGCTTGGCGCCGGAATCCTTCACGGGCTTGAGCCATTCCTTCACCTGGTTGTCGACAAAAGCCGTGAATTGCTCCGGCGACAGGTCGCGGCCCTGCACGCCAAGCTCGGCGAGGCGCTGCATGATCTTGGGGTCGGCGAGCGATTTTTTCGTCGCGGCGTGCAGGCGCGTTACCACCTCGCGCGGCAGGCCGGCCGGGCCCGAGATGCCGAGGAAGTTCTCCGCCACGAGCTTCTTCTCGCCCAGCTCCAGCACGCTCGGCACGTCCGGCGCCATGGTCGCGCGCGACGGCGAAGTCACCGCGATGGCCCGCAGCCGCCCATCTTTCATAAACGGCACGTTCTGCGGCAGGGTGTCGATGGCGAGCTTGATGGTGCCGGAGAGGAGATCGTTGTGCATGGGCGAGGAGCCCTTGTAGCCGACGTGCTCCATCTTCAGGCCGTGGTCGTTCTTCATCGTCTCGCCGACGATGTGGCCGATCGAGCCGATGCCGCCCGAGCCGTAATTCACCGGGTTCGGCTCGGCCCTGATCCAGGCGATGAGCTCGGCCATGTTCTTCGCCGGCACCGAGGGATGGATGACGAACACGTTGGCGACCGAGCCGATGTAGCTCACGTGCGTGAAGCTCTTCACCGGGTCGTAGCGCGGGTCGTCCTGCATCGCGGGCGAGATGCTGATGGGGGCGCTATTCGACAAAAGCAGCGTATAGCCGTCGGGCGCAGCGCGCGCCGCCTCGAGCGCGCCGATGGTGCCGCCGGCGCCGGGCTTGTTATCGACGATGACCGGCTGGCCGAGCTCCTGCTGCAGCGGGATCGCGATCAGTCGCGCGACGATGTCGGACGACCCCCCGGGCGAGAATGTCACGATCATGCGCACGGGCTTCGCCGGCCACGATTGCCCCAGTGCGTTTCCGGCGATGAGCAGCGTGACGGCAAGCAGCATCTTCATTTTTTAACTCCCGCGGTAGGTGGTGTAGCTCCACGGCGAGCATAGCAGCGGAACGTGGTAGTGCTGGGCCGGGTCGGCGATGTTGAAGCGCACCGGCACCTTGTCGAAGAAGGCCGCACCGACATGGAACACCAGCTCGTAGGTGCCCGCCTTGAACTGGTCTCCTTCCAGCAGCGGCGCGTCGGTGCGACCGTCGGCGTTGGTTCTCGTCTCCGCCAGCTTGGTGCCATCGCCGGCGTAAAGCTCGACGCGGATGCCGGCGCCGGGCTTGCCGCGCGCGGTGTCGAGGACGTGCGTGGTGAGCCTGCCCATCAGTGTCCGCCGAACATCTGGTCGAGCCTCCCTCGGGTGATATGGCCGATCTGCTCCAGCGCCGTGCGCAGCTCTTCTTCGCGGCTGTTGGCGAGCCTGCGCTCCATCTCGGCGAGCACATTGTCGCGCGATGCATGCAGCTTTAGGGCGACGATGCACGGGAATCCGAATTTCCGGAAGTAGCCGCGATTGATCTCGCCGATGCGGCGAAACTCGTCGCGGCTGAGCGCATTCAGCCCGAGCCGCGCCTGCTCGCCGGTAGAGTGGACCGTCAGCGTGCCCTGCCTCGCTTCGGCGCCGGCGAGCTCGGGGTGCGCGCACAAAAGCAGCAGCTGTTCCGTGGGCCGGGCGTCCAGGACCACCGACATCATCGCGCGATGCAGCTCATCGATGGACCCGAACGGCCGCCGGTCGTACGCGCGCTGCGCGACCCAGGGCGAATGCTCGAACACCGCGCCGAGCTTGTCGACGAAGGCGGCTGCTGCGAGGCGGTTCAGCTCGGCGAGCGTCACGCACAAAATATACTATCCGGCCATGCTCTCATCGAAGGTGCGGGCCTCACGCATCATGGAACGCTGCGATGCGCTGGCTCGGCACTCCGAGCTGCCCGGCGGACTGACGCGCGTGTTCCTGTCGCCGCAGAACCGCGCCGCAAACGACCTGGTGCTCGGCTGGATGCGCGAGGCCGGTCTCGAAGCGCGGGTCGATCCGATCGGCAACGTGGTCGGCCGCTACGAGGGCGAGCGTCCGAAGCTTCCCTGCCTGATGCTCGGCTCGCATCTCGACACGGTGCGCGATGCCGGCCGCTACGACGGCATGCTCGGCGTGATCAGCGCCATCGAGTGCGTCGCTGCGCTTGCCGGGAACCAAAGGCGCCTGCCATTCGCCATCGAAGTCGTCGGCTTCGGCGACGAGGAAGGCGTGCGCTTCGGCACCACGATGCTCGGCAGCCGGGCCATTGCCGGCGCCCTCGACCCCACAGTCCTCGACGTCAAGGACGCGCAGGGCTTGAGCATCCGGCAGGCGCTGCGGGATTTCGGTTTGCAGCCCGATCGGCTCGGCGAGGTGGCGCGGCGCAAGCAGGACGTGGCGGCGTACGCCGAGCTGCATATCGAGCAGGGCCCGGTGCTGGAGGCCGAGGGCCTGCCGGTGGGCGTGGTGACCGCGATCAACGGTTTTTCGCGCCTCAAAGTCGCGATGCACGGCCAGGCCGGCCATGCCGGGACGGTGCCGATGCACCTGCGCCGCGATGCGCTCGCCGCCGCGGCGGAATGCGTGCTCGCCCTCGAGCGCATCGCACGCGCCGATCCGGAGCTCGTCGGCACGGTGGGCAGGATCGAAGCGAAGCCGGGGGCGATCAACGTGATTCCCGGCGAAGTCCACTTCACCATCGACATTCGCGCGCCGCGCGACGACCTCCGCGCGAAAGCCGTGCGCTCCGCCATTGCGGAAGTCGAAGCGATCGCTGAGCGGCGCAACGTCACCTGCGATGTGCAGATGCTGCAGGAGCTGGGCGTCGCGGCGTGCGCGCCCTGGCTGATGCACCAGATGGAGCGCGCGGTGGCGGCCGAAGGCGTGAAGGTGCGCCGCCTGCCCTCAGGTGCCGGCCACGACGGCATGGCGCTCAAGAACATCGCGGACATCGCGATGCTTTTCGTGCGCTGCAAAGGCGGCATCAGCCACAATCCCGCGGAATCCATCACCGAGGCCGACGCGGCGGTCGGCGCGAGGACCCTCCTGCGCTTCATCGAGAACTTTGAACTACCCGCGTGACCTCGCGGGCTACGGGCCCAAGCCGCCGAAGGCCAAGTGGCCCGGCGGGGCGAAGCTCGCGCTGCAGTTCGTCCTCAACTACGAGGAAGGCGGCGAGAACTCGATCCTGCACGGCGACAAGGCCTCCGAGGCATTCCTTTCCGAGATCGTCGGCGCGCAGGCGCTCGAAGGCGTGCGCCACATGTCGATGGAGTCGATCTACGAGTACGGCTCGCGCGTCGGCGTCTGGCGGATCCTCGAGCTCTTCAAGCGCTACGACGCATCGCTCACGGTCTTCGGCATTGCCATGGCGATGGAGCGCCATCCCGCCGTGGTGGAGGCCTTCCTCAAGGCCGGGCATGAAATCGCGAGCCACGGCTGGCGCTGGATCAACTACCAATACGTGCCGCTGGAAGTCGAGCGCGAGCACATGCAGTGCGCGATCGAGATCCAGCGCCGCCTCACGGGCGAGCGCCCGCTCGGCTGGTACACCGGGCGCACGAGCCCGAATACGCGCCGGCTCGTCGTCGAGGATGGCGGTTTCGCGTACGACGCGGACGATTACAACGATGACCTGCCGTTCTATGACAGCCGATACGGCAAGCCGCAGCTCGTGGTTCCGTATACGCTCGACGCCAACGACATGCGCTTCGCGACGGCCCAGGGATTCAATTCCGGCGACCAGTTCTTCGGCTACCTGAAGGACTCCTTCGACGTACTGTATGCCGAAGGCGGCCGCATGATGTCCGTCGGGCTGCACTGCCGGCTCGTCGGCCGGCCCGGGCGCCTTGCGGCGCTGGAGCGTTTCTTGAAATACGCGAGCCGCAGGCCGAAGGTCTGGATCACCCGGCGCATCGATATCGCACGACACTGGCTCAAGCACCACCCCCATGTTTAAGGACATCAATCCGGCGCCGCGCCTGCTGATGGGCCCGGGCCCCATCAACGCCGACCCGCGCGTCCTGCGCGCGATGAGCGCCCAGCTCCTGGGCCAGTTCGATCCGCAATTCCGTGAGTACATGGCCGAGACTTCGGAGCTCTTCCGCGGCGTGTTCCAGACGAAAAACCGCTGGACGCTGATGATCGACGGCACGGCGCGCTCCGGCATCGAAGCGGCGCTCGCTTCGCTCATCGAGCCGGGCGACCGGGTGCTGGTCCCGATCTTCGGGCGCTTCGGGCACCTGATAGAGGAAATCGCGAGACGCTGCGGCGCCGAAGTGACGACCATGCAAACCGAATGGGGGCGCGTGTTCGACGCGGGCGAGATCGAGCGTGAGCTCAAGAAGCAGCGTCCGAAGCTGGTCGCCATCTGCCACGGCGACACCTCGACCACGATGGCGCAGCCGCTCGCCGAGATCGGCAAGCTGTGCCGCGCTCACGACGCGATTTTGTACGTCGACGCGACCGCAACACTCGGCGGCATGGACTTGCCGGTGGACGCATGGCAGCTCGATGTGGTGACCGCGGGACTGCAAAAATGCCTCGGCGGTCCTTCCGGCAGCGCGCCGCTGACGTTGAACGAGCGCGCGGAGAAGCGCATCGGCCGCCGGCGGCATGTCGAGCAGGGCCTGCGCAACGCGAACGATGTCCAGGCAGACGGTCCGGTCATCCGCTCGAACTACTTCGACCTCGCCATGATCATGGACTACTGGTCCGACAAGGCGCTCAACCACCACACCGAAGCGACCACCATGCTGTACGCCGCGCGCGAGTGCGGACGCATCCTCCTGCAGGAAGGATTGCAGAAGGCGTTCGCACGCCACGCAGCGGCGTCGAAGGCGCTGTGCGCCGGACTGCAGGCCATGGACCTCAAGCTCTTCGGTGATCCGAAGCACAAGATGGCGAACGTTACCGGCGTGCATATTCCCGGTGGCGTCGATGGCGAGAAAGTGCGGCGCACGCTGCTCGAGGACTTCCACATCGAGATCGGCACCTCGTTCGGGCCGCTGCACGGCAAGATCTGGCGCATCGGCACGATGGGCTACAACGCGCGCAAGGATGCGGTGCTTACCACCCTCTCCTCACTGGACGCAGCGCTCGCGATACAGGGATATCGCCTGACCCGCGGCGCGGCGGTCGACGCGGCGCTCGCCGCCTACCGGACGGGCTGATGTCGCTTCTCGTTGCGGTGGGCGGCAATGCCGTCCATCCGGAAAATATCCGCGGCACCACGGAAGAGCAGGAAACGATCGCCCAACGCGCCGCGCAGGCGGTGCTGCCTCTGGTGCGCGCGACGGATCGTCTGCTCATCACGCACGGCAACGGGCCGGTGGTGGGGAAGATCCTGTTGCGCATGATGCTGACGCGCGACGCCATACCGCCGATGCGCCTCGACGTCTGCGTTGCGCATAGCCAGGGTGGCATCGGCTACATCCTTACGCAGGCGCTCGAGAACGCGATGCGCCGTGCCGGGCTGCATCGCCAGACGAGCTGCGTGGTGACGGAAGTGGAAGTCGACGCGAACGACCCGGCATTCGATGCACCGTCGAAGCCGATCGGCACCTTCTTCTCCGAGGCCGAGGCGCGCGACTTCGAAACCAAGGGCTGGCGCATGATCGAAGACGCCGGTCGCGGCTGGCGCCACTGCGTGCCTTCGCCCGAACCCCGTGCCGTCCTCAATCTCGCGGTGATCCGCGCCCTGCTCGATGCCGGAATGCTCGTGATAGCCGGCGGCGGCGGCGGCATTCCGGTGACCCGCGGCGCCAACGGCGAATGCCACGGCATGCAGGCGGTCATCGACAAGGACCTGACCTCGGCACTCCTTGCTCGCTCGCTTGGTATCGAAGACCTGCTGATCCTCACCGCGGTGGAGCGCATTGCCGTCGACTACGGCACGCCGCGCCAGCGCAACCTGGACCGCGTCACGGTGGAGGAGCTGCGCGCGCTGCAGAAGGCCGGGCACTTCGCCAAGGGCAGCATGGGGCCGAAGGTGGAGGCGGCGATCCGGCATGTCGCCGGCGGCGGCCGCCGCGCCATCATCGCGCACCTCGACAAGGCCGAGGACGCGCTCGCGGGCAAGAGCGGGACGCATGTCGTTGCGAATTAAAGTCGCGGGCCGCTTCGCTCTGGAAGCGGCCCAGGGCGACGGTGAAGTACGTGCTGTGTTCCGGCGCAGCTTCTACGCGCGCTTTGCGAACGGCTATGTCTGCGTCGGCGACGCGTCGCTCGGCCGCGGCCCGCTCAATGCGCTGGTCGACGATTTCACGCCGCCCGCGATCGGCGAACGCGTATCGCTCTCGCTCGAGGGTGCAATACCGTGGTCGCCGCCGCCGCTGCCGCAGAACGCGGGCCCCGACGTGACGGCGTTGCGTAAAGCGGCGCGCGGCCGCGTGCCGGGCGAAGGTCTCGGCGGCCTGGTGGTGGACGAGCACAATGCCCTGAGCGGCCACGCCCAGCCGGCACTCGAGGCGATCGATCGCTGGCTGGTCGGCAACGCGCTCGGTGATGAAGCCGAGCCGCTCATCGGCATCGGGCCGGGCCTTACGCCTTCCGGCGACGATTACCTCGGCGGCGTGCTGATTGCGCTGAACCAGTTCGGGCGCCGCGCGCAGGCCATCGGACTGTGGCGCTGGCTGCACCCGCGCCTCGAGCGCACGAGCGATATCAGCGCCGCGCACCTCTCCGCGGCGGCCTCAGGCGAGGGCCACGAAACGCTGCATCGCTGCATCGACGCGCTTTGCACGACAGCGCCCAATTGGCCCATCGTGCTGGATGAGCTCGATGCAGTGGGGCATTGCTCGGGCTGGGACAGCCTCGCCGGCGTGGTCGCCGTGGCAAAGCTCAGCTAGAGAGCGATAAGGCCAGCGCAGCCGCGTGCGCATTCGACGGCGCGACGTGGACGCCGGCCGCGCGCAGCGCCGCCACCTGTCGCGACCAGCGCTGCGGATCCTCCTCGGTGCCGGTGACCGAAGCGATGGCTAGCTTCCGGCTGCCGCGCAGCCCCTGGATCAGCACGCCAGCCGGATCCGCAGAGGCGCCGTACCCCAGCACGACATCGAACAGCAGCACGCTGATCGCCGGGTCGGCCAGCGCAGCGGGAATGTGCTCGTTCCTGAGCTCGGGCTCGATCATCGGGTGCGGCCGCCCTCGCGTGTATTGGTCGTCGCCGAGGTCCACGCATTCGCCGCGATCGCCGAGGATGAGCTCGGCCTCCGCCGCGAGCGTGCCGCCGCAGTACAAACCCTTGACGCGCCCGCGGGCTTCGCCGCGCGGTGGCGTGTCGGCAGCCAGTTTTTTCTGCATCGCCTGCTCGGCGGCCTCGGTGAGCGTTCGCGCAAGGCCCGGCTGCTCGGAGCCGAGGAAACAAACCACGCTTCGCTTCGCGGAGCGGCGCACGCGCTCGAGCACCTTCGCCGCGACGCGCGGTGCCGGAGGCTTGGAGATCAAGACCAGCGTGCGCGTCGCCGGATCGGCGTCGAGCATGTCGAGTGCCGCGAGCATGCCAAGCGCGCCGACGCGCTCGTCGAGGTCGCGCCCGCCGACGCCGATGCCGTGCGAGACGCCGCCGCCCATGCGCGCGATGAGGCAGGAGACTTCCTGCAGGCCGGTGCCGGAAGCGGAGACGATGCCGATATCGCCGCGCGGCACGGCATTGGCGAAAGCGAGCGGCTCGCCAGCGATCAGAGCTGTGCCGCAGTCCGGACCCATGAGCAGGAGTTTCTTCTGCGCGGCAAATTGCTTTAGCGCGACCTCGTCTTCGATCGAGACGTTGTCGGAAAACACCATGGCGTTCAGGCCGCGCTCGAGCGCCTTGCGCGCCTCGGCCGCCGCGAATTCGCCGGGCACGGAGATGAGCGCGAGGTTCGCCTGCGGCTCGAGCTCGAGCGCGCGGCGCAGCGTGGCGACATGGCGCAAAGCCTCGCTCGCCTGCGCCGGCTTCTCGGCCAGCATCGCCGCCGCCGCGTCCAGTGCGGCGCCCGCATCGGCCGCGCGCACAGCGATGACCAGGTCATTCGGCTCGGCGCGCTCGCCATCAGCGGATAGAAGGCCCGCTTCGCGCAGCAACGCCTTGTTGGACGGCGTGCCGATCATCAACGCGGCCGCCTCGACCCCGGGTAGCGCCCCCAGGCGGCGCGAGACGCGCATCAGTGCTACCGAATCGAGGTAGCGCCCGCGCTCGACGCGGTTAGCGAGCATCGGCAAAAGCAGCGAGTGCCTGCTCGAAGCAGGCGAGCGGCGCGCGGGCGACGCCCGCCCCGACCTGACCCACGCCCGCGCGCTTGTGGGCGATGCCGGTGTTGATGGCCGGCGCAATGCCGGTCTCGACGACGCGGCGGATATCGATGCCCGTCGGCGTGCCGGCGAATTCCAGCGCGGGGATCGCCCACTTCTGGTTGCGCGTTGCGCTGATCTCGGCCATCGAGCGCGTATAGCCGACGGCATCCTGGAAGCCGCCCGCGCCGACGAAGCCGGCCACGGCGGGCGCGGCCGCCATGGCAAAGGCCCCCAGGCCGATGGCCTCGAGGATCGCGGAATCGCCGATGTCCGGATTCGCATCGGCGGCGCTGAAGCCGGGGAAGTACAGGCCTTGCGGCATCTCGACGGGCGCGGTGAACCAGCGATCGCCCAGCGCGGCGACGCGGATGCCGAAATCGGTGCCGTTGCGGCACATCACCGTCACGACCGTCGAATGAGCGATGCCCTGCGCCGGGTCGGTCATGCTTTTCCCCATTGCCATGCCGACGTTGAGGAAAAACTGATCGTTGCCGGCGATGAATTGCAGCGCGCGGGCCACCGCCGGGCTGCTTCCCGCGACGGCCAGGTGGGGAGCGATTGCGCGCAAGAGGAGCGAGCTGCACGCGACATTGCGCTGATGCATCTCGTCGCCCATCGTGAGGCCGCGCGCGATCAGCGGACTCAAGGCAACTGGGTTCGCTTGAAGCGCGCGATCGAGAAGCGGGCCGAACTCGTCGCGCAGCCAGGCGAGGCGCGCGAGCACCTCGGCGTCGTTGCCGCCGAAGCGCATCACCTTGCCCAGCCCCTCGTTGATCGTGCAGCGGGCGCTATTGCCGAAGGCGCGGTTCTCGACGATGAGGAGCGGCTGGCTGCGCGTCGTGATGCCGGTCATCGGGCCGACCGCGCCGAAGTGATGGTTCGGCGCAAAGCGCACGCTGCCGCGCTCGACGAGTCGCTCGGCTGCCGCGAGATCGCTTGCCCAGCCTTCGAACACAATCGCGCCGCAGATCGCGCCGCGCAATGGACCGCACATGCGCTCCCACGTCAGCGGCGGCCCGGCATGCAGGATCAGTTGCCCGCCGTCGAGCTCCGGGATGAGGTCGCCCGCGCGGCGCACGCCGACGAGCACGGGATCCGCAGCGAGGATGCGACGCAGCGCCTCGTCGTTCGCACTGTCGATTTGCGCGGCCCGCTCCTCCAGGCGCTGGAGAACGGCTTGGAGCTTCGAAGGCGGCCGCCAGTCGACCTGCACCACCGGCACGCCGTTCGCGTCGAGGTCGCGGCCGAAGCCGGCGAGGCCGACGTTGACGACCCGCAGCGGCCCCGCGAGAAGCCGCTGCATCAGCGCCGCGCGCGAAAGCGCAGCTGCGGATAGCGTTCGCGCGGACCCGAGGGCGCGAGATAGGCCGGCGCGACGGCTTCGAGCGCCTGCGGCTGGATGCCGAACGGGAAGGCCGCGCGGGTGGTGTTCGCGACTTTCATCGAGCGCACGTTGTCGCGGCTCATGAGCTCGCCCGGCAGCTTCTCCAGCATCCATGCCTGCACGGACGAAAGTCCCTGCGGCAGGCCGATGACCAGCCGATGGCGGCCGGTGAACTCGCACGCACAGCGGACGAGCTCCTTGAGGGTGTACTCGCGCGGCCCGGCGAGGTCGTAGCGCCTTCCATGAGCGGCGGGCTCGGACAGCGAGGCGACGATCGCGGCGGCAACATCGCCGACGTAGACAGGCTGGAAGCGCGCGGTGGGGCAAGGCACGGCGAACACCGGCGAGAAGCGGGCGAGCGAGGCGAAGCGGTTGAGGAATTTGTCTTCCGGGCCGAACACCACCGAAGGCCGGAACACGGTGACCTCGAGGTCGGTGGCGCCCATCACCTCCTCCTCGCCTTTGGCCTTCGAGCGCTGGTAGGCGGAAGGCGCATCGGCGGCCGCGCCGAGCGCGCTCAAGTGGACCAGGCGCTTCACTCCAGCCGCACGACATGCGGCAACTATGGCTCGCGGCAGCTCGACGTGCGCCTTGTCGAAGTCCGGTCCGTGCAGCACGCCGACGAGATTGATGACCGCATCATGGCCGCGTACCAGGCGCTCGAGGGCGCCCGCGGCGCCGACATCGACCTCGATGACATCGACCGTCGGCAGCAGGATGAGGTGCTTGGCGCGCTCACGGCGGCGCGCCGGGACGGTGACCTTGATGCCGCGACGCACGAGCGCCGCGACCACATGGCGGCCGATGAAGCCTGAGCCGCCGATGACGATAACGCGGTCCAGCTTCACGGAAGGTCGTCTTCGACCGGCTCCGCGGTGCCTCGCGGCGGGATCGTACCCAGGCGCGCCTTGAGCGGCGTCACCTGCTTCTGGGTGAGCGCGGCATAGAACACGGCGTTCGCCATCACCTTCTTCACGTAGTCCCGCGTCTCCGCGAAAGGAATGGTTTCCGCATACACCGCACCCTCGAGCGCACGGCTCGTGTCGCGCCAGCGCTTGGCGCGGCCGGGACCGGCATTGTAGGCGGCGGACGCGAGCACCGGATGGCCGAGCTGGTCGAGCACCAGGCGAAGATAGCCCGCGCCGAGCGTGATATTGGTTTTCGCCTCGGTGACCGACTTGCCGTCGTAGCGGCGCAAGCCGATCTTCTGCGCGACGAAGCGCGCGGTGCGCGGCATCACCTGCATCAGGCCCGCGGCGCCGGCGTTCGAGCGCGCATCGGTGATGAAGCGGCTCTCCTGGCGCACCAGGCCGAGGATCCAGGCCTCGTCGAGGTCGTAGGTCTTGGCGTACTCGCTGAAAAGCTCGCGGTACGGCAGCGGATAGCGCAGCGCGAAATTGTGCGAGCGCACGGTGCGATCCGCGGCCGAGATCGACCGGTCCCAGATGCCTTCGCGGCGCGCGAACTCGGCCGCCGCGAGGAGCTGCTCGTCGCCGAAGTAGCGCACGCTGAAGAGCCATTCGCGCACGCCTTCCGTGCGCATGCCGAGGCGAATCAGCTCGATCGAGCGGGCGAGACCCGGCGTAGCGCGCGCGAGCTCGACTTCCTCATCGGTGGGGATATAGACGCTCTCGGGCACGGTCGATACGTAGCCGAGCTCCTCGCTCGCCAGCAGGCCGTAGAAATCCGTCTGCCCCGCGATGCGCATGAAGTAGGCGCGGCTGCCGGTTTCCTCGCCCTGGGCGGCAAGCGCGCGGCCGTACCAGTAGGTCCAGGTCGACTCGTGCCGCATGCTCACCGGCATGAGGTCGATGGTTTCCTTCACCGTGCTCCAGCGCGCGGCGCGCAGGGCTGCGCGCACCTTCCAGGCGAGCTGATCGTCGTCCAAGCTCTTGGGCGCGGCGTGCGCGAACCACTTGAGCGCCTCCGGATGATGCTCGCGCGCGCCTTCGTAGGCGACGCGGCCCCAGAGGTAGTGCACATCGGCTTCCGGCAGGCGCGAGGCAAGCGTGCCTTCGAGCAGCTTCGCCATCGCTTCGGGCTCATTGCGCGCGTAGCGAATGGCTGCCAGCACGACGACCTCGCGCACGGGCCGCTTGTCGAGGGTCTTCGGCAAACGGTCGAGCACCCGCTTGGGCTGGCGCGCGGCCTCGGCGAGCATGCGCTCGTCGGGCGAATCGGATTTCGCGAGATAGCCGAGTGCCGTCTTCGCGGCGGTGATCTGCCCGCGGGCGAATAGCAGTCGCACGCGGCGCCACACATCGGCGACCGAAATGCGCTCGTCCTCCAGCATGCGGTCGACGAGCTTCGCGCAACCTTCGGGCAGCTCCGCAGGCTCGAGCCACATCCAGTCGGCTTCGCCCATTGGCAGCTCCTCGCCGTGCTCGACCTTTTTCAAGCTCGCGTAGCAGCGGATCTCGAGATCCTCTCGCGGGTAGAGCGCGAGTTCACGCTCGAATTCGTCCCAGGCGGCGCGCTTGCCCAGCACCTTCAGCCAGTCGCCGCGCAGCACTTCGGCCACGTACGTGTTCGGATGCTCGGCGAAAAAAGCGTGCACTTCGCTGGCGGGCGTATCGTCCAGGCGCATCGCAACGCGCCAGTAGTCGATCCAGGCGTCGAGGGGATGGCCATCGAGCTTCTTCGCGAAGCGCGCGAGCTTGAGCGCGTCGCCGGCCCGGTACGCGTCGTACGCGCCCAGCACTGCATCGTCGTTGGCCGCCGCGGCTCCGAATGCGGCTAGCGGCGCCGCCAGCACGGCCAGCGCAGCCAGCGCATTGCGGAAATACTTGAAAATCATCAGACTAAAAATCCCATGAGGCTAGATCCGGCCGCACTGAAAACCTGGCGCAAGAGCGAACGCGAAAGACTCATCGCGGCGCGCGCAGCGCTCCCGGAAGCGACGCTCGAGGCATATCGCCACCGGATGGACGGTTACCTGGAGCTCTCTTTTCCCGGAATTGCCCATGGCCGTCTCGCAATTTGTTGGCCGATCAAAGGCGAGTACGACGCCCGTCATTTTGCCAGAACGATGCGCGACAGGGGCGCGTTGACAGCGCTTCCCGTCGTCGTTGCGCCCAAGCAGCCGCTGATTTTTCGCGATTGGCATCCTGGAGTGCGTCTCGCCACCGGGAAGCTCGACATTCCCTATCCCGTCGACTCGCCGGAAGTGCAGCCCGACGTGGTGATTCTGCCGATGAACGGTTGGGACGCTAAAGGCTACCGCCTCGGTTACGGCGCCGGATTCTTCGATCGCACGCTGGCGAGCCTGGCCAAGCGTCCGGTGACGATAGGAGTGTCCTACGAGCTCGCGCGGCTCGACACCATTCACCCTCAGGAATGGGACATCCCCATGGACTATGTGGTGACCGAGCGCGGGGTGTACCGGCGTGATCCGGACGGCCTCGCCTACCTCGGCGAGCCGCAACAAGGCGAAGGCAGCGCGCTGGCCTCGCCGGTCTGCTACGCCGGCGAAGTGAAGCGCGACTAGGAAATCGGGGTCAGAGCCCGATTTCCTAAACCAGGAACAACCGGTACGCCGGGTTGCGAGTCTCGTCCGCGTACGGGTAGCCGAGCTTGCGCAGGAACGCGGTGAACTGGCCCATTTCCTTGCGCGGCACCTGCATGCCGACGAGGACGCGGCCGTAGTCGGCGCCATGGTTGCGGTAATGAAAGAGGC
>DATLDY010000067.1:0-12033 GCA_035525655.1 Burkholderiales bacterium
CCGATGCGCTCGTAGAAGTGGCGCGCAGGCTCGTTGGTCTTCAGCACCCAGAGCGTGAGGGCCTTGCATTCGCGCGCGGCAGCGTCGAGCTCCACGTGCTCGCACAGCACGCGGCCCGCGCCCTGCCGCCAGCAGTCCGGGCGGACATAGATTGCGAAGATCTCCGCGACGTCGAGCTCTCCATCGCGCGACGGGCCGTAGAAGCAGAATCCGGTGACGGGCTCGGTGACGATCAGCCGGCTGGGAGCCGGGCGCGCGAGGACGCCGGCCCACATCCGCGCGCGCTCCTCGACCTTCAGTCCGTCGAGCAACGCATCGGGCATGTGCCCGCGATACGCGGCGCGCCAGGCATCGACACTGATCTGCGCGATCGTAGCGACATCGTCCGCCGTCGCATCGCGCGCCTTCAGCGCGGTCGCTTCCACTTTTTGCCGATCCCCCTCCAGTGCAGAGCGTACTGGATGCCCGCGCGCTCCAGCACCCAGGCGACGAAACTGTTGCTGTTCGGGCCGGGCCAGTAGCGGTAGAGGTTGCACCATGGGTAGCTCGGCGCCTCCTTCAACACCGCCGCGAGGCGCTCGGCCTCGGCGCCTTCCCAGCTCGTTGCGAGGCGCGTGACGCCGCCGCCGACGTCGGCGAGCGGCGGCTTGAGATCGCAATGCACGTGGCCGTGGCTTTTTCCGCCGGCATTCGCCGTCTGCCATACTTCCCAGCGCTGGCAGGCGCCGGCGTCGTCGTAGACGACGAACCAGTAGTGCACGGCGATCGCGCCGATGAACGGCAGCGGCGCGTAACGGAGCTCGACTTTCAAAATGGCTTTATGAAAATTGCTCTGACCCCTTTTTTCCTCGCGGCTATTGTAATCAGCGCTCATGCGCAGGACTGGCCGGCGAAGCCGGTGCGCATCGTCGTGCCCTTCAGCCCAGGTGGCGTGGCCGACAACAGCGCGCGCGTGATAGCCGAGCCGCTTGCCCAGCGCATCGGACAGCAGGTGGTGGTCGAGAACCGGCCGGGGGCGAGCGGGAATATCGGCAGCCAGCAGGTGGCGCAGGCGGAGCCCGACGGCTATACGCTGCTCCTCGGCTTCGACGGCACCATGGTCATCAATCCGCATGTGTTCGCGAAGATCCCGTTCGACACGCTGCGGGATTTCGCCGCGGTGACCAAGCTTGGCGACGCCACGCTCATTCTGGTGGCGCATCCGGCGGCGGGCGTGAAGAACCTGGGCGAGCTCATCTCTCAGGCGAAGTTGAAGCCTTTCTCCTACGGCACTTCCGGCACCGGCGGCACGCCGCACCTCGCCGGCGAGCTCCTCAGGCAGCGCACTGGCGCGCAGCTCGAGCATGTTCCGTACAAGGGCGGCGGGCAGGCGATCACCGATGTCGTCGGCGGCCAGATCCCGCTCGTCTTCACCGCGATCGCCACGGCTCAGCAGTACGTGCGCGGCGGGCGGCTCATCGGGCTCGGCGTGCCGGGCGCGAAGCGCTCATCGGCGCTTCCCGAAGTGCCGACGTTCCAGGAAAGCGGCCAGGCGGGCTTCGACGTCTCCTCGTGGACCGGCATCTTTGCGCCGGCGAAGACCCCGCGCCCCGTCGTCGACCGGCTGCAGAAGGAATTGGCGGTGGTCCTGCAATCCGCATTCGTGAAGGAGCGCTACGCGGTGCTCGGCATCGAGCCAGTCGGGAATTCACCCGCGGAGTTCACCGAGCAGGTGCGCAACGACCTCGCGCGGTGGCGCGAGGTCGTGCGGGCAGCGAACGTCAAGGTCGACTAAGGCGCCGTAAAGACGTTGTTGACCTTGAAATCCAGGCTCGCCTGAGTGGCTGGCGAGACACCAGGGTCCAGGCTCAGGAACCGGCCGATGTGCATCGCCGGCGCATTCGGCGCCTTGACGTAGGGCGCGGCGATACTCATGCGGGCGTTGACGGTCGTCGGGTCCACGATCACCGGCGCCTGGCCGTCGACCTGGAATGTCAGCCGGTGGCCCACGGGATCCCAGGTCATTCTCATGGTGTGCGTGTTGCCGACGATCGCGGCGGGGCCCATCGGGACGATGTTGTTCGTCGAATTCAGCACTGTCCCGCTGAGGGGATTGCTCTGGTTCCAGCGCAGCACCTGGAAGCGCGCCACTTGCGCGACGCAATCCAGGATCAGGTAGGCGCGTATCTCGCCGACCATGCTGCCGGGCGCGTTGTCGTTGGGCGGCGTGGTGCCCGGCGTGCCGTCGTTGTAGATGTTGGCCTCGAGCGATACGTTGGCCGCGCCGTGCGCGGAGTTGTTGGCGCATGCCGACACGGTGAAGTCGGCCTGGATCGTATTGAAGGCCGTGGAATCGCTGAGAGGGAGGCCTTGAAAGTTGGTGAGGAAGCCGCTCGGCGAGCTGGTGATTTGCGCGTGCTCGACGACGGCGCCCGATGTCGCGGCAATCGAATGCTGGCCGCTGGGCGTCCACAGGGAGGCGCTGAGCTCGCTGCCGCTGAAGTCGTCCCAGAATGTCGCGGGAGCATTGTCGAAGCCCGCCTCCACGTCGTCGAAGCGGGCCGCGATGCTGCCCCTCGATCCCCCCGCGCCTGAGTCGAGGATGACGGTGCGCAGCGCCGCGTTCAAGAATCCGCCTCCGGCGGCGAGCGGCTTTGCGCCGAGCGCGCTCCAGGTGCTGTTGCCAGCGAGATACGCCGCCGGATCCGCCGTGCCGCTGGCGCCGGCGCCAAAGGTCCCGCCTGCGATCGACCAGGTGAACACGCCGCTGGCCTCGTCCAGCGTCAGGCTCACGGTGTAAGTCGTGTCGTAGGCCGCTGCGGCCTGCCCGTTGCTGTCGAATCCCGCCGGATCCGCAAAGGCGATGCCGGTCGAGGTGGGCGCACCGCACGCGGCCGCGTCGCAATGCGTCACGCGACGCAGGGCGCGCAATCCATTGCCCGTATCGATCAGGCCAATCTGCACGCGGATCAGGTTGAGGCTTGCGCCTATGTCTCCGACCGACCGGTTGGCCGGCGGTTGATATAGCACGGACACCCCCGCCGCGATCTCGGCGGTGCCGGTGCGCACCGCGCTGGCCGCGGGCACGGTGACCTTCGACTTCAGCGTGGAGACGCGTTGGGTGCCCGCGTTGACGATGGCGAATGACGCGTAAGCGAGACCGCGGCTCGCCAGCGCTTCCATGTTGGATGCCTCGTTACTGAGCACAAGCTCGCCGTTGGCGACCGCGCGGCTGAGCAATGGCGTGCGCCACTTCTTGCCATCTAGCGTGCTCGCGCAAAGGGGATCATAGAGAGCCAGGCCGGATGTCGACGCCGCCGTGGGAACCGCGCACACCTCGCTCGAAAGCGGGCTCTCGCCGCCGAGGTTCACCGCGGCCACCGCCACGAATACCGGCGTGCCGTTCGCGAGTGTCGGTAGCGTCGCAGTGGTCCCCGTCACGCTGGTCTTGGTGGCGGCCTTGGTGACCGGCGACGTCGGCGAGGTATAGACGTTGTAGCTGGAGCTGCTGGGCGCCGCCGTCCACGACACCGTCGCTTGCGCGTTCGCGGGTGTGGCGGTTACTGCGGTCGGTGCGCTTGGCGGCAGTGGAAGTGACGTCCGGTCATCAGGGTCCGGCTGACCACCGCCTCCGCCACAAGCTGCGACCAGGAGAACTGCAAGGAGTGCTGCGCTACGACGTGCTGCCTTCGGTATCTCAGCCATCTCGCCCCCTTTTCGACGCGACAGTTAAAGTGCGTCACAGGGTGCGTGATTCTTTTGCGCGCGAAAATCCCATGATCCGGGGACGCCGGGGAGGCGTCGACCAATTCCGTACCCGGTACGGAATTACTCGATAACGCGATCGGCGCGCGACAGCATGTCTCGCGTTAATGGGATGCCGAGCGCCCGGGCGGTCTTCAGGTTGATGATGAGCTGGAACCGCGTGGCCTGATCGATCGGCAGGTCGCCAGGGTTTGCGCCCTTGACGATCTTGTCGACGAAAAGCGCCGAGCGCCGCATGAGATCGGCGATGTCGACGCCGTAGGCCATGAAGGCGCCGGCTTCTGCGGTTTCGAGCGGTCCGAAGCAGGGCAGGCGGCGCTTGAGCGCCAGATCGGCGAGCAGCTTGCCGCTTTCGATCAGCACGCCGTCAGCCGTGGATACCACCGCGTCGCTGCGCCGTGCCGCTATGGTGTCGAGCGCTGGCGCGAGCTCGGACGGCAACCGGACCTCGTACGGCTGGAAGGACAGCCCGAGGCGCTCGGCAGTCGTGCTCATGCTCTTGAGCAGCGCCGGCGCGATGGGGTTCGCCGGATTGAACAAGCCTGCGATGCGCTTGGCGCGCGGCAGGGCTTCGCGCGTTATTTCCAGCAGCTTCGCCTCGACTTGCGGCGCGAAGAAGCTGAGGCCGGTCGTGTTTCCGCCGGGCTTGGCGAGGTTCGTGACGAGTCCGGTGGCGAGCAGATCGCCTGCGACGGCGATCACGATCGGGATCGTGCGCGTTGCCTTCTGCGCCGCGATCGAGCCTGGCGAGCCCGAGGTGACGATCACGTCGACCTTCGCACGCACCAGCTCTTCCGCCAGCGGTGCCAAACGCTCGTACGAGTTGTCCCAGCGTTGCTCGATGACGAGGTTCTTCCCCTCGACGTAACCGAGCCCGCGCATGCCCTCGCGGAATGCCGCCAGGCGTGTCGTGCGTCCGAGAAAGCCGATGCGCACGATGCGCTGTTGCGCGCGCGCCGCGAGCGGCGCCAGGAGGAATGCGACGAGCAGTTGACGGCGCCGGTTCATTTCGCCGGGGGTAGCGAGCTGGTCTCGTGCACTTCGAAACCGGGCGGCGGCACGACCCACGGATGCGCCGAGCGGAACCAGCCGAAGCGCTTGATCTCGACAGCCTTCGGATTGTCGAAGGTGCCGACGCCGATGGCGCGCAGGCCCGGCGCGGCCTCGATGGTCCAAGTCACCTGCGTGCCGCACGTCGCGCAGAACTCGAGGCGCAGCCAGCGCCCGGTTTCATCCGAGCGATGCTCGTAAGTCTTGCGCTCGCCGTTCTTCAGGAACTCGACGTCGTCATCTTTGAAGTAGGCGCCGAAGCCGAACGCGCTGCCGGTGCGCCGCTGGCAGAAGGTGCAATGGCACACGGAGCCGCGCACCGGCTGGTTTTTCACCCGATAGCGAACGGCACCGCAGAGGCAACCTCCGTCCAGGATCTTCATCGTCCTGTCTCCCTGACAAAATAATTACGTACCGGGTACGGAATTATGGGGCGACGGCGGCGTCGCGCTGGCCGCTTTTCTGCAGCGATGCGGCGACGAAGCCGGAGGCTTTCATCTCGTCGACGAAGGTGCTGAGGTAGCGGGCGCCGGCCGTGCGGCCGCGAGGCGTGGCCATCGCCTGCTCGATCACCATGAAGCGCCCGGGAAGCAGGCGCACGTCGGAATGCGTTCGCGCGTATTCGACCAGCGGCTGCTTCACGCCGGCCGCGACGTCGAGGCGATCCTGGGCGAAGAGCTCGACCGCCGCCGGGGAAGTCGGCGCCCGCACCAGGGTGGCCTGCTTGATGTTGCGCGAGAGCCAGAGGTCGTAGGCGCTGCCGCGTCCCACGGCGATGCGCACGCCGTTGCGATCGACGTCCTCGTTCTTCTGCAGCGCCGAATTCGCCGGCACCATGTACGCGCCTTCGATGATCACGTACGCGTCGGTGAACTCGATGTCCTTCGCGCGCTGCGGATCGCGGGCGACGAAGGCGATATCCCAGACACCCTTGGTCGCGTCGTCAGTGACTTTGCCGGCTGCATCGTAGGTGACGAACTCCACCGGCACGCCGAGGCGCCTTGCCAGCTCGCGCGCAAGGTCTACTGATACACCGCCGAAGGGCTCGCGCTGCGCGAGCACGGTGTTGCCGAAGTTGATCGCGGCGCGCAGCTTCCCGCTCGGCGCGAGGTCGCGCACCGCGCCCGAAGGCGGCACGTCGGCGGTGACGCAGCCCGCGATGACCAGCGTTGCGGCGAGGAGCAGGCGCATCATCGGGTCAGCGTTTCTTGGCCTGGCCTTCGGCGGAGCAGGGCGCCTCCGTCGAGCAGCGATCGCCGATGACCCCGACCGCCTGGATCTCGATCTCAATGCCGGGCCGGGCGAAGTTGGTCACGGTGATGAGCGCGCTACCGGGATAGTTGCCGTTCTGGAACATGTCCTTGCGCATCTCGATGAAGCGATCGCCATAGCGCGATTCCTTGATGAACACGGTCATGGTGACGACATTGGCGAGGCTGCCGCCGGCGCGCTTCATCACCTGGTCGATCTGCGAGAACACCTGCTTCACCTGCGCCTCGAAGTTGTTGGCGATATCGGCGCCGGCGTTGTCGCGCGTCGCGGTCTGGCCGGCGACCCACACGGTCTTGCCGCCCTCGGTGATCACGCCGGGGGAGAAGGCGCGCGAGAGCTGGAACGGGGTCTTCTCCATGTATTCGGCAGCCGACGCGACGGCCGGCACGGCGAAGGCGAGGGCGATGAGCAGGCGGTTCATTTGGCGACGTCCTTTTTCCAGTGGAAGACATGCAGCGTCCGGTGCAGCACCGGCGCGAACACCACGCCGACGGTGACGAGGAACACCAGGCCCGAATACAGAGCATACAAGCCGGCGAACAGCTTGCCGCCGGTGGTTTGCGGATTGTTTACCGGTCCCATGCCGCCGAGCAGCATCGCCGAATTGAGGAAGGCGTCGAGCCAGCCCAGGCCCTCGAAGTAAACATAGCCGGCCATGCCGATGGCCAGGGAAAGCAGCACGAGGGAGAGGGCGCTCGCGGCGTGGCGCAGCATGCGCCGGACGAAATGGGCGCGCGACAGCGGCGGTTGGCCGCGCGGCTCATACATCAATAGATGGCGACAGCGCGTTTGCCGCGCGGATCGATGGCTGCACGGTACATGCCTTCGCTGTTGAACGGCATGGCGATGTTACCGCCGCGATCCACCGCGATGAGGCCGCCGTCCGCTTGCAATGTCGACAGGTTCGCAATCGCCGCCTCCGCGGCCTTCGCCAGCGGCTCGCGCATATAGCGCATGCGCGCGGCGACGTCGTAAGCGAGCACGCTGCGGATGAATGCCTCGCCCAGGCCGGTGCCCGATACGGCGCACGCGCGGTTGTCTGCGTAGGTGCCGGCGCCGATGATCGGGGAGTCGCCCACACGCCCCGGCATCTTGCCGGTGTAGCCGCCGGTAGAGGTCGCGGCCGCCAGGTTTCCGTTGGCATCGAGGGCCACGGCGCCGACGGTGCCGTGATGGCCCGGAATCTTTCTATGGAGGGCATTCAGGCGCGCAGCAGTATGGAAATATTCGGGCGGCTCGAGGCGCAAACCCTGATTCTGCGCGAAGCGATCCGCCGCGCGCCCCACGAGGAGCACGTGGCGGCACTTCTCCATCACCGCACGCGCGCCGAGCACCGGATTGCGGATGCGAGTCACCGCGGCGACGGCCCCCGCGCGCAGCTTCTCGCCGTCCATGACCGAGGCATCGAGCTCGTGCTTCGCATCCGCGTTGTAGCAGGCGCCGCGGCCGGCGTTGAAGAGCGGCGAATCTTCCATCACCACGACGGCGGCGCATACCGCGTCGAGGCTGGAGCCATTGCTTTTGAGGACCGAGTACCCCGCGTCGAGCGCGCGCTCGAGCGCCGCGCGGTAGCGTGCCTCGGCGCTCTTCGTCATCTCGCGCCGCGGCATCGCGCCGGCGCCGCCGTGGATCGCAATGGCGAAGGTCATCTCCATTAAGATGGTCGCATACCCGCCATGAAACTCACCGGCATCCGGGTCGTCGACCTCACGCTTTTCCTGCCGGGCCCGTACCTCACGCTGCAGCTGGCCGACCACGGCGCCGAGGTGATCAAGGTCGAGCCGCCGGGCGAAGGCGACCCGACGCGCCACCTCGGCCTGGCGGACGGCGAAAGCACGGTGTATTTCCGCCTCCTCAACCGCGGCAAGCGCAGCGTGGTGCTGGATCTCAAGACCGAGCCGGGGAAGCAAGCGCTGCTCGAGTTTGTGGATACGGCCGATGTGTTCGTCGAATCCTTTCGCCCGGGCGTGATGCAGCGCCTCGGGTTTGGCGAAGCTACGCTGCGCGAGCGCAACCCGCGGCTCGTGTACTGCTCGATGAGCGCCTTCGGCGCGAGCGGACCGTACCGCGACCGCCCGGCGCACGATCTGGCCGTGGAAGCGCTCTCCGGCGTGCTATCGATGAACAACAGCGTCCCGCCGCTGCCGGTCTCCGACCTTCTTGCGTCGATGCACGGCCTCGCGGGCATCCTCATGGCGCTGCTGCGGCGCGAGAAGACCGGGCGCGGCGACTATATCGACATCGGCATGCACGACGTCACGGTCGCCGGCCTTTCGAACATCCTCGGCCCCGTGCTCGCGGAAAACCGCCAGCCGGTCCCGTCGCACGAGCGCACCACCGGCGGCTCGGCGTTCTATCGCATCTACGAGACCGCCGACGGCCGCCACCTCGTGCTCGGCGGCCAGGAGATGAAGTTCGTGCGCAACCTGCTCGGCGCGCTCGGACGCCTCGATCTCGCTCCGCTATGCGAGAAGCCAGGGCCGCATCAGCAGCCGGTAATGGACCTTCTGTCCGCAACATTTCGCGCCAAGACTCTCGCGGCGTGCGAAGCGATGCTGTCGAAGCTGGACGTCTGCTACGGGCGGGTGAATACCCTTCCCGAAGCCCTGCGCGACCCGAACGCGCTCGCGCGCGGCATGGTGATCGAAGATGCCTCCGGCCGCCGCCACCTCGCGCCGCCGGTGCGCTTCAAGGACGAGCCCGCCGAGCCCAACCTTCTGGAGCCCAAGCTGAATTCGGGGTCAGGGCGCTAATACCCCAAATAAATGGGGACAGACCCCATTTAACGAAGCGTTCCGCGAAGTTTTAAATGGGGTCTGTCCCCATTTATTTGGATGACCCCGAATTAGCTGAGGAGCTTGAACTCGCCGCCGCGCTCGAGCGCCCGGCGATACGCCTCGCGCGCGTGGATGCGCGCGAGGAAATCCATCAGGCGCGGGCGGCTGGCGTCGAGACCGGCACGCGCGGCGGCGGCCTCGAGCGGGAAGCTCATCTGGATGTCGGCGGCAGTGAACTCGCTGCCGGCGAACCACGTGCTCTTGCCGAGCTCCGCCTCCATGAAATCGAGCTGGCGCGCAATGTTGGGCTCGATGAAGCCCTGCTTGACCTTGGCGGCGATGCCGCGCGCGATCGGTCGTACAAAGAACGGCATCGGCCCCTTGGCCGTGCGGTCGAAGATCAGCTTCATGACGAGCGGCGGCATCGCCGAGCCCTCGGCGAAGTGCATCCAATAGAGATAGCGCCGCCGCTCGGCGCTCCCGGCGGGCGGTGCCAGCCGGCCGTTGCCGTAGCGCTCGACCAGGTATTCGGTGATGGCGCCCGACTCCGCCATCGTGACGTCGCCGTCGGTGATCACCGGCGATTTGCCGAGCGGATGCACCTCGCGCAGGGCCGGCGGCGCGAGCATGGTCTTCGCATCGCGCTGGTAGCGCTTGATGTCGTATTCGAGGCCGAGCTCCTCCAGCAGCCACAGCACGCGCTGCGAGCGGGAGTTGTTGAGGTGGTGCACGACGATCATGTCCTGTGCTCCGCTAGCAGGCGCTCGAAGCGCCGGTCGGGTACCAGCCAGATCAATGCGACCGCCATGTAGAGCGCGAGCGAGATCCAGATCTCCACGAAAGCGAGCAGGATCGCCGCCAGGTACAGCACGAGCGAGATCTTGCCCTTGAAGTCCTTGCCGAGCGCCCTCGCCAGCACCGAATCCGGCGCATGGTTGGCGCGCAGGACCAGCGTCAATATCGTGTAGGAGATCGCCGCGCAGAAGAGAACCACGCCGTAAGCGGCGACGGTCGTCGGGGCGAAGTGGTTTTCGTTCATCCAGCCGGTGACGAACGGCACGAGCGACAGCCAGAAGAGCAGGTGCATGTTCGCCCACAGCGTGCCGCCGGTGACGTGATGCACGGCGTGGAACATGTGGTGGTGGTTGTTCCAGTAGATGGCGACGTACACGAAGCTCAGCACGTAGCTCAGGAATACCGGCACCAGCGGCGCGAGCGCCGCGCTGTCCGCGCCATGCGGCACCTTCATCTCGAGCACCATGATGGTGATGATCACGGCGATGACGCCGTCGCTGAACGCTTCGAGCCGTCCCTTGGTCATTGTCTGCGGAAGCAGGCGGAGGTGTGGTCGTCGACCATGCCGACGGCCTGCATGTAGGCGTAGCAGATGGTCGAGCCCACGAACTTGAAGCCGCGCTTGAGGAGGTCCTTGCTCAACGCATCGGACTGCGCAGTCTTCGCGGGGACGGTCTTGCCGTCGCTGATGCGAGGCTTGCCGCCGACGAAGCGCCAGACATAAGCGTCGAAGCTGCCGAATTCCTTCTGCACGGCGAGGAACGCCTTGGCGTTGGTGACGGTGCTCTGCAATTTCAGGCGATTGCGCACCAGGCCTTCGTCCTGCATCAGCTTCTCGATGCGCGCCGGCGTGAAGCGCGCGACCTTGCTGGGATCGAAGCCGGCAAACGCGGCGCGGTAGCCTTCACGCTTTCGCAGGATGGTTTCCCAGCTCAAGCCGGCCTGCGCGCCTTCGAGGACCAGGAACTCGAAGAGTACGCGGTCGTCGTGCACCGGCACGCCCCACTCGGCGTCGTGATACGCGATGCCGAGCGGCGACTGCGCCCACGCGCAGCGGCGCAGCTCACCCATCAGCGCGGCGGCTGGGCCTGGATAGGCGCGCCGTAAGCCTGTCCGCCGCTGCCGGCCCGCTCGACGCGCAGGATCTGCGGCCGCACCAGGGTCGGCGCGGCGACGGGGGCCAACTGCCGCGTGCGCATGAACGCGAGCTGCTCTTTCGCGAGCGTCAGCTCGGCGCGCAGGCGCTCGCCGTGCTGCTTCTCCGCCTCGAAGAGCACCCGGGCGGAATTCAGCTCGGCGCGCAGCTGCTCGGCCGCCATCTTCTGCTCGTCGAGCTCCTTGCGCACCACGATGAGCTGGTTGCGCGCTGCATTCGCCGAAGCGACTGCCGTCTGCAGCGCCGCCTGGCTCTCGGCGAGCTCGCCGCGCACCTGCACGAGCTGCTGGTGCTGCTGCCACGCCACGGCGCCTGCACCGCCGCCCGCGACGACGGCCGCGATGATCGCGGCGCCGATGGTCGATATTCCAGCCTGTCTTTTCATTGTTTCCCCCTGGTCAGATGCTGCCTATCTTCCACCCGGCGCCGTCGCGGACGAAAGTAATAAATCCCGCCTGGCGACGATCCTTGTTCTGCCTGACGACCGCCGCCTCGTCGGCGCCTTGCATGGCGAAGCCGACGAAGCTCGCGCCTACCTCGCGCAGCTGCTCGGCCGACATGCTCTTGAAGGCGGGCGCGAGCTGCGCCTGCATCTCCGCGGTGAAGCAGTCCAGCACGCCGGCCGCGTCGC
This sequence comes from Burkholderiales bacterium, assembly GCA_035525655.1. Lineage (GTDB taxonomy): Bacteria > Pseudomonadota > Gammaproteobacteria > Burkholderiales > SG8-39 > SCGC-AG-212-J23. The sequence goes on from DATLDY010000067.1 coordinate 11,426, forward strand.
CCTTCTTCGCGGCGGCGAGGAAAGCGCTCCACGTCTTCTCGGGCGTCGCATAGCGCGGATTGGCCGGCAGCGTCTGCGCCGTATGAATGCCGCGCGTCCGGAAGAAGGTATCGGCCGCCGCCTTCACGTAGGGCGAAGGCTCCTTTGCGAGCGCGAAGGACAGGACTGCAGCGGTGAGGTAGCCGGCCGGGTCGTGCTTTTCGAAGAACGGCAGCATCTCCGTAGGCGAGAGATCGAACATCGCCGGCATGGCACGCGCGATCTGGAATTGCGAGGCGGCGAGGCGGGAGAGCGTTGCCGGATCCGGCGGCGGCGTGATCGGCTCCTGCATGGACAGGCCGCCCAGCCACAGGAACCCCGTCTGCATGTCGACCGGTCCGATGGTGCCGGAGAAGCGCCGGCCGGTCTCGAGGTACGCGACCTCGGCATCGATCCAGCGCTTGAAGGGGCCGGTGGCGCGGCGATAGAGCTCGATCGCCTTGGGCGAGTTGCGCTTGTCGAAGCGGTAGATGTCCGCCAGCGCCAGGGCGCTTATATCCATGGAAGGAGCACTGCGCAGCGAGCTCGCCGATTCGTAAAGCGCGATCGCCTCATCGGGCTGGCGCAGG
>DATLDY010000083.1:0-17107 GCA_035525655.1 Burkholderiales bacterium
GAGTTCCTGCTGGAGAAGGGCGCCATCGACATGATCGTCGACCGGCGCCAGCTGCGCGAGAAACTGCACTTGCTGCTGTCTCTGATGCTCAGGGTGCCGGCGGACAACCCCGCCTAGCGGGTCTCATGACGCTCCTCGCGGAGCTGGTACGCGTTTCAGAGCAGGTGGCGGGCACCGCGAGCCGCCTGGCGAAGATCCGTGCGCTGGCCGATTTCTTGAAGCCGCTGGCTCAGGACGAGATCGCCATTGCACTGCCATTCCTGAGCGGCGACACCCGACAGGGCAGGCTCACGGTCGGCTTGGCTACGCTCCAGGCGGCGCGCGCAAGCGCAAACGCGGCGCCTTTGCTCTCGCTTGCGGAGGTGGATGCCGCCTTCTCGCGGCTCAAGGCGGTGAAGGGAAAGGGTGCGGCGGCGACGCGCGCCAGCCTGATCCGCGAGCTCTTCGCCCGCGCTACCGAGGTGGAGCAAGATTTCCTCGTTCGCCTCGTCGTCGGCGAGCTGCGGCAGGGCGCACTCGAAGGGGTGATGCTCGAGGCGGTGGCCGCTGCGGCGGACCTGCCGGCCGCCGACGTGCGACGCGCGGCCACGTTCGCCGGAGGGATCGCGCCCGTAGCCTCGGCCGCGCTTACGGGCGGTGCGACCGCCCTGCAGGCGTTCTCGGTGCAGGTAATGCAGCCGGTGATGCCGATGCTCGCCCAGACCGCGAGCGACCCGGACGCGGCGATAGCGGCCCTCGGTACCGCGCTCTTCGAGTGGAAGATCGACGGTGCTCGAGTGCAGGTGCACAAGGCGGGCGACGAGGTGCGTGTCTACACCCGTAACCTGAACGACGTGACTGCGCGCGTGCCCGAGGTCGTGAGCGCAGCGCGCGCCGCTTCCGCGCAGTCCCTGATCCTCGATGGCGAGGCCATAGCGTTGCGGGCGGACGGGCGGCCGCATCCTTTCCAGCTCACCATGCGGCGCTTCGGCAGCCGGCAGGACGACCCGGCGCTGCGCAGCGAGCTGCCGCTGTCGGTGTTTTTCTTCGACTGCCTATACCGGGACGGAGCACCGCTGATGGACCAGCCGACGCGCGAGCGGCGCAGCGCGCTCGAGCAGGCGCTCCCGGCGGCCGCCGTCACGCCTGCCATGGTGACGTCGCAGGCGGCAGAAGCAGAGGCGTTCTACCGCCACGCCCTGGCGCAGGGTCACGAAGGCGTCATGGCGAAGGCCCTCGATGCCCCGTATGAGTCCGGGCGGCGCGGCGCCGGCTGGCTGAAAATCAAGCGGGCGCACACGCTCGACCTGGTGGTGATTGCCGCGGAATGGGGTCATGGCCGCAGGCGCGGCTGGTTGTCTAACCTGCACCTCGCCGCCCGTGATCCCGCGAGCGGCGGCTACGTGATGCTCGGCAAGACCTTCAAGGGCCTCACCGACGAGATGCTGGAGTGGCAGACGCGCGAGTTCCTGGCGCGTGAGCTCGAGCGCGACGAGCTGACGGTGCGCCTGCGACCGGAGCTGGTGGTGGAGATCGCCTTCAACGACCTGCAGGAGAGCTCGCAATATCCCGGCGGCCTCGCCCTGCGCTTCGCGCGCGTCAAGGGCTACCGCCCCGACAAGCGTCCGGAGGAGGCCGACACTATCGATACGGTTCGGCAGATCTACCGCGAAAGCATCGGATGAAAACGCTCGCGCAATGGCTCGAGTTCATCGAGCGCCAGCACCCGAAGGCGATCGCGCTCGGCCTGGAGCGCGTCGCCAAGGTCTTCCGCAAGTTGAATCTCAAGTTGAGCGCACCGGTAATCACGGTCGCCGGCACGAACGGCAAGGGCTCGACGTGCGGCATGCTCGAATCGATCCTGCGCGCGGGCGGCTACCGCACCGGCCTCTACACCTCGCCGCACCTGGAGCGCTATAACGAGCGCGTTCGCATTGCCGGCGCCGAGGCGAGCGATGAGCTTCTCGCGGCATCGTTCGATGCGGTGGAAGCGGTGCGGGGGGACGCGCCGCTGACCTATTTCGAATACGGCACGCTCGGGGCCCTGTGGATCTTTGCGCGCGAGCGGGTCGAAGCGCTGGTGCTGGAGGTCGGACTGGGCGGGCGCCTCGACGCGGTGAACGTCCTCGATGCCGATTGCGCCGTCCTGACCAGCGTCGGCATCGATCACGTCGATTATCTCGGCCCCGATCGCGAGTCGATCGGCCGGGAGAAGGCGGGCATCTTTCGCGCCGGCCGGCCGGCGGTAATCGCCGAGCCGGATCCGCCGGCTTCCGTGGTTTCTTCTCCCGGCAAACATCTATGCATGGGCCGCGACTTCGGCTACGTCGATCAGCAGAGCCAGTGGAGCTACTGGGGTCCTGGCGGCAAGCGTGGCGGGCTGGCACACCCGGCGCTGCGCGGCGCTATGCAGCTGCGGAACGCCTCGGCCGCGATCTGCGCGCTCGAAACGCTGCGCGAGCAGCTGCCGCTCGCCATGCAGGACATCCGCCGCGGGCTGGCCGAGGTGGAGCTGCCGGCGCGCTTCCAGGTGCTGCCGGGCAAGCCGCAGATCATCCTCGACGTGGCGCATAACCCGCAGGCGGCGCAGGTGCTTGCCGACAATCTCGCGTCGTCGGGATTCGCGCCGGAGACGATCGCCGTGTGCGGCATGCTGCGCGACAAAGATATCGGCGGCGTCCTGAAAGCGCTCGCCCCGCGCATCACCCGCTGGCATCTCGCATCGCTCGACGGGCCGCGCGCCGCGAGCGCGGAAGAGCTTTCCCGATTCGTGAAAGGCGAATGCTTCGCGACGCCGGCGCAGGCCTTCGCCGCCGCGCTCGGGCGCGCAGGCGAGAATGATAAGATCGTGGTGTTCGGCTCCTTTCTGACCGTCGGCGAAGTGCTGGAATGGCTGAAGAACAACAAGACGTCGAAACGCTGAAACGCAGGGGACGCAGGAGGCTCGTCGGAGCGGTCGCGCTCGTGCTTCTCGCCGTCATCGTCCTGCCGATGGTTTTCGATCCGGAGCCGAAGAGCACGCTCGCGCCGCTCGAAGTGCGCATTCCGGGCGAGAACGAGACCACCTTCGCTCCGAAGCCGCCGCCCAAGCCGACCGCCAAAGCGGAGCCTGCGCCGGTCGCACCTTCGGCCGGCTCGGAATATGTCATCCAGGTCGGCGCCTTCTCCCGGCCCGACAGCGTGATCGCGAAGCTAGCCAGCGCAAAGCTGCCTTATTACACCGAGCCGCTGCAAGGCAATCTCACGCGGGTGCGCGCCGGACCGTTCGGGAGTCGCGAAGCCGCCGACCAGGCGCTCGCGAAGCTTAAGGAGCTCGGGCTGAAGCCCGGCGCCGTCAACACAAAATGATTTTCAAGCCGGGATGACCTGGCTCGATTACGCCCTGCTGGGCGTGCTCGCTGTTTCGATCGGATGGGGCGTGTGGCGCGGACTGGTGCGCGAGATGATGTCGCTCGCGGGCTGGATCATCGCCTTCCTCGCGGCGAACCTGTTCGCCGCACCCTTCGCCGAGTTCCTGCCTTCTTCCGTGGTGCGCCCCGAGCTGCGGTTGCTCCTCGCCTTCGTCACGCTGTTCATCCTGACGCTGGTCCTCGCCACGCTGACGGGAATCCTGCTCGCGAAGCTGGTGCGCTCCATAGGCCTGGGCAACCTCGACCGCCTGCTCGGCGCGCTCTTCGGCCTGCTGCGCGGGCTGCTGATAGTGCTTGCCGTGGCGATAGCTGCGGGCTTCACCGGTTTGCCACGCAGCGCCGCGTGGAAGGAATCGCTGAGCGGGGCGCAGCTTGCGGCAATCGCGAGCGGCTTTAAATCCTGGCTGCCGCCCGCCTTCGCCGAGCGCATGAAATATAATTAGCCCTTAACCCACATCGGAAGAGTCGACGCTCGTTACCCCATGTGCGGGATCCTCGGAATCGTCGCCCAATCCCCCGTCAACCAGCTGCTTTATGACGGGCTTCTGCTGCTGCAGCACCGCGGCCAGGATGCGGCCGGCATCGTCACGGCCGAGCACAACATGTTCCACATGCACAAGGCGCCGGGCATGGTGCGCGACGTGTTCCGCACGCGCAATATGCGCGATCTCGGCGGCCACATGGGGATCGCGCATTGCCGCTATCCCACGGCGGGCTCGGCATTCAAGGCGGCCGAAGCGCAGCCGTTCTACGTGAATTCGCCGTTCGGCATCGTCCTGGGCCATAACGGCAACCTGACGAACTCCGAGCAGCTGAAAGACGAGATGTTCCGCACCGACCTGCGGCACATCAACACCGGGTCAGACTCGGAGGTGCTCGTCAACGTCCTCGCGCACGAGCTCGAGAAAGCCTCGGTCAAGTTGCACCTCGAGCCGCAAACGATCTTCACCGCCGTGGCCAATGTGCACCGGCGCCTGAAGGGCGCCTATGCGGTCGTCGCGATGATCGCCGGGTACGGCGTGCTCGCCTTCCGCGATCCCTATGGCATCCGCCCTGCGGTCATCGGCTACAACGAAACCCACGCCGGTACCGAGTACATGGTCGCGTCCGAATCGGTGGCGCTCGACGCGCTGGGCTTTCGCGTGCTGCGCGATATCGGGCCGGGCGAGGCGATTTTCATCGCCGAGGATGGGCGCTTCTACAGCCAGCAGTGCGCGCCCAAGGCGAGCCTGAATCCGTGCATCTTCGAGTACGTCTATCTCGCGAGGCCGGACTCGCTGATCGACGGCGCCTCGGTCTACGAGACGCGCCTCAACATGGGCGAGAAGCTCGCGCAGAAGATCCGCCGCCAGTACTCCCACCTCGACGTCGATGTGGTGATCCCGATTCCCGACTCGAGCCGGCCGTCGGCGTTGCAGCTTGCGCACGGGCTGGGCGTTCCCTATCGCGAAGGTTTCGTGAAGAACCGCTACATCGGCCGCACGTTCATCATGCCGGGCCACGCCGTGCGCCGGCGCTCGGTGCGCCAGAAGTTGAACCCGATGGCGATGGAGTTCAGCGGCAAGAACGTGCTCCTGGTCGACGACTCGATCGTGCGCGGCACCACCAGCCGGGAGATCGTGCAGATGGCGCGCGACTCGGGCGCGCGCAAGGTGTTCTTCGCTTCCGCCGCGCCGCCGGTGCGCTTCCCGAACGTCTACGGCATCGACATGCCGACCCGCGCCGAGCTGATCGCCGCCCACCGCAGCGAGGACGAGGTCGGCCGCGAGATCGGCGCCGATGCGCTCATCTATCAGGATCTCGACGACCTGAAGGACGCGGTACGCCAGGCCAACCCTAAGCTCGCGAGCTTCGAGACCTCCTGCTTCGACGGCATCTACGTGACCGGCGACGTGTCCGCGGACTACCTGCGTGCGATCGAGACGCAGCGCGATGCGTCGCGCGACTCGAGCGAAGACGAGAGCGCGCAACTGGATTTGAATTTGGCCGCCTGATATAGTTCGCCTTTCGCGCCGATTTGAGCCACAGCTTGCGGGCGCGTAACAAATACCGCTAAACGTGCCGCGTAGTTCTGCCAAGAACCCGGTCGCTAGCGCTAACGATCGGGTTTTTTTATGACTGAACGAGCCACACTGGGCGTGCGCGCCGGGCAGCGGCGCACCGAGTTCCACGAGCATTCGGAAGCGCTGTTCCTCACCTCGAGCTTCGTGTTCGACTCCGCCGAGCAGGCGGCGGCGCGCTTCAGCGGCGATGAAGAGGGCTTCGTCTACTCGCGCTTCACGAATCCCACCGTTTCGATGCTGCAGGACCGGCTCGCCGCGCTCGAGGGCGCCGAGGCGTGTGTCGCCACGGCGTCGGGCATGTCGGCCATCCTGGCGACGGTGATGAGCTTCCTCAAGTCGGGCGAGCACATCGTGTGCTCGAGCGCGGTGTTCGGCGCGACGGTCCAGCTCCTCAACACGTACTTCGGCCGCCTTGGCATCCAGACCACCTTCGTATCGCCGACGCGCGTCGACGAATGGCGCAAGGCCGTGCGGCCCAGCACCCGGCTGTTCTTCCTCGAGACGCCGTCGAACCCGATGACGGAAATCTCCGATATCCCTGCGCTCGCCGAGGTGGCGAAAAAGGCGGGCGCGCTCCTCGCCGTGGACAACGTTTTCTGCACGCCCATCCTGCAGCGCCCGCTCGAGCTGGGCGCCGATCTGGTGATCCATTCGGCGACCAAGCACCTGGACGGACAAGGCCGCGTGCTGGGCGGTGCGGTCCTCGGCCCGAGCAAGCTGGTGATGGAGCACGTGTTCCCTTTCCTCCGCACTGCGGGACCCTCGATCTCGCCGTTCAACGCCTGGGTGATCCTGAAGGGGCTCGAGACCCTGGAGTTGCGCATGCGCGCGCAGTCGGCCGCAGCGCTCGAGATGGCGCGCTGGCTCGAGCGCCATCGGTCCGTGGTGCGCGTCTATTACCCTGGCCTCGAATCCCACCCGCAACACACCCTGGCTGCGCGGCAGCAGAAAGCCGGCGGCGCCGTCCTTTCGTTCGAGGTGAAGGGCGGCCGCGAAGGCGCCTGGCGCCTCATCAATGCCACGCGCCTTATCTCCATCACGGCCAACCTCGGCGACGTGAAGACGACGATCACCCATCCAGGAACCACCACCCACGGGCGCATTTCGCCGGACGCCCGCGCCGCGGCCGGCATCAGCGACGGCCTGGTGCGCTTAGCGGTAGGCCTGGAGGCCGTGAGCGACCTGCAAGCCGATCTGGAGCGTGGGTTAAGCTAGGCCGGTGCAAGGGGCCGCGCGCCGCTCTTTATCGGTAGCCCTCCTCGGGCTCGTCTACTTCGCCGCCGCGAAGGTTTCGCTTTTCGCCGCCATCCCGCCTGGCTATGCGACCGCCATCTGGCCGCCGTCCGGGATCGCGCTTGCCGCGCTCCTCCTCGGCGGCCGAGCACTCTGGCCGGGCGTCTGGCTGGGCAGCTTTGGCGCTAACTTCACCGTAGAAGGTGCGCTGCTCACTCCAGCCGTCATCGCCACCGGCAGCGCACTGCAGGCTTTCGCCATCGCGACGCTGATCGAGGGACGGCTCGGCGTGCCCAAGCGTTTCAGCGGCGTGCGGCAGGTCCTCACCTTCGTCGGCCTGGTCGTGGGTGGCGCCATCATCGCGCCGACGGTGGGCCTCGTGCCTCTCGCAGTGATTCATCCGCTCGAGGTTCATGACCTGGCGGCGAACTGGTGGACATGGTGGCAGGGCGACGCGTGCGGCATGCTGATCATCACGCCGCTCATACTCACCTGGAGCGCGCCCGGCATTGCATGGACGCGGTCAAAAGCGCTGGAGGGCGCGTTGTTTGCGGCGCTGCTGGTTGCCATGAGCGAAGTCGTCTTCAGCGGCGGCCTCGCCCGGACATTCGTGTTGATGCCGTTCATCATCTGGGCGGCATTCCGTTTCGGCCAGCGCGAGGTGACCAGCGCAAGCGCCGTGATCTGCGGCGTGGCTCTCTGGTACACGCTGCGCGGCGACGTCGGGCCTTTCGCCGACCTGCCGCGTAACGAAATGCTCCTTCTCCTGCTCGCCTTCGTGAGCACCATCGTCATTACCGGCCTCATGGTTTGCGGGGTGCTCGCCCAGCTGGAAGCGGCGCGCGACGAGCTCGCGGCCCGGGTGCGCGAGCGCACCCTGGCCGAGAGCGAGCGTCGCCTGGGCCTGATGATCGGGAGCGTGGTGGACTACGCGATCTTCATGCTGGGTGCCGATGGCCGCGTCGCGAGCTGGAACGCCGGGGCGCAGCGCATAAAGGGTTATTCCGCCGAGGAGATCATCGGACAGCATTTCTCGCGCTTCTACCCGCGCGAGGACGTCGAGCGCGGCAAGACGAGCCACGCGCTCGAAGTGGCTGCGCGTGAAGGCCGGTTCGAGGATGAGGGATGGCGCTTGCGCAAGGACGGCCGTGCCTTCTGGGCGAGCGTGGTCATCAGCGCCGTGCGCGACGACGGCGGCCGGCTCCTGGGCTTTGCGAAGGTTACGCGCGACCTCACGGAGCGCAAGCGCGCGGAGGCCGAGCTCGTGCGCGCCAAGGTCGAGGCGGAGCGGGCGAGCGAATCGAAGTCGCTGTTTCTCGCCAACATGTCGCACGAGCTGCGCACGCCGCTCAACAGCCTGCTGATCCTCGCGCGGCTTCTCGCCGACAACGTCGGCGGCAACCTCAACGAGAAGCAGGTGCGCTTCGCGCAGACCATCTACGCATCGGGGATGGACCTTCTCGCGCTGATCAACGATCTCCTCGACCTCGCCAAGATCGAGGCGGGCGCGGTGACGGCACTGCACCTCGGCCCGATGCCGCTGGCCGATCTGCGCGACGAGATCGAGCGCACCTTCCGCGAAGTCGCGCGCGACAAGCGGCTCGAGTTTCACATCACGCTCGCGCCGGGCCTGCCGCAGTCGATCCGCACTGACGCCACCCGCGTGAAGCAGGTGCTGAAGAACCTCCTTGCCAACGCCTTCAAGTTCACACGCGACGGCTCGGTGGAGCTGCGCATGGAGCCGCGCGAGCCGGGCTCGGTGGCGCTTTCGGTCATCGATACCGGTATCGGCATCCCCGCCGACAAGCAGGAAATGATCTTCGAGGCCTTCCAGCAGGCCGATGGCTCGACCAGCCGGCAATATGGCGGCACCGGGTTGGGCCTTTCGATCAGCCGGGAGCTCACGCGGCTCCTCGGCGGGGCGCTTCAGCTGAAAAGCGAGCCTGGCAAGGGCAGCACGTTTACGCTGGTCCTGCCGATCGCGGACGAGCGCGCCGCGGCGGCCGTGTAATGCGCGCGCCGAGGGCGAGTCCGCCCGCCAGAGCCGCGTACACGGCGAGCATGGAACGGCCTGACAGGTAGCGCTCGAATCCCGGGCGCAAGCGCGGCCCGACTACGAAGTAGTCGACGAAATAGCCAGCGGCAGCGATCGCCACTCCTGCCGTTGTCGCGCGGGACACGCTTCGGCGCGCCTGCTTGCCGAAAAGTCCCTCGTAAAAGACCGCCCACCAGACTGAAGCCGCCGTGTGGATGGCGAATCCGATGGCGGTGTTTCGCCCGCGTTCGCCGTTGTGCGCAGGCGGCTCGCCGCCGTCGTAGATATGCGTCACCGCGTTCATAGGCCGCGCCGCGTGTCCGCTCTCGAGGTGGCTGCAGACCAGCGCTGCCGCTGCCGAGCTCACCGAGGCGGCGACGCCGGTCAATAGGATGCGCGTTGGCCTCATCACGGGCGTGCAGCAACCGCCATACCTGAGCAACGGGACTACCAGCGAACGAGGCGTGCTCGCTTGTCCTTGATCTCCAGGTAGCCGCCGCGGCCGTACCAGTCCGGCAGGACCCAGCGCTCGCGCGGGCGGCCGTCGACGGCGAGGCGGTGGTGCCCGGGACGGTGCGTGTGGCCGTGGACCAGGCGCGCCACGCCGAAGCGGCTGAAGGCATCGCGTACCGCGGCGTCGTTGACGTCCATGATGTCCGCCGCCTTCGCCTGGATGACCTCCTTGCTTTTCGCGCGCAGGCCGCGGACGGTGGCGTGACGCTCATCGAGCGGCTTGGCTAGGAAATCGCGTTGCCAGGCCGCCGAGCGGGCCGTGCGACGCCATGCCTGGTAGTCCGCATCGTCGGTGCACAGCGTATCGCCGTGCATCAGCAGCGTTTCTTCGCCGTCGAGCTTGACTACCGAAGGGTCGGGCAGGAGCGTTGCGCCGGTGCTGGCGCAGAAGCGCTCCGCCAGAAGGAAGTCGCGATTGCCGTGCATGGCGTACAGCTGCGTGCCGGCGCCGCTCAGGCGGCGAAAGAAACCGGCGACTATGGCGTTGAACGGCGCGTCGACGTCCTCGTCGCCGATCCAGTATTCGAAGAGGTCCCCGAGCACGTACAGGGCGTCGGACCCCGCCGCGTCGTCCTCCAGGAACTCGAAAAAGCGCTCGTTCGCCTCGGGACGGTCTTCACTGAGGTGAAGATCCGAGATGAAGAGCGAACGCAACTATTTGGCGCCGACCACCGTGACCGCCTCGATGACCACCGGCTGCTTCGGCACGTCGCGTGGGAACGGACCGCCGCCGCCGGTCGCGGTCTTTGCGATCTTGTTGACCACGTCCATGCCGGAGACCACCTTGCCGAATGCGGCGTAGCCGTTGCCGTCGCTGCGCGGGTCGCCCCAGTTGAGAAAGCTGTTGTCGTTCACGTTGATGAAGAATTGCGCCGTCGCCGAGTTCGGATCGGCGGTGCGCGCCATCGCGATGGTGCCGAGGTCGTTCTTGATGCCGCCCTTCACGCCGGACTGCGCTTCGTTGGTGATCGGCGCGCGCGTCGGCTTCTGCTTGAAAGTGCCGTCGAAGCCGCCGCCCTGGATCATGAAGCCGTCGATCACGCGGTGGAACGTCGTGCCGTTGTAGTGGCCGTCGCGGACATACTGGAGAAAGTTCTCCACCGTCTTCGGCGCCTTGGCCGGGTAGAGCTCCAGGCGGATCGTGCCCATGTTGGTCCGGATGTCGATCTGCGGATCGGCGGCGAGGGCGCCCATCGGGACGACGGCGGCAGCGGAGAGAACAAACAGATGACTGAGCTTCATGCAGCTCCTTCGTAGAGGATTTTCCAGCGATCGCCTTCCTTGACCCAGTACTGGCGCTTCTTCATCACATTCGACAGCCCGTCGGAGCGGTAATCCTGGTCGAACGTCACCACGACGATATCGCGCTCGTGCGGGTAGCGCAGCATCCCGACGCGGCCGAGGTTGACCTTGATCCAGCTTTTGCCCGCGGCGACCTTGCGCTTGTGCTCGCCCCAGGCGGCACGGTCCTGCGTCCCGGCGGCGAAGCGTTGCGAGTAGTGCGCGAGATAGCGATCGGTGTCGCGGCTCTGCCAGTCGAGGCGCCACTGCTCCAGCGCGGCTCCCAGGCTCGCGCGCTCGCGATCGAGCGCCACGGCGTCGCTCCATTCGATGCGGTCGGCGATGATCACTGGCGTGAGCCCCACCTGCACGTGGCGTCCCACCGCGTCGAGATCCGGATTGGCGAGCACAATGCAGCCGTCGCTCGCACGCGGCGCTCGGCTATAGACGTTCGAAGGCACCCCGTGCAGCCAGATGCCGTGCCCGTTGCGCCCCTGCCTGCGGTCCCATTCGTTCGGATAGTTGATCGGAAAGGCGCCGGAGCCGTAGAAGTCGGTGAGCTTGCTGCGCGGCAGGTTCGCGGTGACGTGATACACGCCCACGGGCGTCTTCTGGTCGCCTTCGCGCGTCTTGTCGATACCCTTCTTGCCCAGCGTCACGTAATAGTCGGCAATCAGCTTCGGCTTGCCGCCGGCGTTGGCGAATACGTAAAGCCGGGAGCGCTGCGAGTCGACGACGAGCGCATGCTTCTGCTCGGGGTGCAATTGCAGCACGTAGCGCGGCAGCCAGTCCTCGCCCGGCCGCTGGCGCTGTGCACGCAGGCGGGCGAGCGCTTCGTCGCGAAGATCGTCCACGCGGTCCTGCGGCACGGTCTTCACCACGTTGCCGAAGGTTTGCAGCGGCCGCCCGCGCGCCAGCAGCAGGTCGCCGCGCACGAGGTGCGCGAGCCGGAAATTCGGGTGGTCGGCGATGAGCGCGTCTACGCGCTTGAGGGCAACATCGAGCTTGTTCGCCTCGATGGCCTCGAACACGCCCGACAGGCGATCTTCCGGCGTGGCGGCAATGGCGCTGCCGAAGGCGAGCGCGACCACGAGGAGCGCGAGCCACCTCATTTCGCCGCCTTTTCTTCGCGGATCAGCCATCGGCCGTCGGTTTGCACGAGCTCGAGCGTCTTGCGGCTCCGGGTTTTCAGCTTGTCAGACCGGTAAGTCTGCCTGAAGGTGACGGAAGCCTGCTGGGGGCCTTGCATGGTCACCTTGGGCGACTCCACGCCGACGGCGATCGCCTTCGGCGCGCCGATGCGGCTGCGCCGTGCGTTCTCCCAGTCGCCGCGCGCTTCACCCGCAGGTGTCTTGAAGTCCTTGGCGTAGTAGGAAAGATAGGCGCCCACGTCTTTCTTGGACCACGCCTGAGCCCAGCCGTTTACCGCCTTGAGGACATCCGCCGAGGCATCTGGGGAGGCCTTCGCCGCTTCGGGCGGGGGCGCCGCCTTCTCGGGCGCCTTCTGGGCGATCACCGCCGGCGGCGGGGGCGTCGGCTTCACAACCTCCTTCGGCGCCTCCTTTGCTGCCGGGGCCACCGCCACCGGTGGCGGCGGTGGCGGCTTGCCGCCGGGCTCGCGCACGAGCTCTCTGACGAGGGACAGCTTGTTCTGCGCTGCGGTGTTGGAGCCATCCAGCTGCAGCGCCTTCCCGTAAGCCTGGCTGGCGAGCTTTGCGTAGACATCGCCGAGGTTCTCGTATGCGGTGGCGTAGCTGGGGTGCGTGCGGATCGACTGCTCGAGCGCCGAGCGCGCCTTGTCGTACTGGCCCTGCGTCGCGTAGATGACCGCGAGGTTGTTATAGGGCTCCGGCAGGTTCGGATAGTCCTGGGTAAGCTTGGTGAAGATGTCGATTGCGTCCTGATGCCTGCCCTGCTCGGTGAAAATCAGTCCCTTGAGGAAGCGCGCCTGAGCGTCACGCGGATTTGCCGAGAGGGCGCGGTTGACGCGCTCGAGGGCTTGCTGCGGCTGGCCGGCCTTCAGCAGGCGGGAAGCTTCCTGCACATCGTCGGCTTGCGCCGCGGCACCGCCGAAAAACGCGACGGTGCAAAGCAGGATGAGTGCCCTACGCAGCCAATCGTGCGGGGCGTAGGAGATCTGCATTGTGTTATATTTTCAAGGCCCTACGAAGGGTTTGCATTCTAGACCAACCCCCGCCGCTTCACAATCCGAAACCTGAAAATCTTCAACACGCTCGGCCGGGCCAAGCAGCCGTTCGTCAGCCTGCGGCCTGGCGAGGTGCGCATGTACGTCTGCGGCATGACGGTCTACGACTACTGCCACCTCGGCCATGCGCGCGTGCTGGTCGTCTTCGACATGGTGCGCCGCTGGCTGCGCGCGAGCGGCTACCGCGTCGTCTACGTGCGCAACATCACCGACATCGACGACAAGATCATCAAGCGCGCCGCCGAGAACGGCGAGCCGGTCGAGGCGCTCACCGCGCGCTTTATCGGCTACATGAACGAGGACGCGGCGGCGCTCGGCGTCGAGAAGCCGGACCACGAGCCGCGCGCGACGCAGTACGTGCCGCAGATGCTGGATCTCATCGACCGCCTGGAGGACCAGGAGCTCGCCTACCAGGCCGGATCCGGCGACGTGAATTACGCGGTGCGCCGCTTCCCCGGCTACGGCAAGCTTTCCGGCAAGTCGCTGGACGAATTGCGCGCCGGCGAGCGCGTCGACGTCGACGCCAGCAAGGAGGACCCGCTCGACTTCGTGCTGTGGAAGCGCTCCAAACCGAACGAGCCGAAGTGGCCTTCGCGCTGGGGTGAAGGTCGGCCCGGCTGGCACATCGAGTGCTCGGCGATGGGCGCGACGCTGCTCGGCGCACCCTTTGACATCCACGGCGGCGGCATGGATCTCCAGTTCCCGCACCACGAGAACGAGATCGCGCAGTCCGAAGGCGCCATGGGCGTCGATTCGGGGAAGCAATTCGTGAAGTACTGGATGCACAACGAGTTCATCCGCGTCAACGACGAGAAGATGTCCAAGTCGCTCGGCAACTTCTTCGTTCTGCGCGACGTGCTGAAGCACTACGACGCCGAGGTGGTGCGCTTCTTCATCCTGCGGGCGCACTACAGAAGCCCGGTGAACTACGCCGACGCCAACCTCGAGGACGCCAAGCAGTCGCTGACCCGCCTCTACACCGCCTTGCGCGACTCTGCTGTTGGCAACGCTGCGGTCGAGTGGGCGGAGGCGCACGCGGTGCGTTTTAAAGCGGCGATGGACGACGACTTCGGCACGCCCGAAGCGATGGCCGAGCTCTTCCAGCTTGCCAACCGCGCCTTCCAGGGTGATGCAAACGCCGCCCGGCAGCTCAAGGCGCTGGGGGGGGTGCTCGGTCTCCTGCAGCGCGACCCGAACGACTTTCTGCGTGCCGCGCCGGCCGGTGTCTCCGAGGAGTGGATCAACGAGCGCATCTCGGCGCGGCTTGCTGCGCGAAAGAACAAGAATTTCAGCGAGGCGGATCGCATCCGCCAGGAGGTGCTGGAGCAGGGCATCGTGCTCGAAGACAAGGGAGGCAACACCACGTGGCGGCGCAAGTGAGGCTTTTCGTCCTCCTGTTGATGTTCCTTTCGGCGGGAGCGGCGGCCCAGTCGTGGCCTGCGAAACCGATGCGGCTCATCGTGCCGTTCCCGCCGGGCGGCCCCACTGATCTCATCGGCCGTACGGCGGCGAAGATCCTCTCCGACGCGCTTGGCCAGCCGGTCGTCGTCGACAACCGCCCCGGCGGCGGTGGAACGGTCGGCCTTGGCGCGCTCGCGAAGTCGGCCCCCGACGGCTACACGATCGGAATGACGGCCATCACGCTCGCCACCGCGCCGCACCTGGGTCCGGTGCCGTTCGATCCGTTCAAGGATTTCTCGCTCATCACGAACCTCGTGCAGACCACGCCGTTGATCGCCGCGCATCCGGGCTTTCCGGCGAACACGCTCGCGGAGCTGATCGCGTACGCGCGCGCCAATCCTGGCAAGGTGTCTTACGGCACGCCGGGCGTCGCGACGGTGCCGCACCTCGCCGCGGAGATGCTGCAAGGCGTGAGCGGCATCCGGCTGGTGCACGTCCCCTACAAGGGAACGGCGCAACTCTCGCAGGACCTCCTCGCCGGAGCGCTGCCCGTCAGCTTCGAGAGCTCGCTCACGCTTGCCCTTCCCAACATCAAGGCCGGCAAGCTGAAGCCGATCGCGATGCTCACCGCTCGGCGTTCGGCGCTACTGCGGGATGTGCCCACTGCCGCGGAGTCGGGCTTCCCGTCGATCACAGCTTCTCCGTGGTTCGGCTTCGGCGGCCCCGCGGGCCTTGCGCCGGACCAGGTGGCCCGGTTGCACGAGATCCTGGTGAAAGGCGTGAAGGAAAAAGAGGTCGGCGAACGCATGGCGACCATCGGTGCGGAGATCACACCGTCTGCATCGCCGGAGGCATTCGTCGCCTTTGTGCGCGCCGAGCATGCGAAGTGGGGCGAGGTGGTGCGCAAGGCCGGGATCAAGGCGGAGTAGCGAGCGCCGGTGTAAGGTGTCGCCCATGCAAACGGTGCTGATCCACCCGCTGGTCGTGCGCATCACGCACTGGATCAACGTCGTGGCGATTCTCATCATGATCACGAGCGGTTGGGCCATCTACAACGCCTCGCCGCTGTTTGGTTTCTCGTTTCCCGACCCGGTGACCCTTGGCGGCTGGCTCGCCGGCGCGTTGCAGTGGCACTTCGCCGGCATGTGGCTCTTCGCGCTAAATGGGCTTGTGTATCTGTTGTACGGCATCGCCTCGGGCCATTTCCGCCGCAAGCTTCTTCCCATCTCGCCACGCGCCGTTCTGCACGACGTGCGCGACGCCTTTCGGGGAAAGCTTGCTCACGCGGACCTCAGTGTCTACAACGCCGCCCAGCGCGCCGCGTACGTCGCACTGATCTTCTTCCTCTTGATGCTGATCGGCACCGGGCTTGCGATCTGGAAGCCGGTGCAGCTGTACTGGCTTGCGAGCCTGATGGGCGACTATGAAGGCGCGCGGTATCTGCATTTCTTCGCCATGTCTGCCGTGGCATTGATCGTCGTCGTGCATGTGGTGATGGTGATCCTCGTGCCGCGCACTTTCCCCACGATGATCACCGGGAGGACCCGCCATGAAAAAGCTTGAAGGGCTCGAAAACCTCGAGCGGCGCCTGTTCCTGAGGCAGGGCCTTTCGCTGGGCGCGCTCACGCTCCTGGCGGGTTGCGAGCTGACCGAGCAGGAAAGCGTCCAGCGCCTGCTGATGACGATGTCGCGTTGGAACGATGGCGTGCAGGAGTGGCTGTTCGATCCGAAGCGCCTCGCGCCGGAATTTCCCGAGAGCCGCATCACGCGGCCCTTTCCATTTAACGGCTACTACCCGGAGAGTGACGTTCGCATAATCGAGGGCTCGAGCTACAAGCTCGAGCTCGCCGGCATGATCCGCGAGCGCAAGCCGTGGACGCTGGCCGAGCTTTATGCGCTGCCGCAGGTGTCGCAGGTCACGCGCCACATCTGCGTCGAGGGCTGGAGCGCGATCGGCAGCTGGACTGGCACGCCGCTGCGCGATTTCCTCAAGATCATCGGCGCCGATACCCGCGCCAAATATGTCTGGTTCCAGTGCGCCGACAAGGACGGCTACAATTCGCCGCTCGACATGCGCACCGCGCTGCATGCGCAGACCCAGATGACGTTCAAATTCGGCGACGAAATCCTGCCGCGTGCTTA
Organism: Burkholderiales bacterium; assembly: GCA_035525655.1. GTDB lineage: Bacteria > Pseudomonadota > Gammaproteobacteria > Burkholderiales > SG8-39 > SCGC-AG-212-J23. Next base: position 16,264 of record DATLDY010000083.1, read on the forward strand.
TGGTTTCCCGATGAAGATCCGGGTGCCGACCAAGCTCGGCTTCAAGAACCCGAAATACGTGATCTCGATGGAAGTCACCAACGACTACAAGGGCGGCTTCTGGGAAGACCAGGGGTATAATTCGTTCAGTGGGAGTTGAGAGAAGCGAATAGGGAGTGGCGAATAGCGAATAGAGGCACGTAATCGCGCGCTCCACTATTCGCCATTCGCTACTCGCTATTCGCCAACCGCCGCTGGAATGCACACAACACCGCACCCGTCGCCAGCATCGCCGCTGAAATATTGAGCGCGAACGAGAGACTCCCCATCGCGTCCGTGATCGCTCCGACGACGATCGGACCCAGCGTCTGCCCGATCCCGAACGCGATCGTCATCGCCGCGATGCTGGTCGGCGACACCGATGGCGGGTAGTTGAAGCGCACGAACGCGGTGGTCGATCCCACCACCGCAAAGAAGGCGACGCCGAACACCAGCGCCGAGATCGCGAGCAGCAGCGGTGAGTGGCCGAAGATCGGCAAGCCGGCGCCGATCGCGTTGACGCCGAGGATGATGGTGGTGGCGAGCCCGCCGCGATCCAGTGCCAGCACCCGCCGCCACACCCAGGGCGTCACAAACGCGCTGACGCCGATCAGGCACCAGAACAGGCTCTGCGCCGCCGCCCCGCCGCCGCCATCGCGGACATAGGCGATCATGAAGGTCATGTAGGCGATGTAGCCGGCGCCGAACAGGAAATAGCCGATCAGATAGGCCAGCACCGGGCGGATCGAGAATTTGGCCGGCGCAGCGCGGTCGATATCAGCACCACCACCCAGCGGCGCCAGCAGCAGCGGCATGATCATGACAG
>DATLDY010000100.1:0-13546 GCA_035525655.1 Burkholderiales bacterium
GTGAACGACGTCGATCGCCGCCATGCTCTTCAGGATCTCCGCGGCGAAGTGCGTCCCGCTCCCCACGCCCGCGGAAGAAAAATTGATCTGCCCGGGACGCGCCTTCGCCGCCGCGATCAGCTCGCCCACGGTTTTCACGCCGAGCGAAGGCGCGACGACCAGCACGTACTTCGAGCTTCCGGTGAGCGTGACAGCGCTGAGGTCCTTGAGCGTGTCGTAAGTCAGCTTCGGATAGATCGCCGCCGCCGCGGCGTGCGCCGACGAGACGGAAAGAAGCGTGTACCCGTCGGGGGCGGCGCGGGCCACCTGGGCCGCAGCGACCGTTCCGCCGGCGCCCGGGCGGTTTTCGACGAGGACCTGCTGCTTCAGCCGCTCCGAGAGGCGTCCGGCGATGTGCCGTGCGGTAATGTCGGGACCGCCGCCCGGCGTGAAACCGACGACGATGCGCAGCGGTCTATTGGGATAGTCGTCCTGCGCCTCGGCTCGTGTGGGTGCGCAGGCCAACCCTGAAAGGACGAGCCCTGCAATGACGAGCACCTTCTGGCTGGCCATGTTCCTCCTCCTGGTCGTCGCCGGCATCGGCGGCATGTTTCTTTTTGGCTGGGTGCGCCGCAAGGACAAGATGCCGAAGGTGGCGCCGCTGCCGCCCGACGACGACTGGAAGTAGCTAGTTCTTCCGACTCATTGAGCGGGCTTATTTCGCGGGCGAGGCGACCGGCTTGCCCTTCTCGACGATGTAGGTGGCGAGAACCTTGGCCGAGCCGCTGCCGACGTTCTTGCCGTCGTGCACCACGCCCGCAGGGATGAAGAACGTGTCGCCCGCCTTCAAGGTCCGCGACGGTTGCCCCTCCACATCGAGCTGCAGGGTGCCTTCCAGCACGTAGCCGAGCTCCTCGCCCGGATGCGTGTGCCTGCCGGCGGCGCCGCCGGGGACGAAGTCCGCGACGACCTGCACTGCGTGGCGATCGGCCCCGCTGAGGTTCTGGTCCTGCAGCATCTTGCGCGTGAAGCCGGGCTGCTGCGCATGCAACGCCGCAGCCGCGCCCAGCGAAAGAATGACTGAGCTCACGACGAAAATTCGCCTTGCCATGCTCCCCCCTCGATTGGCCCTACGTGGAGACTGCTTCCAGAAGCTTCATCATCGTCTGGTCCGCCCAGTAATCCGGGTCCTCGTCGATCTTCGCGTCGCCGCGCGTGCGGATAGCGGGATCTATGTTCTTGCGCTCGCAGAAGCCGTGCCAGAACTGCTTCACTTCGTCGGAAGTCATGTCGTCTGCGCGGCGCTTCGGTGGCGGTTTTGCCATGGTCAGCCCCAGAGTAGCCAGAAGGCGGCGGCGAAGCCGATCGGCAGGACGAGCGCGAAGCGCAGGATGGAATGCATGCGGCGCCTATCGGTCACATCGAACTCCGGCTTGCGGTTGTATTTCTTGGCGCGTTCGTTCACGGCTTTGTTGAGCATCACGAATTCAAAGAGAAGCAAAAGCGCTCCGAGGCCGAAGCCGACGATGAGACCGTGGAGGGCTGATTGCATGCGCCCGACTGTAGCGTAAGGGCGCGATAGCGACAAATCAGCGGTAAATGAGCACCGCTTCTCGCTCTGCCCGCCAGGCCTTCTCGTCGGGCGCCGCAAGCGCGTCCAGGTCCTGCGGCGAAGCTGAGCGGTCGTCGACCCATCGTCGCAGGAGCTCGCTGCCGTTGATGAGGTCGATGGCGAGGCGATCGCGCTCGTACTCATACGCGAAGTCGCGCCAGATCGCATACTCGGGCTGCACGGTACGCAGCGCCTTGAACGCCGCGGCAACCACGCGCCAGGGGCGAAAGGCTTCGTGCTCGTACACCGGCTCCTCGGCGTGGATCTGCACGCCAGCGCAGAGCTTGCCGGCATGCTTGTGGAAGGTCGGCTCGAACCAGCACTCGCGCAACCGGCAGCCGGTAAGCCACTGCGGCGCCAGCTTTTCCATCGTGTTCACCAGCAATCGTGCGTCCACATCCGGCGCACCGAGGACCTCCAGCGGCCGCGTGGTGCCACGGCCTTCGGAGAGCGTCGTGCCTTCCAGCATTACCGTCCCCGCATAACAGCGCGCCATCGCGAGGCTCGGTGCATTCGGGCTCGGGTTGACCCAGACTCGCTCGCCCGCCGGCCAGCCGAAGCCCGCGGACCAGCCTTCCATGGCGACCACCTCGAGGTCGACATCAAGATGCAAGCTGCCCTTGAACCAGCGTGCGAGCTCGCCCATGGTCAGACCATGACGCATCGGCAGTGGCCCGGCGCCGACGAAGCTTTCCCAGCCGCCACGCAGACGCGTGCCTTCGACGGGACGACCGGCTGGATTGGGTCGATCGAGGACCCAGACGCTTTTGCCGTGCTTAGCCGCGGCTTCGAGGACATAGCGCAGCGTCGTGATGAAGGTATAGACGCGGCAGCCGACGTCCTGCAGGTCGACGAGCAGGACATCGAACGTGTCCATCATCGCGCTCGTCGGCCGCCGCACTTCGCCGTACAGGCTGAAGACCGGAATGCCATGCACCGGATCGGCAAAGTCCGGCGACTCCACCATGTTGTCCTGCTTGTCGCCGCGCAGGCCGTGCTGCGGCCCGAAGGCAGCGGTGAGGTCGAGCTCGGGCAGCGCCGCCAGGGCGTCGAGGGAGTGCACGAGATCCCGGGTCACCGAAGCCGGATGCGCGAGCAGCGCGAGGCGTTTGCCGGCAAGCCTCCGGCGCAGCGACCGGTCCTCGAGCAACCGCTCAAGCCCGAATTTCATCCAGCTCCAGCGCGAACGCGTCTGCGTGGTGAAAGTCGGGTTGGCCGGCGCCATGGCGTAGCGCCCAGTAGGACAGCGCGCCGTTGTCGTCCTCGACGATCACCGCCAACCCCACCGTCAGCGGCGCGGCGAGGTACGCCGGCGACAGGCGGGCGACATCGACGAGCGCATAAAGATCGAGCCGGTCCTTTGTCGACTCGATGGCGACCTGCGGGTTTAGTGTTTCATCGTCGAGGGGCCCGCCGTCGCGATAGCGACTGAAGGCGTGCGCGGCCCATTCGCCGGACGGCGAAAAATTGAACTCGTGGTAGGCGGCCGCGCCCTTCGAGCGCAGGAACACCTCGCAGCACGTATGGCGCCAAAGCTTCCACCCGATGCGTGCCGGGCCGGGAGCCGGTATGCGCATGCGCTCGGGATCACCCGAAAGCGAATAGCTGAGCGCGAGCTTGCCGTCTTTCGTGCGCACGGCCTGCGCCGTAACAGCGGTGACCGCACGGCTGGGTGCGTGCGGGTGGCGAACGAGGTTCGGCATGGCTCTAGAGGACGACTTCGCGCGCGGCGCCGCGCACGTCCATCTCGAACTCGAGGCCGACGACCGGCGGCTGCGCCAGATGCCACGACAAGCCGCCGGGCATCGCGCCGCGCGCGGCAATCAGGGGACCGACAAGCGCTCCGATATCGTGGACCGTATAGGCCTGCGCGCTCACCGCATCGGCCCAGGAGAAGCCAAGCGACTTGAGGCGCTGTTCCATAAGGTCGACGACAAAGCGCGTTTTTTCCGCCAGTCCCTCCCTGGAGATGTCCCCATAGCGCACCGTCCGCCCCGCATAGCCTTCCGGTCCACCCCGCACCTCGGCGCCGCCGGCGACGATGAAGCTGCCGCGCCGCGAGCTGGACGGAACCGTATACGAAAACGCGTACAGCACCGGCTCGCGCGGCTTGTCGTATTGCGGGCAGACGTTGGTGCGCGCCACCGGATTGATCTCATCGCGATAAATGCCCCAGCGCGCCAGCGTCTTCACGTATTCGCGGTTGAAGTCCTCGAAGCCCTGCTCCGTGAACGGCTCGGCGGAGCGCAGCTCGCAGGCGGCAAAGGCGGTGCTCGGCCTGCCTAGCGCCGCCAGGTGGGCCTCGATTGCGGCGAAGCCTGCCGCAAGCGGCAGCGGGCGCGCAAGGCGCGCCCGCTCGAGCTCGAACCCGGCCTCGGCGGCAACGCCGCTAGAAAACTGGAACCCGGCCTTGAGATAGCGGTAGCCGCCGGGCTTGAACACCTTGACCTCATTCATGGCGGATCGCAGCCGGTGTGCAATTGTGCTGGGCACGGATGACGAAGAGTTCACGCATGCGCGGATTATCGCGTCATAGTGCGCAGTAGGCGAGGTCCCGGACTACAGCGAGCGTAACGCGCGGAACCTACAATGCCCGCATGGCAATTCACCCCCACCCGCTGCGCATTCTCGTTGCCGATGACGACCGCGACGCCGTAGCGAGCCTCGTGCTCCTGCTGCGCGACGAGGGTCACGAAGTGCGCGGTGTCTACACCGGCCGCGATGTGCTCGACAAGGTGCGCGACTTCGGCCCGGACGTGGTGCTGCTGGATATCGGGATGCCGCACATTACCGGCTATGAAGTGGCGCGGGCACTGCGCGAGCGTTATGCGAGCGCGCGGCCGGTCCTGATCGCGGTGACGGGGCGCACCCAGCCCGGCGATCGCAATCTGGCACAGCTCGCCGGGTTCGATCACCACGTGGCAAAGCCCTACGACCCCAACGCGTTGCTCGCGCTGCTGAAGGCGCCACCTCTGGCGGCGCCGAGCGACGATTTCAAGGCATTCTGACGGGAGTCGCGGAGTCCTCGAATTTTTGTAGTGGCGCCCGGGCAGCTGCGAGGACGCGGACCAGCTCCCGCGCGGCCCGCAAGCGGCCCGAACGGTTGAGGTGCCCGCCGTCGTCGGTATAAGCCGGAACCATGGCAGGCGCCACCGCCCCGTTCCAGTCGACTTTGGCCTGCGTCCCATCGGCGTCGATCGACTCGACGCGCGCAAGATCGAAGATCGGCTCGCGGCCGCTGTATGCGCGCCGCAGGAGGGTGTTGTATTCCTCCCGCTTCACGTTTCCGACGGTGCCGTTGGGCGCACGCCCGAGCGCGCGCTTGATCCATGCCTTGGGCCCGGTCTGGACAGTGGTGAGCGGCAGCGTGACGTGAACCAGCGTCGTGCGTGGGTTCGCTGCCCGCAACTCGTCGATGGTCTTGCGGTACTGCTCGAAGAGCGCGCGCGGGTCGGTCGCGGCGTCGATATCGACATAGCAGAACTTGATGAGCGCGAGGTCGGCGTGCGAGCCGGCGCCTAGCGCCGACTTGAAGTTGCGCAGCTTGAGCAGCGGATCGCCATTTTCGGCGACGAAGATATGCCCGACGCCCGGCCCGCCCAGCTTGCTCGCGCTCGGCGCTTCCATGATGCGAACGGGCACGCCGGCGGCGGCGCTCAGCTCCTGCAAGCCCTCGAGGATGTTCCCGCCGACGGACTGATGGGCGAAGTAGATGCGCTCCCCGGCGATTCGCGCGAGCTCGTCGTGCAGGGATCGATCGTCGGCGTGCGGGGCGTTAGAGAGCATCAACAGAGCCGCCATGAGAAGAATGCGTGGCATCGCAATCCGATGATAAGCAGCGCATGACGCCGGAATTTCGCTCCGCCTTGCGCCGATCGAACTACGCCCGGTTCTCCAGTAACCTCGCCCCTGCATGGGCACGGTGTGTACGGCATGGGTCGACGCGGGGCCCTGGCGGTCCAGCGAAGGGCTTGAAGACGGGGTGCTGGCGCGGGTGCAGCCGATGGGCGTCCTGCTCGGGGAAGCGCTCCGGCGCACCTTCGGCGAGCACCCGCACGTAGGCGAGATACGCGGGCGCGGCCTCCTCTGGGCCCTCAAGCTCGTCCGGGACCGCGCGACGAAGCAGCCGTTCGATGCCTCCATTCGGCTCCATGCGCGGGTAAAGCGGGCCGCCCTCCAGGCCGGGCTGACCATATCCTTCCCGCTCCACCGTTCATCATCGAGCCGGCTCAGGTCGAAGAGTTGGCAACCAAGCTCGCAGCGGCGCTTGCCGAAGCATTAATTAACACCTGAGTAACCGCCTTAAGGCGTATCGTTGCCTTGAGGGAGGAGCAGTGGGCACGCATACCACGCTGGTGATCAACCCGAAGGGCGGGTCCGGCAAGACCACCGTCGCGATCAACCTCGCGAGCTACTTCGCCGCCCAGGGCCTGCGCACTGGCATCGTCGATTACGACCCGCAGGGCTCCAGTCTCAACTGGCTTCGTCTTCGCAGCGCTGCGCAAAACCCGATCCACGCCGCGGACGCCACGCCGACCAAGACGGGAATGCGCACCATGCGCATGCACATCCCGCCCGACACGCAGCAGCTCATCATCGATGCGCCTGCCGGCGCTTCCGGCTTCGTGCTGCAGGAGATGCTGGCGCGCGCGCACTGCATACTTCTTCCGGTTGCGCCATCGGCCATCGACATCCACGCCACGGCGAATTTCATCCGCGATCTGCTGCTGACCGGCCGCATCCGCGCGCGCAACATCCGTCTTGGCGTGGTCGCCAACAAGGTCCGCAACTCGATGCCGACCTACCAGCCGCTCGAGCGTTTCCTGAAATCGCTCAACTTCCCGATCATCGCCCGCCTTTCGGACTCCGACGCCTATCTCGAAGCAGCCGAAACCGGCGTCGGCATCTTCGAAATGGAAGCCTCGCGTGGCTCGAGCGAACGCACGCAGTTCATCCCCGTCGTCGAGTGGGTGGGTGGGCCGCTGAAGAAAGTGGAAGACAAGGTCGTTGCGCTGCGCGCGAACGACAAGATGCCGCTTCAGGCTTCAATCCCCGGCATCCTGCGCAAGGTCTGGCAGCCTCGCCCGCCCGCTTCCTAGCCTTATCCCAGCGTATTTAAGTGCTCGCGGCCCTTGCATTTCTCGGGACCACGATTCATTATCGCTGCGCAATCAACAAGAAGAGGGCAATACCCTCCAAACAACATGAAGACTACGCTGGTAATTAACCCGAAAGGCGGCTCGGGCAAGACGACCGTCGCGACCAATCTGGCGAGCTACTTCGCCGCCGAACACGTCCCCTGCGCACTGATGGACTACGACCCCCAGGGGTCGAGCCTGAATTGGTTGCGCCTGCGTTCACCGGATGCGCCGAAGATCCACGGCGCGAACGCCGCGCCGGAGAAATTCGGCCGGTTGCGCGCCTTCGAGATGTACATCCCGCCCGAGACCAGGCAGCTGGTCATCGATGCCCCCGCCGGCACCTCGGGCGTGCTTTTGCACGAGATGCTCGAGCGCGCGAGTGCGATCGTCGTGCCGCTCGTGCCCTCCAGCATCGACCTGCATGCCACCGGCAATTTCCTGCGCGAGATCCTCGCCACGCGACGCATGCAGTCGGGCGGCGTAAGGATGGCGATCGTGGCGAACAAGGTGCGCCGCTCCATGCCGGCTTACCCGCCGCTACAGGAGCTGCTCGATTCCCTGCGCTTGAAGCTCCTCGGGCGCCTGGTGGACTCCGATGTCTATATGAAAGCCGCGGAGACCGGCTGCGGCGTCTTCGAGATGAACCCGGGCGTCGCGATGGCCGAGTGCCGGCAGTTCACGCCGATCGTCGAGTGGATCACCGAAAGGCCGGCCGCCGTCACCCTCCGGGCGGCAGCGGCTTGAGCGAGCGCAGGTAGGCGATCAGCGCCTTCATGTCGGCCTCGCTGATGTTCTTGTAGAACCCGTAGGCCATCGGCGGCTTGAGCGGCGTGCCGTCCTTCCGCACGCCTTCGCGGATGGCCCGCGCGACCTCCGTGTCGCTCCACCCCTTGAGCCCTGTCTCGTGGGGCGTGAGGTTGCGGGATACGGCCACGCCCCATGGCCCGCGGAACGCATTGCCGCCCGCCCCCAGCCTGCTCCAGTCGTTTTGGCCTTTGACGCGCGGGGTATGGCATTCCATGCAGTGGCCGAGCGGCCCCGCTAGGTACTCGCCGTATTTGACCGGGTCCTTGCTGCCCGGCGCGCTCACCTTCTGCTTGATCTCGGGGCCGTAATTCGGCGGCAGCTTGATGCGGTACTCGGATTTCGCCACCGCGTTCCTCACCGGCGGCTGCGCGCGCAGGTACGCCACGATCGCCCGCAGATCGTCGTCCGACATCCGGCGGTATAGCTCGATGGGCATCGGCGGCCCGATCACCGTGCCGTCGGGCCGGATACCCTCGCGGATCGCCTTGGCGAGTTGCGCGTCGGTCCATTTGCCGATCCCGGTCTCGGGGTCCGGCGTTATGTTCGAGGCATACGCCTTGAAGGGTTCTTCGTCGAACACCATCCCGCCGGATAGGCCGCGCTCCGGCAGCGGCTTGCCCTTGTCGCGCTGCATATGGCAGTTGCCGCAGGCGACGATGCTGTTCATCAGGTAAGTCCCTCGCTCGAGCAGCTTCTTGTCTTGCGCTGTCGCGGGCAGTGCAATGAGCGCGAGCACGGATGCGGCAATGACTACCAAGTGCATGAGCCCCCCTGGGAATGGTGGGCATTTTTTTATTCGAAACCATCCGTCTCGGCAAGCCAGGATCGCAAGGCATCGTTAAACGCCTGCGGCCGGCCGATCATGATCCAGTGTCCGGTCGGGAACCCGAGCACGCGACAGCCGACTTGCGTGGCGAGCCGCTCCGCCCAGGCGCGCGAATGGAACATCAGCGGCTTGCGCTCGCCGTACAGGAAGAGCATCGGCCGCTCGGGCTTGAACACGCGCAGCCCCTTGAACCCGCCCGCCGCGCCGAGCCAGCGCACGGCATATCCGTAACCCATGTGCGACCCGATGGTCTTTGGATCGGTGGGACATCGCAGCAGGCGCGCCATCGTGCGCGCCATCCAATCGCCGAAGCCGCCCCCGATGCGCCATGCGAGCGCAAGCCAGACCTGATAGGCAAGCAGCATCAGCTTGCCGCTCCACCCCAGCTCCGCAACGTGCGAGCGCGATCCGGCGTCACCGATGTCGACGCCGACCACGCGCTCGACAAGCCGCGGATAGCGCATGGCGAACTGGTAACCGTAGAAGCAGCCCCAGTCGTGCAGCAGCAAGGTCGCGCGAGCGCCCGGGCAGTGCTCCTCCACGATGGCGCGGATGGTTTCCACCACCTCGTCGAGCGTGTACGCGCGCTTCGCGTCTTGCTGGTCGAAGCCCGGGAGGGTGAAGCGCACGCAGCGATAGCGATCGCTGAGCGCCGCGACCTGGCCGTCCCACAACCGATACGTATCGGGCCAGCCGTGGATCATGACGAGGGTCTTCGGCCCGCTCCCCTCGACGACTACGCGGGGCATCAGACCCCGGGCGCGGGATCCGTCGGCATGGCGAATGCCGCATACGCAAGCGAAGGAACGAACGCGATCGCCCACCACAGGAGCACGCCGACCAAAGCGTTGGCCCTGCCGCCGAACGTGATCAAGGATCGCAGGGGCATATCGACGACGCCTGAGGCGAGCGCCAGGACCCCCGCCAGCGGAATGCACGCGAGGGTCGCGACGATCGCCGCCATCACGAACGTCTGGCGTGCGCACTGCGCGAATTGCGAAAATTTCCGGGGGTCCACTGGGGCGAGTCTCGTCAACCGTTATACACCGCACGCCCCACGCCGAACGGTCCATGACCCAGAAATGCCTTGACCCTCATAGCGCGGTCCCGTATCGTGGCTCGTTCAGCAGTGCCATCTTCATCGCTACGGGGTCCTACCCGCATGGATTCGAACAGCCGCAACAACAAAGACGAACGCCAGGCCGAAGGGGAGTCTTCGAGCGAATTCTTCGAAAGGCTGCGGCCCAAGTTCCTCGACTGGAATCCGCCCACCGAGGAGCAGAAGGCGCGCGACCTGAGGGCGCGCTGGACAGCCCGCGAGATCGAGCTGAAGAGAGTCACCGAGCTCGCCGCGGCCAAAGAGGCCGAAAAGGCCGCGATCCGCAAGCGCCGCGAAGAAGCCCGCGCGCGCGGCAAAGCCCTCGCCGGGGCCGCCAAGAAGTAAGCGCCGGTCGCTTTACCGGTCCTCGACCGGTGTCGTCACCACGATGAAGGTCAGGTCCGTCAGCCCGTTGTTGCGGATCGAATGCTTCACGCCCGGAGGAATGAAGATCACGTCGTGCCGGCGCACGATGCTGACCTTGCCGTCGATCTCCATCGCCCCTTCGCCCTCCAGCACGTGATAGATCTGCTCCTGCACCTTGTGCGAGTGCGTCTCGACATACGCCATCGGCTGATACGTGGAGATGCGGTAGTCGACCAGCTGCGAGCCCGCCGTTTCCGGACGCACCAGCGGCTTCGATAGCGCGCCGCCGAAGTGGCCGGGGAATTGCTGCCACGGCGTCTCGACGACGTTGCGGATGAGCGCTTCGCGTTTAGCGGACATGCTTTTTGCCGAAAATCGGCTCCTTGTGCGCAATCGGCGGCAGCGCCCACGCCCCGGTACCCGGCGGGCGGATGTTGGCGTCGACGTGCACGTCGACCAGGCAAGGCTTGCCGAGCTTCACGGCGTGCTCCAGCGCACCCTTGAAATCCTGCGACTTGGTTACCGTAAGGCCTTCGACGCCCGCGGCACGAGCCCACGCGGCGAAGTCCGGGTTGTACGGCTTGCGCTCCGGACCTTGATAGAACGCCGTGCCGTGCTCGCGGCCGTCGAAGTACGCGTATTGCAAATCGCGGATCGCGGCCCAGGCAAAGTTGTTCCAGACCACCCACACCGCCGGAATGTCGTACTCCACGGCGGTGCAAAGCACGTGCGGAACCATGGTGAAGCCGCCATCGCCGCAGATCGAGACGCAGGGCCTATCGGGCGCCGCGAGCTTCGCCCCAAGGATCGAGCTCGGGCCGAAGCCCATTCCCGAGTAGCCCCAGGTGTTGAGCATGGTCTGCGGCTGGCGCGCTTCCCAGAACTGCATGAACCAGTTGTGATGGATGCCGGAGTCGAGCGAGATGATCGCGTCGTCGGGTAGCACGGCGCGGCAATCGGCGACGATGCGCTCCGGGCGGATAGGCGAGGAATGCATCTCGAAGTTCGGGCGGATGTATTTCTCCCACTCCGCGCGCCACGTGGCGATTTCCGCGTGCCAGGCATCGAACGCGGGAATCTTCTTCGACGCGGCCTCCGCGACCAGCTGGCGCAGGAACGTGCGCGCATCGGCGAGGATGCCGAGGTCCGGTGGATAGTTGCGGCCGATCTCGGAATGGTCGAGGTCGACGTGCACCAGCTTCGACGCCGGGAAATTCCACGAGTAGCCCGGCATCCAGGACGACGACGAGCGATCGTCGAAGCGAGCGCCGATGACGAGGACGAGATCCGCATGGCGTCCGGCCTGGTTGGCCGGATAGGCCCCGTTACGGCCGATGAAGCCGAGCGAGAGCGCATCGCGCATGTCGAGGCACCCCATCCCGTTCGGCGAGCTGATGACCGGGACGCCGTATCTGCGCACGAACTCCGTGAGCTCCCTGCCGCCCTCCGAAAGCGTGACGCCGTGGCCGATGAAGATCACCGGACGGCGCGATGCGGCGAGGAGGTCGAGCACCTTGCGCACATCGTCGGACGATGCCCCGCTGCGCGATTTTCCGAAACCATCCCACGTCGGCTCGAGCTCGACCGCCGCCTCCTCCTGGAACAGGTTGAAGGGAACATCCACGTTCACCGGGCCGGGACGCCCGCTCGTGGCGGTGGTAATCGCCTGCCGCAAAGCAAGCGGCAGCATGTCGACGCGCGTCGGCTGGAAGCTGCGCTTCACCACCGGGCGCACCACATTCGGGTAATCGGCCTGGTTGTGGCGGTTCAACTCCTGGAAAGGGCCGCGGTTGAATTGCGAGGTCGGGACATTCGCCGTGATCGCCAGCAGCGCCGATGAATCCGTCTGCGCGACGGCGAGCGCCATGATCAGGTTCGCCGAGCCCGGTCCGGTGGACGTCAGCGTCGCCACCGGCTTGTGCTTCACGCGGAAGTAGCCGTCGGCCATGTGGCCCGCGACCTGCTCGTGGCGCGGCGAGATGAGCTGCACCTTGTCGCGCACCTCGTACAGCGGATCGATGAGGCCGACATTGCCGTGGCCGCAGATGCCGAAGACGTAGGGAATCTTTTCCCGCACGAGGAATTCCGCGATCAGCTCGCCGCCTTTGCGCGTGAGGGGCTTGCGGCCGGTCTCGGCGACCTTGTGATCAGGCGCGACCAGGCCCTTCTCCGCCGGTTTATTCATGCGAGTCTCCTTTATAGTGAGTATGCCACCATGACCAACGGAGTTCTGTCGATGATCCTCCGCGCAGTTGTCCTTGCATTGCTGTGCTTGCACGGCTTGGCATACGCGCAGGCCTACCCGTCGCGCACGGTGCGCATCATCATTCCGTTCCCGCCGGGCGGCACGTCCGACATCCTCGCGCGCACGCTGGCGCAGAAGCTCACCGAAGAATGGGGCCAGCAGGTGATCGCCGAAAACCGGCCCGGCGCCGCCGGCAACATCGCCTCCGAGTTCGTGGCGAAGCAGAAGGGCGATCCGCACGTCCTGCTCATCAACACCGTGGGCACGCACGCTATCAATCCGGCGATCTATCCGAGCCTGCCGTTCGACCCGATCAAGGATTTCACGCTGATCACCAACCTGGTGAACCTGCCGAGCCTGCTGATCGTCCATCCCTCGGTGCCCGCCAACACCGCGCAGGAGCTCATCGCGCTCGCCAAAAGCCGGCCCGGCGCGCTGCAATACAGCTCGGCCGGCAGCGGCTCGCAGCCTCACCTCACCGCCGAGATGTTCCGGGCGATGGCGGGCGTGGATGTCCTGCACGTGCCTTACAAAGGCGCAGGACCGCAGCTCCTCGCCCTGATCAGCGGCGAAGTCACCATGACGTTCGCCACCGCGCCGGCCGCCGTGCCGCTCGTGAAGAACAAGCAGGCGCGCGCCATCGCCGTCACGACGGCCGAGCGCGTCGCCGCCCTGCCCGACGTGCCCACGCTCACGGAAGCCGCGCTGCCGGGCTATGTCGCCGTGGGATGGAACGGGCTCGTCGGACCCGCCGCAATTCCCGCGCCGATCGTGCAGAAGATCCACGACGCGGTGGCGAAGATCTATCGCCAGCCCGATATGCGTGACCGGCTCATCGGCCTCGCCGCCGAGCCGGCGATCTCCACTCCCGAAGAGTTCAGCGCGCTGATCAAGTCCGAGCTGGTGAAATGGGCGAAGGCGGTCAAGGACTCCGGCGCTAAGCTCGAATGATGTCCACACCCACCACCGAGCTCGCGCAATTCGTCGCGAGCCTGACGTACGAAGATATCCCCGGCGCGACGCGCGAGCGGGTCAAGGACATCCTGCTCGATACGCTCGCCAGCGCCATCGCCGGCCGGCAAGGCGACGAGAGCAAGCAGATCCGTTCACTCGCCACCGCCCTCGGCGCCTCGCGCGAGGCGAGCGTGATTGGCGGCGAGCAGATCTCGCTCGCCGGCGCCACGCTGTTGAATGGCTACCTCATCACGGCAGTCACCGTCTGCGATGTGCATCGCCCGACGCTTTGCCACACGACGCCGCAGGTGGTGCCGCCCGCGCTGGCCATCGCCGAGCGCAATGGCGCAAGCGGGCGCGACCTCCTCGTTGCCATCGCCGCTGGGCTCGAGGCCACCGTGCGGGTCGGCTTGGGCACCAAGTACCCGGCGTTTCGCGCAAAAGGTTGGCACTCCCCCGGCGTGATCGGCCCTTTCGGCGGCGCCGCGGCGGTCGGAAAGCTGCTCGGCCTCGATGC
>DATLDY010000125.1:0-6179 GCA_035525655.1 Burkholderiales bacterium
ATCAAGTCGGCCCTCTTCTACCCCGTCGCCATCATCGCGGTTGCGTTCATCATCACCGCGGTGATCATGATTTTCGTCATCCCCGCGTTCAAGCAGGTGTTCACGAGCTTCGGCGCCGACCTGCCGGCGCCCACGCTCTTCGTGATGGCGGTCTCCGACTTCTTCGTCCAGTTCTGGTATCTGATCTTCGCCGTCATCGGCGGCAGCATCTACGGCTTTCTCGAGGCGTGGAAGCGCTCGCTGCCGGTGCAGATCGCCATGGACCGCTTCATGCTCAAGCTGCCTGTGTTCGGCGACCTGGTGCGCAAATCCACGATCGCGCGCTGGACCCGCACCTGCTCGACGATGTTTGCCGCCGGCGTGCCGCTGGTCGAGGCGCTCGACTCCGTGGGCGGCGCCTCGGGCAACTTCGTCTACCAGAACGCGACCAAGATGATCCAGGGCGAGGTCATGACGGGCACGCAGCTTACCGTCGCGATGCAGAACGTGAACGTCTTTCCAGCGATGGTCATCCAGATGGTGTCGATCGGCGAGGAAACCGGCGCACTCGACTCCATGCTCAGCAAGATCGCCGACTTCTACGAAGGCGAGGTCGACGACGCGGTCGAGGCGCTGTCCTCGCTCATGGAGCCGATGATCATGGTGGTCCTCGGCACGTTGATCGGCGGCATGGTGATCGCCATGTACCTGCCGATCTTCAAGATAGGCCAGGCCGTCTAACCAGATGCTGGGCTGGCTCGCTCAGCCAGCCGTTCTGCCGTGGCTGGCGCTGCTGTTCGGGCTGTGCATCGGCTCGTTCCTGAACGTCGTCATCCACCGCCTGCCGAAGATGATGGAGCGCGAGTGGCGCGCCGAATGCGCCGCGCTAGCAGGACAGCCGGTTCCGACCGAGCCGCCGCTCAATCTCGTCCTGCCGCGCTCGCATTGCCCCTCCTGCGGGCACGGCATCACCGCGATCGAGAACATTCCGCTCCTTAGCTGGGCCGTGTTGCGTGGCAAGTGCAGGAAGTGCGCCGCACGCATCAGCGCGCGCTATCCCCTGGTCGAAGTGCTGGCGGGAATCGGGGCGGCGTATTCCGCGTGGCGTTTCGGCGCCACGGCAGCCGCCATCGGCGCGGCTTTATTCATCTGGGTCACCATCGCGCTGGCGTTCATCGACCAGGAGACCGGCCTCCTGCCGGACGACCTGACGCTGCCGCTCCTGTGGGCCGGGCTGCTCGTCAACCTGTTCGGCGCGTTCGTCCCGCTGCGCGACGCCGTCATCGGCGCAATTGCCGGCTATCTCTCGCTCTGGCTCGTGTACTGGGGTTACAAGCTCCTCACGGGCAAGGAGGGCATGGGGTACGGCGACTTCAAGATGAACGCCGCGGTCGGCGCCTTCCTGGGGTGGAAGCTGCTGCCGATCGTGATCCTCATGTCGTCCGTCGTCGGCCTCGCCTTCGGCGCGCTGCAGATGTTCGCCGCGCGCGGCCGCTGGGACGCGGGCTTCCGCTTCCACTTCGGCCCCTATATCGCGATCGCCGCCGTGATTGCGCTATTTTGGGGCGAGCCGATCCTGCGGTGGTATACCGAGCGGCTGTGAACCGTAAGTTCATCGTCGGCTTGACCGGCGGCATCGGCAGCGGCAAGAGCGCCGCGGCCGAGGAGTTTGCCGGCTTGGGCGCAACAGTGGTCGACACGGATGCCATCGCCCACGCGCTAACCGAGCCCGGCGGCGCGGCGATGGAGCACATCAAGGCGCTTTTTGGCCAGGCGTTCATCTCCCCGAGCGGCGCGATGGACCGCAAGGCGATGCGCGATCGGGTGTTCGCCGATCCGGTGGCCAGGCAGTCGCTCGAAGCGCTGCTGCATCCGATGATTCGCGCCGAGTCCGAGCGACGCATCGCGGCTGCCGGCGGCGCCTACGTCGTCCACATGGTGCCGCTGCTGGTCGAATCGAAGGAGGCACGCCGCCGCGCCGATCGCATCCTGGTGGTGGATTGCCCCGAGGCAATGCAGATCGCGCGCGTGCGGCAGAGGAGCGGCCTGTCGGAGGCCGAAGTGCGCGCCATCATCGCCAGCCAGGCGTCGCGCGCCGAGCGGCTGGCAGCGGCCGACGATGTCATCGACAATGGCAGCACGCTCGAAGCGCTACGCCAGCAGGTCTGCGCGCTGCACGCACGCTATGTCGCCCTGTCCGCGCCCGCCACCGCCTGAGTTGTGCTTGCCTCGCAAATCGCTCAGAATCCGCCCAACTTTTTCGGGCCCAAGTCCGATCTGCCTCGGCGCGCCGTGATCACGTATGAATATCCGCTGAACGAGCGCATCCGCACGCTGCTGCGGCTGGAGGATCTTTTCGAGCGCTCGCGGCACTTCATCGCCCGCAGCGATCCGCAGGACCACCACATGGCGCTGCTCACGCTGTTCGAGATCATGGAGGTCTCCAGCCGCGCGGATCTCAAGTCAGACCTCCTGCAGGAGCTCGAGCGCCAGAAGCAGGTGCTGCTCTCTTTCCGCGGCAACCCCGAGATCGCGCAGGACGCGCTGTCGAGCGTAGTGCGCGACATCGAGCAGGCGGCCGGGGCGCTTTTCTCCATGACCGGCAAGATCGGCCAGTACCTGCGCGAGAACGACTGGCTGATGTCGATCAAGCAGCGCACCGGCATCCCGGGCGGCGCGTGCGAGTTCGACCTGCCCTCCTACCATTACTGGCTGCACCGGCCGGCCGAGGATCGCACCGGCCAGCTTGCCGCCTGGACCGGCCCGCTCTACCCGCTGCGCGACGGCTCGGCGATCATCCTTCGCATCCTGCGCGAATCGGGCCGCCCCCAGGCCGTGAACGCGCCGCAGGGCATGTTCCAGCAGATGCTCGGCGGCAAGACAGCGCAGATGCTGCGCCTGCGGCTGGAAACCACTGCGCAGTGCGTGCCCGAGATCAGCGCCAACAAGTACGTCCTCAACATCCGCTTCCTGTCGCAGAACGCCGAGGACAACCGCACGCGCACGGCCGACTGGGACGTGCCCTTCGAGCTCACGTTCTGTAACCTGTGAAGCAGGTGCCCTGCCCGCGTTGCGGCGTGCCCGCGCCTTTTTCACCGGAAAACAAGTGGCGGCCGTTCTGCAGCGAGCGCTGCAAGCTCATCGACCTCGGGCAATGGGCGAGCGAAAGTTATCGCGTGCCGATCGAGAACGACAAGCCCGGCGACCTGCCGGACGAGAACTAGCCCCAGCTTCCCCGGATCATCGCCACGCCGTGGGCGCCGGCGCGCCACGCGCTCTCCATGTGCGCGGCCTGGATCCCACCGATCGCGTATACGGGAATGCTCGTTGCGCGCGTAATCGCACTGAAACCGTTCCACCCGAGCGGAGCCGCCGTGCCTTTTTCGAGCACCGGGCCGACCACCGCGAAGTCGAAACCCAGCTGCATCGCGCGCTCCAGCTCCGCGCGCGTGTGGCACGAGGCTGCGGCGAGCAGGCCTTCGGGACGCGCTTCGAGGCCCACCAGCTCGGCCGCGGTGAAATGCCGCCCGTCGGCGCCCGCGGCAGGCGCCTTCACCATCACCTTGCAGCCGAAGCGGTGGGCAAGGCCAATGACCTGCGCCGTGAATGCCTCGCGCGCCGCAGGGGCGAGCTGCGGCTCCCGCACCTGCACGAGCCGCAGCCCCTGCTCCAGGCGCCGCTCCAGCCTCGCCAGCATTTCCGCCGTGCCGTAGCGTGCAGCGTCGGTGACCGCGTATTCATACGGCAGCCGTAGCGAAGCCAGCACCGGCGCATTGGCCGGGAGCATGGGCGACGCCATCGGCGCGTCGGGCGCTTGCCACGCGATCGCCTGGTCTTCGCGCGGGTGGGGCTCGCCGCGCCATCGCGTAACGCGGAAGAAGTCGAGCCCGACATGGCCGTGCGGATAGACGTACTCGCGCCGGATCCACGGGTATGCGCATTCCACGTCGATGCCGATCTCCTCGTGCAGCTCGCGCGCGAGCGCGCGCTCGGCTAGCTCGCCGGGCTCAACCTTGCCGCCGGGGAATTCCCAGTAGCCGGCGTAGACCTTGCCGACCGGACGCTGGGCGAGCAGGAAGCGGCCATCGGACCGCTGGATCACCGCCGCGGCAACTTCAATCACTTTTTGGCGTGGCGACCCGCCCAGTCGCGGGCGAACTGATACGCGACGCGGCCGCTGCGCGAACCGCGCTGCAGCGACCACTGCAGCGCCTCCTCGCGCGCCTCGCCGCTTTCCTTGACGCCGAGCGTCTTGAGCCAATGCGCGACGATGGCCAGGTATTCGTCCTGGTCGAAGGGATAGAACGTCACCCACAGTCCGAAGCGCTCGGAGAGCGAGATCTTTTCCTCCACTGTCTCGCCGGGATGGATCTCGTCGCCGATGTACTGGGTCTCGAGGTTCTCCGCCATGTACTCGGGCATCAGGTGGCGCCGGTTCGACGTGGCGTAGATCAGCATGTTCTCGGAGGTGGTGGAGATCGACCCGTCGAG
The DNA here is from genome assembly GCA_035525655.1 of Burkholderiales bacterium. Lineage (GTDB taxonomy): Bacteria > Pseudomonadota > Gammaproteobacteria > Burkholderiales > SG8-39 > SCGC-AG-212-J23. The sequence goes on from DATLDY010000125.1 coordinate 4,471, forward strand.
CGCCACCTTGAGGGCGATGTAGCCGTCCTCGGCGCCGTGAAAACTCAGGTCGTCGCAGAAGACCAGAAAGCGCTCCTTGCGCCCCGCGACCTGATCGACGATCTGCGGCAGGTCGACGAGGTCGTTCTTCTCAACCTCGACCAGACGCAGGCCCTGCTTGCTGTACTTGTTCAGCAGCCCCTTCACGATGGAGGACTTGCCCGTGCCGCGAGCGCCGGTGAGGAGGACATTGTTCGCCGGCATACCTTGCAGGAATTGCCGGGTGTTCTGCTCGACGCGGTCGATCTGCGCGTCGATGCCGCGCAGGTCCGCGAGGCGAATGCGATGCACCTGGCGCACCGGCTGCAGCCACCCGGGCGCATCGCGTCCCGAGGCCCGGCGATTACTCGAGCGCCAGCGAAATGCGATGCTCGCCGTCCAGTCGGTGACCGGCGGCGGCGGCGGCAGCAGCTCGCCCAGGCGGGCGAGTATCTTTTCCAGTTCTTTGCTCAAGGTAGGCGCATCACGTTCTATATTCGGCGTTTATTTTGACGTAATCGAACGAAAGGTCGCACGTCCATACGGTGGCGCTCTCCCGGCCGCGATTGAGCACGGCGCGCACCTTGAATTCGGGCTTCTTCATCGCCGCGATGCCCTGCTCTTCGCGATAGGACGGGTCGCGCCCGCCCTCGTGCGCGACGCGCACTTGGTCGATGTAGAGGTCCACTTTGCCGGTGTCGAGTCCGCGCACGCCGGAATTGCCGATCGCCGCCAGGATGCGGCCGAGATTCGGGTCGGACGCAAAAAAGGCGGTCTTGACGAGCGGCGAATGGGCGATCGAGTAGGCGACGCGGCGGCTTTCCTCCTCGGTACGGCCGCGCGCCACCTCGACGGTCACGAATTTCGTCGCGCCTTCGCCGTCTCGCACGATCGCCTGGGCGAGCTGGCGCGCCACCTCGCCGATGGCGACCTCGAGCTTGAGAAGGTCGCGCCGCGCATTCGCGGCGGGGCCCTGGCCCGTGGCCGCGAGGATCAGCGAATCGTTGGTCGACGTGTCGCCGTCGACCGTAACGCAATTGAAGGAGCGCGCGACGACGCGTGCCAGCAACGCCTGCAAAGTGCGCTGGCCCACGCGTGCGTCCGTGGCGATGAAGCCGAGCATGGTCGCCATGTCCGGGCGAATCATGCCCGCGCCCTTGGCTATGCCGGTGACGACCGCCGGGCCGCCGGAGAGGCGCACCTTGCGCGAATAGGCCTTGGGCACCGTATCGGTCGTCATGATGGCCTCGGCGGCCGAGAGCCAGTCGTCCTGGTGCAGCAGCGCCCGCGGCAATGCCGCGACGATGCGCTCGGCGGGAAGCTGCTCCATGATCACACCGGTCGAAAACGGCAGGATCTGCTCCGCGGCACACCCGAGATGGCTGGCGAGCGCTTCGCAGACTTGCATCGCGCGCTCGAGGCCGGTCTTCCCCGTTCCGGCGTTGGCGTTACCGGTATTGACGACCAGCGCTTGCACGTCATTGCCCAAGTGCTTCTTCGCGAGCAGCACCGGCGCGGCGCAAAACCGGTTGCGGGTGAACACACCGGCGACTGTGGAGCCCGAGGCGAGGCGCATGACCAGCAGGTCTTTGCGGTTCGCCTTGCGCACGCCCGCCATGGCAACGCCGAGCTCTACTCCGGGGACGGGATATAGGGCAGCGGGGTCAGGTGGCGGCAGATTGACCGCCATC
>DATLDY010000141.1:0-18839 GCA_035525655.1 Burkholderiales bacterium
GAGCCGCGCCACGGCTTCTTCCACGTTGGCGACGACGACCGCGGTAGCCCCCCAACCGGTAAGCGCCTCCTCGAGCGCCGCGCGATGCACATCCGGAAAGCCGACCAGCAGGATTCGCGTGCCGGCAATTTCTCCCGCACCGGCGGCCGCGCGTTCCGGCTGCTTCCCGAGCTCCACCTCGACCCAGAAGGTGCTCCCCAGCCCGAGCGCGCTTTCCACGCCGATGCGCCCGCCCATCAGGCCGACGAGCTGCTTCGCGATCGTGGTACCGAGGCCCGTGCCACCGAAGCGACGTGTCGTCGACTCATCGGCTTGGGCGAAGCTATCGAAGATCTTGGCTTGTGCCTCCTGCGTGATGCCGATGCCGGTGTCGCGAATGGAGAGCTTCAGGCGCACGTGCGTCTCGGTCTCGGCCTGCACCGAGACGTGCACGGTCACGCTCCCCGCCTCGGTGAACTTCACGGCATTGCCGGCGAGATTGATCAGGATCTGGCGCAGATGGTGCGGATCGCCCCGTACGGCGGGTGGCACCTCCGGCATGATGGAGACCACGAAGTCGATACCCTTGGCAGTGGCCTGGGAGGAGACGATGCGGCAGGTGCTGTTGACGAGCGCGTGCAGGTCGAAGTCGGCCTTTTCGAGCACCACCTTGCCGGCTTCGATCTTGGAGAAGTCGAGCACGTCCTCGATCAGGCCGAGCATCACCCGCGAGGAGCTGCGCAGGGTCTGCAGCATGTCGGCCTGCTCGCGATTGAGCGACGTGTCGCGCAGGAGGTCGGCCATGCCGATGATGGCGTTGAGCGGGGTGCGCATCTCGTGGCTGACCACGGAGATGAAGCGGCGTTTCGCCTGGTTGGCCGCCTCGGCGCGCGCGAGGGCGTCGAACAACTTCGTCACGAGCGAGCGCACGTACATCGACAAGACGATCATCGCGATCATCAGCCCGATCCCGGCGCCGAGGTATTGGCGCCAGAAATCGCTGATGGCGAGCACCGCCGTAAAGCCGGCGACGCTCAGGCCGAGCGAGATGAGGAGGTACCCGGGGCCATAGCGGAAGCCCTGGCCGAGCGACACCCAGATGTAGACCAGGAACAGCGGCAGCCCATAGCTTCCGGTCTGCGCCATGAAAAACGTGACGGTCGTCGTGTCGAGCGTAGCCGCGACAATGCGGCGGGTGACGGAGACACGCGTCGTGCGCAGGCAATCGAGCAGGATCGCCGCCGAGCACAGCATGAAGATCAGCATCACCGCCCAGTAGCTGTGGCCTAGGTCGAAGGTGCCGGCGCTGGAAATATAGGCCTGAGGGACGAGGTAGAGAAACAGCACCGTGCCGACGATGAGGCGCACGATCGCCTGCTCGTGCTCGCTGTCGGGTCGCGCCGCGAGGCGCTCCCGGAGCCGATCGAGGACGGTGCGCGAAGCGGTCACGGTTGCTGCGGGTCGCGCCATTCCTGCTGGATCTGCAGGATTTGCTTCTTCATGCCGCCGAAGGCCTCGACCATGCGCGGGTCGAAATGCCGCCCGCCTTGCGTCGCCACGTACTCGAACGCCTGCTCGCTCGTCCATGCCTTTTTGTACGGCCGCACCGAGGTCAGCGCGTCGTAGACGTCCGCCACAGCGACGATGCGCGCGCAAAGCGGGATGTGATCGCCGACCAGGCCATTCGGATAGCCCGAGCCGTCGTATTTCTCGTGATGGCCGAGCGCGATCAGGGCGCCCATGCGCACGTATTTCGACGCGCTTCCCTTGAGGATTTCGTGCCCGATCACGGGATGGCGGCGCATGATGTCCCATTCGCCGGTATCCAGCTTGGCCGGCTTGAGGAGGATCTGGTCCGGAATGCCGATCTTGCCGATGTCGTGCAGCGGAGCCGCGAGCTCGATGGTTTGCGCCTCGTCCGGGTCGAGCGAAAGGGCGGTGGCGATCAGGCGCGAATAGCGCGCCATGCGGATCAGGTGGTTGCCGGTCTCCTCGTCGCGGAACTCCCCGGCGCGCGCGAGGCGCAGCAGTGTTTCCTTTTCGCGCTCGCGCACCTCGCGCGTCGCATCCTCCACCATGTGCTCGAGGAGGCGCCGCCGGTCTTCCAGCACGAGGTGCTGGCGCCGCAGCGTGAGGAGATTTCGGCAGCGCGCGAGGCACTCGCGGGCATCGACCGGCTTGGTGAGGAAATCGGTGATGCCGGCGTCGAGCGCCGCATAGCGCACCTTGCGGTCGTCGTGCACCGTGACCATCACGATCGGCACGTGCTCGTAGCCGGGCAGCGCCCGCAGGCGCTTGACGAACTCGATGCCGTCCATGTCCGGCATCATGTAATCGACGAGCACCAGGTCGGAGACGTTGCGCGTCGCCCAGACCACGGCATCCACCGGTCGCGCGAAGCCCTCGACCCGCACCCGCTCGTCGAGGCTGCGCACCACCTGCTCGAGGATCGCCCGTCCGGTCGACTGGTCGTCCACCACCATCACGGTGTTCTTTGCCGACGGCAGGACCCTGATCTGCGCCTGCGCCATGACCGCTCCCCCTCTAGCGCCAAAGGCGCAAAAAAAGCCTACGCCCCGCTTCCTCGGCTGTCCAGCAAGCTGTTCCGGGTATTGGGTTTTTTGTCGCGGCCCGAGCGCGTGGTGCCGGAAGAGAGACTCGAACTCTCATGACCTTGCGATCGGCGGATTTTGAGTCCGCTGCGTCTACCGGTTCCGCCATTCCGGCCCGCATCGGAGCCTGAGGCCGAAATTATAATTCGCGCCGGATGCGGGTCTCCGAGTTCGATTACGTGCTGCCCCCGGAGCTCATCGCCCAGCATCCAGCCGCCGAGCGCACGGCGAGCCGCCTGCTGCACCTCGAGGCGAGCGGTACCATCAACGACCGGTCGTTCGACGAGCTGCCCGGCCTGGTCGACGCGCGCGACACGCTCGTCCTCAACGACACGCGCGTCATCAAGGCCCGCCTTTTCGGAACCAAGCCGAGCGGGGGCCGCGTGGAGCTGTTCATCGAGCGCGCCCTCGGGCCGCGCGAGGCGCTCGCACTGATGCGCGCCGGGCACTCGCCGCGCCCCGGCACCGAAGTGCTCATCGGCGAGGCGAGCGCGGTCGTAGAGGGTCGCGAAGGCGAGCTCTATCGCGTGCGGTTCTCCGAGGACCTCGGCTCGCTCCTAGAGCGCCACGGCAGCGTCCCGCTGCCGCCGTACATCGCCCATGTGCCTAAGACCGAGGACGAGGAGCGCTACCAGACTGTATATGCTGTGCATCCCGGTGCCGTAGCAGCGCCGACCGCCGGCCTGCATTTCGACGAAGCGCTGCTGGGGAGAATCCGCTCCCGTGGCGCGCGCGTCGCAAAGCTGACCTTGCACGTCGGGTTCGGGACCTTCCAGCCGCTGCGCGTCGACGAGGTAGCAGCCCATCGCATGCACCGCGAGCGTTACAGCATTCCGGACGAAACGCTGCAGGCCCTCGCCGGCCGGCGCGTTCTCGCCGTCGGCACGACATCGCTTCGCGCATTGGAAAGCGCGGCTGTCACCGGCACGGCGGCGGGCGAGACCGACCTCTTCATCTATCCCGGGTACGAGTTCCAGGTGGTGGATCGGCTTCTGACGAATTTCCACCTGCCGAAGTCGACCCTTCTCATGCTGGTGTGCGCGTTCGCCGGCAAGGAAAACGTGCTGCGCGCCTACCAGCACGCCATCGAGCAGCGTTACCGCTTCTTCTCGTATGGAGACGCCATGCTGGTCGAGCGATGAATTTCGCCGTCACGCACCGGGACGGGGCGGCACGCCGTGGCGTGCTCGAGCTCGCGCACGGGCGGGTCGACACGCCCGCGTTCATGCCGGTGGGAACGTACGGCACGGTAAAAGCGATGTCGCCGCAGGAGCTGCGCACGCTCGGCGCGCAGATCGTGCTTGGCAACACGTTTCACTTATGGCTGCGCCCGGGACTGGAGGTCATCGCGCGGCACGGCGGACTGCATCGGTTCATGGGCTGGGACCGCCCGATCCTCACCGACTCCGGTGGCTTCCAGGTATTCAGCCTCGGCGCGCTGCGCAAGATCTCGGAGGAAGGCGTGCAGTTCGCGTCCCCGATCAACGGCGACCGTCTGTTCCTCACGCCGGAAGAATCGATGCATATTCAGCAGGTCCTCGATTCGGATATCGCGATGGTGTTCGACGAATGCACGCCCTACCCGGCGACCCAGGCCGAGGCGGCGAGCTCCATGCGGCTATCGATGCGCTGGGCGGCGCGCTCGAAAGCGGCATGGGAAAGCGCGAACGCGCTGTTCGGCATCGTCCAGGGCGGCATGTACGAGCCCCTACGCGATGAATCGCTGCACGAGCTGCAATCGGTCGGCTTCGACGGCTATGCGATCGGCGGCCTCTCCGTGGGCGAGCCGAAGGAGGACCGGGCACGCATCGTGGCGCACGTGGTGCCGCGATTGCCAGCCGCGCAGCCGCGCTATCTGATGGGCATGGGTACGCCGGAAGACCTGATCGAGGCGGTGCTGGCAGGCATTGACCTCTTCGATTGCGTTCTGCCGACGCGCAATGCGAGGAACGGCTGGCTTTTCACGCGCCATGGCGATCTCAAGCTGCGCAACGCGCGCTATCGGGACGACACGGGCGCGCTCGACGGGCAGTGCGCGTGCTACACCTGCCGCAACTTCACTCGCGCCTATCTGCACCACCTGCAGAAGGCGAATGAGATCCTCGGCGCGCGGCTGAATACGCTGCACAACCTGCACTACTACCAGGAGCTCATGCAAACGCTGCGCGCGGCGATCGAAGCCGGCACGCTCGGCGCGACGGCCGCGCGGCTGCTTGCCGAGCGGAGAAGCTATAATTCCGCCCTTTCGCCCGGGCACCTCGCGCCCGAGAACTCCGAAGAGGATCCGCAGTGATCATCTCCAATGCCTATGCACAGGCCGCCGCCGGCGGCGACGCCGGGCTGATGGGCTTCCTGCCCATCATCCTGATGTTTGTGCTGCTGTACTTCCTGATGATCCGTCCGCAGATGAAGCGCGCGAAGGAACAGAAGGCCATGATCGAGGCGCTGCAGAAAGGCGACGAGGTCGTGACGGCCGGCGGCATCGTCGGGCGCATCACGAAGCTTGCCGACCAGTACGTGACCGTGGAAGTCGCACCGAACACCGAGATCGTGCTGCAGCGCTCCGCCGTGCAGGTGCCTCTGCCGAAGGGGACTCTGAAGACCCTCCAGTAGGATCTTTCTCCACGTGAACCGGTTTCCAACCTGGAAGTACGCGCTGATCGGAGTTGCGATCCTCGCCGCGCTGCTCTACACGCTGCCGAACTTCTTCGGCGAGTCGCCGGCGGTGCAAGTGTCGAGCGCGAAGTCGACCGTCAAGGTCGATTTCCCCCTCCTTGGCCGCGTCGAGGAAGTGCTGCAGAAAGCCAACGTTCCCTATACGGGCACGGTGCTCGACCCGATCGGCGTGCGCGTACGCTTCGCGGACACGGACACGCAGCTGCGGGCGAAGGATTTGATCGATCGGGGCCTGAACCCGGATCCCGCGGACCGCGCCTATTCCGTGGCGCTCAACCTCCTTTCCGCATCGCCCAACTGGCTCACCGCGATCCACGCGTTGCCGATGTATCTCGGCCTTGACCTGCGCGGCGGCGTGCACTTCCTCCTGCAGGTGGACACCGCCGCGGCGATCACCAAGCGCGTCGAGAACATCGCGGGCGACCTGCGCGCGCAGCTGCGGGAGAAGAACATCCGCCATGGCGGCATCTCGCGCGAAGGCCAGGTGGTGCGCATCCGCTTTCGGGAGGCGGCCACGCGCGAGCAGGCGCGCGCCTTCATCCTGAACAACATCCCCGACCTGGCGGTCGCCGAGCGCGACGACGGGCAGAACCTCCTGCTCGTGTGCACGGTCAAGCCGGAGTTCAACAAGCGCGTCCTGGAAACGGCGCTGCAGCAGAACATCACGACGCTGCACAAGCGCGTCAACGAGCTCGGCGTCGCCGAGCCGGTGATCCAGCAGCAGGGCGCCGACCGCATCGTCGTGCAGCTCCCCGGCGTGCAGGACACCTCGCGCGCGAAGGAGATCCTCGGGCGCACGGCTACGCTGGAAGTGCGGCTGGTCGACGAAGACGCGCAGCGCTCGGGCTCGACCTTCGGCGTCGATGTGTTCCCGGAGCGTCGCCGCGACGGTGGCGTGAACCAGGTGCCGGCCAAGAAGCAGGTGCTCGTCACCGGGGACCAGTTCATCGGCGCGCAGGCCACCTTCGACCAGGACCAGCGCCCGGCGGTCGCCGTGGAGCTCGACGACGCGGGCGGCCGCGCGATGCGCCAGGCGACGCGCGAAAACCTGAAGAAGCTGATGGCGATCATCCTGTTCGAAAAGGGCAAGGGCGAGGCGATCTCGGTCGCCACCATCCAGAGCGAATTCGGCAGCCGCTTCCAGATCACCGGCGCCTTCACGCCGAACGAGACGCGCGACCTCGGGCTCCTGATCCGCGCCGGCTCGCTCGCCGCGCCGATGGAAATCATCGAAGAACGAACCGTCGGCCCGAGCCTCGGCCGCGACAACATCAGCAAGGGCTTCCACGCGACGCTCTGGGGATTCACCGCCATCGTCGTGTTCATGTCGATCTACTACGTGGTGTTCGGCGTCATCTCGTCGCTCGCGCTGGCCGTGAACCTGCTCCTCCTCGTCGCGCTGCTGTCGCTCCTGCAGGCGACCCTCACCCTGCCCGGCATCGCGGCGATCGCCCTCACCCTCGGCATGGCGATCGACGCCAACGTGCTCATCAACGAGCGCATCCGCGAAGAATTGCGCGGCGGCGCGACCCCGCAGGCGGCGATCGCCGCCGGCTACGAGCGCGCGTGGGGCACGATCCTCGACTCGAACGTGACGACGCTGATCGCGGGGCTCGCCCTCCTGATCTTCGGCCAGGGTCCGGTGCGCGGCTTCGCCGTGGTGCACTGCCTGGGAATCCTCACCTCGATGTTCTCCGCCGTGACCGTGTCGCGCGCCATCGTCAACCTCGTCTACGGCCACCGCCGGCGCGTGCAGCGCCTGATGATCGGCGACACCTCGTGGAAATAGCCTAGATGGAATTCTTCAAGATCCGGCGCACGATCCCCTTCATGCGCCATGCGTTGATCTTCAACGTCATCTCGCTGATCACGTTCATCGCCGCGGTGTTTTTCCTGGTGCACAAGGGGCTCAACTTCTCCATCGAGTTCACCGGCGGCACCGTGATCGAGGTGGGCTACAAGGAGCCGGCGAACGTCGACGCCATCCGGCGCGCACTCGATCGCGCCGGGTACAAGGCCGAAGTGCAGAATTTCGGCTCGTCGCGCGAGGTGCTGATCCGCATGCACCTCGAGAAGAACCAGTCGAGCGCCGACCTCTCGCAAAAAGTGCTCGGTGTCCTGAAGGAGGAGAGCGCCGGCGCGGAGCTGAGGCGCGTCGAGTTCGTCGGCCCGCAGGTGGGGCGCGAGCTGGCGGAATACGGCGCGCTCGCGCTCCTGGTTACCGCGGTGGGCATCGTGCTTTACCTGTGGCTGCGCTTCGAGTGGCGCTTCGGCCTGGCGGCGATCATCGCCAACCTGCACGACGTCGTGATCATCCTGGGCTTCTTCGCATTCTTCCAGTGGGAGTTCTCGCTGCCGGTGCTCGCCGCCGTGCTGGCGGTGCTCGGCTACTCGGTGAACGAGTCGGTCGTGGTGTTCGACCGGGTGCGGGAGAATTTTCGCAAGATGCGCAAGGCGAGCACCCCCGAGGTCATCGACAGCGCCATCACGGGCGTCATCTCGCGCACCATCATCACGCACGGCTGCACCCAGATGATGGTCACGACGATGCTGATCTTCGGGGGCGCCGCGCTGCATTACTTTGCGCTTGCGCTCACCATCGGCATCCTGTTCGGCATCTACTCCTCGGTGCTCGTCGCGAGCCCGCTGGTGATGTGGCTGGGCGCGAAGCGCGAGCAGTTCGTCAAGCCCGGGCGCAAGAGCGGCGGCGGCCCGCGCGACGAGCATGAAGGCGCCGTGGTCTAGCCTGTCGGTCTAATTACTTGAGGATCTGCACCAGGTTGGAGTAGTCGTCGGTCCAGGTGCGCCATTCCGGCCGGTCCTCGGCGGGGGTGGCCGCCTCGGCGATCTCCGGGGCGGCAAGCGCCTTGGGATCGCGCGACACCAACACCCAGTCGCTCTTCGACTTGAGGTCCTTGTCCGGGTTGTCCTCCGTCTCGTCCTCGTCGTCATTGATGAGGACCGCATGCGCGCCGGCTTCCTCGGCGAGGCGCGCGACCACGGGGATGAGATCGAGGAACCGGTTGGAGACATGGAACGCGACGATGCCGTCGGGCTTCAAGTGCCGCAGGTACACCGCAAGGCCCTCGCGGGTGATGAGGTGCACCGGAATCGCGTCGCTCGAGAAGGCATCCACCGCGAGGACGTCGAAGCCCTCGGGCGGCTCACGCTCGAGCACCAGTCGCGCATCGCCCAGGGCGAGCTCGACGCGGGCCGGGCTGTCCTTCAGGTAGGTGAATTCGCGAAGGGCGATCTCCACGACGTGCGGATTGATGTCGTAGAAGCGGTAGACGTCGCCTGGCCTGCCGTAGGCCGCGATGGTGCCGGTGCCCAGGCCAATCACGCCGACTTTTACCGGCCCGTCCTGCTTCGAATGGATCGCGAGCCCGATGCCAGAGGTCTCGGTGTAGTACGTGCTCGGCTTGCGCCGCCTCTCCGGGCTCATGTACTGCTCGCCGTGCATGATCGTCCCGTGCACCAGGCGCCGAAGGTGCGACGCATCGCCGAACTTTCCGGTACCGTACTCCTTCACGCGCAGGACCCCGTAGAAGCTGCGATTGGCGACCCGGACGTCCTTGTGGTGGCGGAAGCTGTCGTACGCTGCGCAGCCGGCCACCCCCAGCAGCACCAGGAGCGCGAGCCCGTAGGCGACGCGCCCGACATCCCGCAGGCGCAAGGCGGCGAGCAGCGCGAGCAGCGCGAGGCCGACCCCCAGCTCGTCGTAACCCTTGAACACGAGCGGGGCGATGACCGCGACCAGCAGGCCCCCCACCGCGCCGCCTGCCGACACCGTGAGATAGAAGGCGGTCAGGTGGCTCGCCGCGGGCCGCGCGCGATAGAGCTCGCCATGGCAATACAGGCACGCGACGAAGAGCCCCGCGAGGAACACCCCGAGCTGCAGGGCAAGGTGGTAGTGGTAGTTGCTGTCCACCAGCAGCCACGTCATCGCGATCAGCGCGACGAGGACCAGCGGCCAGAGGTAGCGCGGCCGATACCAGGCCTTGCCGTCGAACGCGATGATAAAGGTGAGGAGGTAAAGCGTGAGCGGCGCGAGCCACAGGAGCGGTACGGACGCGACGTTCTGCGTGAGGTGATTGGTGACCGCAAGGAGCAGCATCGAGCCGGTCGCCGAAAGCGCCAGCCACCACGCGTAGTCCCTGCGCGCGAGCGGTTCCGTCGGCTGGCGTTCCTCGACCGGCACTGCGCGCGGCGTGCGCCACGCCAGCACTGCGCACAGGAGCGCGAATGCGCCGAAGAGCCACGACCAGGCGAGCACTTGCTCGCGGGAGGTAAAGAATGGCTCGGCGAGGAACGGATAGCCGAGCAGCGCAATGAGCGACGCAAGGTTGGACAGCGCGAAGAGCCGGTACGGGTTGTGCCCCGGCCGCGCCCGGGCGAACCACGCCTGGATGAGCGGGCTAGTCGAGGCCAGCAGGAAGTACGGCAGGCCGACCGTGGCGCCGAGGACGAGGAGGATCCGGCTGACGGGCTCGGCGCCGCCCTCGGGCTTCCACGACTCGCCGGGCATGATCGGAAGGGTGGCGACGGCGAGCGCGAGGAGCGCCGTATGGATGATCGGCTCGAGCCGTCGCTGCTTCGCGAGCGCGTGCGCATAGGCATAGCCGGCGAGCAGGAGCAGCTGAAAGAAGAGCATGCATGTCGTCCATACGGCCGCGCCGCCGCCGAACCACGGCAGGATCAGGCGTGCGATGAGCGGCTGCACGAGGAACAGCAGAAACGACGACAGAAAAATGGTTACCGCGTAAATCATGTCGAGCTCGGGCTAGATGCGCCGCGCCAACTCGGCGGCGAGCCCGGTGTAGCGAGCCGGGGTGAGCGCGAGCAGGCGCTTTTTCGCCTCGGCTGGAATCGGCAGCGACTTGATGAACTGGGCGAGTGCGCCGCGCTCGAGGCGCTTGCCGCGGCTGATGGCCTTGAGCTTGTCGTAGGCATCGGCCACGCCATGGCGCCTCATGACCTGCTGGACTGCCTCGGCGAGCACTTCCCAGTTCTGGTCGAGGTCCGCGGCGAGGCGTTTGCTATCGGCCTGCAGCTTGCCCAGGCCGCGCTGCGCCGACGCGTAGGCGAGAAGCGTGTGCCCCAGCGCCGTGCCGATATTGCGCTGAGCGGTGGAGTCGGAAAGGTCGCGCTGCCAGCGGGAGACGGGCAGCTTGTCCGCGAGATGCCGCAGGAGGGCATTTGCCACGCCGATATTGCCCTCGGAGTTCTCGAAGTCGATCGGGTTCACCTTGTGCGGCATGGTGGACGAGCCGACCTCTCCCGCCTTGACCTTCTGCGTGAAATAGCCAAGCGAGATATAGCCCCAGACGTCGCGATCGAGGTCGAGGAGCACGCTGTTCGCGCGCGCATAGGCGTCGAGCAGCTCGGCCAGCCAGTCGTGCGGCTCGATCTGCGTCGTGTAGGGATTGAACTCGAGGGCGAGCCGCTCGACGAAGCGGCGCGAAAAGCGCTCCCAGTCGAAGTCCGGATACGCGGCGAGGTGGGCGTTGTAGTTGCCGACCGCGCCGTTGATCTTGCCGAGCACGGCGACCTCGGCGATGCGCTGCCTCGCTCGCGCGAGCCGGTGCGCGAAGTTGGCCATCTCCTTGCCGAGGGTCGTCGGCGTCGCCGGCTGGCCATGGGTGCGCGCAAGCATCGGCAGCGCCGCATGGCGTCGCGCGAGGCCGCGCAGCGCCTCGATCAGCGCATCGAGCCGCGGGAGCATCACGTTGTCGCGCGACTCGCGCAGCATGAGCGCGTAGGACAGGTTGTTGATGTCCTCCGACGTGCAGGCAAAGTGGATGAATTCGAGCGCGGTCTGCGCCTCGCGGTTGGACCCGAGCTTCGTGCGCAGCCAGTACTCGATCGCCTTGACGTCGTGGTTGGTCTCGGCTTCGATGTTCTTGATGTGCTCCGCGTCGCGCTCGGAGAAATCCTTTGCCAGGCGGCGGAAGGTCGCAACCGTGCCCGGGCTGAAAGGCTTCAGCTCGCGCAGCGCGCGCTCCTGTGCGAGCGCCTGCAGCCACTCGAGCTCGATGCGGATGCGATAACCGATCAGCGCCTGCTCGCTGAAGTAGATCCTGAGCGGATCCACGGTCCTGGCGTACCGGCCGTCGAGCGGCGACAGCGCGGCGAGCGGCGATGGCATGGGCTTTTATTATACGGGCATGGCGAATTCGTCCCGCGCCGCCTCGCTGCGAAGGATCACTGCCGAGGCCCTGTCGTGCCGCGTGTGCAGCCGGTCACTCGAGCCGCGCCCGGTCTTTCGCGTCGGCCCTCGCGCGCGCCTCCTCATCGTCGGCCAGGCCCCGGGGCGGCGTGTGCACGAAACCGGGGTTCCTTGGAACGACCCTTCGGGCGACGTGCTGCGCGCATGGCTCGAGATGGATCGCGAAACGTTCTACGACACCTCGCACATCGCCATCGTGCCCATCGGCCTGTGCTATCCGGGCACCGTTGAAGGGGCGGACCTGCCACCGATGCCGGCCTGCGCACCGCTCTGGCATCCACGGTTTCGCGAGGCGCTGCCGCGCGTGAGCCTCACCCTCCTCGTCGGCAGCTACGCGCAGAAGTACTACCTCGGTGCGCGCCGCAAAGGATCGCTGAGCGAAACCGTGCGGGCGTTTCGGGAGTACCTGCCCGAGTTTGTCCCGCTGCCACATCCGAGCTGGCGCAACAAGGGGTGGCTAAAAGCCAATCCCTGGTTCGCGCGCGAGGTCGTCCCCGCGCTGCGGCGGCGCGTTAACGCCTGCTTGCGGTCTGTATAATCGCGCGCCTCCATGAAGCTCCTTGCCTCGCTCGCCAGCCCCTACACACGCAAAGTGCGCGTGGTCCTCGCCGAGAAGAAAATAGAGTGCGACCTCGAGCTCGTCGACGTCCAGCCGGTCGACAACCCCGTGAATGCCCACAACCCGCTCGGCAAGGTGCCGACCCTGCTGCTCGACGACGGCACGCCGCTCTTCGATTCGCGGGTCATCGTGGAATTCCTCGACGCGCGCTCGCCCATCAACCGCTTGATCCCGGACGAAACGCGAGAGCGCGTGGCCGTGCGCCGCTGGGAAGCGCTAGCCGATGGCGTGCTCGATGCGGGATTGCTCGTGCGCTACGAGTCGCTGCGCGACAAGAAGGAGCGTAGCAAGCCCTGGGTCGACAAGCAGGTCGCACGCATGCAGCGTGCGGTCGGCGCCATGGCCAAGGACCTGGAGAGCCGCACGTGGTGCCACGGCGATCGCTACTCGCTCGCCGATATCGCGGTGGGCTGCTGCGTGGGATGGCTCGATTTCCGCAAGCCCGGAGAGGTGGACTGGAGCGCGGAGTATCCGGCGCTCGAGCGCCATTACCGCAAGCTGATGGAGCGCGCGGCATTCGCGGACACGGTGCCGCAAGTCCCTAAGTAATCACGCCCCCGCCGAGGCAGACCTCGGCGTCGTACACCACCACCGACTGCCCCGGCGTCACCGCCCACTGCGGTGTCGGGAAATCCACCCGCATCCCGCTTTCCCGCACCTCGCGCAGCGCACACGGCGCGTCGGCCTGCCGGTAGCGCGTCTTCGCGCTGTGGATGGAGCCCGCAGCCGGAGGCGAGCCTGCCACCCAGCTCGCGTCCGCGGCGGCGAGCGAGCGCTTGAGCAGCAGCGGATGGTCATGGCCCTGCACGACGACCAGCTGGTTGGCCGCCATGTCCTTGCCGGCCACGTACCACGGCTCGCCGGCTCCCCCGATGCCGATTCCCTTGCGCTGGCCGATCGTGTAGAACGCCAGGCCGATGTGCTCGCCGACGGTGCGGCCGTTGCCGTCGACTATCGGTCCCGGCTCCTTCGGCAGATAGCGGTTGAGGAAATCGCGGAATGGCCGCTCGCCGATGAAGCAGATGCCGGTCGAATCCTTCTTCGCGTGATTGGGCAGCCCGGCCTCGAGCGCGATGCGGCGCACCTCGCTCTTCGGCAACTCGCCCACGGGAAACATCGCGCGCGACAGCTGCTCCTGCGTCAGGCGATGCAGGAAGTAGCTCTGGTCCTTGCCGGCATCCCGGCCGCGCAGCAGCTCAAACCGGCCATCGCGGCTTGTTACGCGCGCATAGTGACCGGTGGCGATCTTCGTCGCGCCCAGGCGCATGGCGTGATCGAGGAAAGCGCGGAACTTGATCTCGGCATTGCACAGCACATCCGGATTGGGGGTCCGTCCCGCCGAGTACTCACGCAGGAAGTCGGCGAACACCCGGTCCTTGTATTCGGCGGCGAAGTTGACCGCCTCGAGCTCCACGCCGATCACGTCGGCGGCGGCAGCCGCATCGACGAGGTCCTGCCGCGTGGAGCAGTATTCGTCAGTGTCGTCGTCTTCCCAGTTCTTCATGAACAGGCCGACCACGTCGTAGCCCTGCCGCTTGAGCAAGAGCGCCGCGACCGACGAGTCCACCCCGCCGGACATGCCGACCACGACCTTCACGCGAACTCCTGGGAGAACATCTCCAGCGGGAAGCGCCGCCCGGCAAGAAAGTCGGCGACGCACTGCTGGACCAGGGGCGAGCGATGGTCCGCCTTGCGCGCTTCGAGCTCCGCCGGCGTGAGCCAGTGCAGGCGCACGATCTCCTTGTCGAGCTTGCGCGCAGGATCCGCGTCGCCGACATCGCCGGAAAAGCACAATCGCAGGAACGTGACGTCCTTCGGCGCGTAGTGCCAGCGATAGACTCCGATGAGCGCGCGCGGCTCGAAGTGATGGGCCGTCTCCTCGAGCACCTCCCGGCGACAGGCCTGGATGAGCGACTCGCCCGGCTCCAGATGGCCCGCCGGCTGGTTGAGCACCAGCCGGCCACTGCTGCGCTCCTCGACGAAAAGGAAGCGCCCGCCGCGCTCCATCACCGCGGCGACGGTGACGCTCGGCCGCCAGGTCATGCTGCTTTACGTGTGTTTTTCTGGATGAAGTCGGCCATGCGCTGCACGCCCGCCTCGATCGCCTGGCGCGACGCGGCGTACGAGAAGCGAACATGCTGCCCTTCGCCGGGCACCCGGCTGCCAAAGTGGATATCGGCAAGGACGGCGACGCCCGCTTCGCCGAGCAGGCGCTTGCGAAACTCCTCGGAGTCCGCCGCGCCGATCATGCGGCACGCCTCGGTGACGTTCGGCCACACGTAGAACGCCCCGCCGGGCACCTGGCACTTCACGCCCGGCACCTCGTTCAGCAGCCCGACGATCAGGTCCCTGCGCTGCAAGAAGCTATCGCGCATCATCTTCGCGGCATCCTGCGGGCCGTTGATCGCCTCCACGGCGGCCCACTGGCTGATCTGCGATGCGCACGACTCCGTATTGGTGATCCAGCGCGTAAACACCGGCGCGAGGGTCGGGTTGGCGGTAAAGCCGATTCGCCACCCGGTCATCGCCCAGGTCTTGGACGCACCGTCCGAGATGATGGTGCGCTCATACATGCCCGGGACCTGCGCGATGGAGAAAAAGTCGCCCGTCTCATTTCCTCCATAGACGAGGCGCGAATAAATCTCATCGGCATAGACCCACACCTGCGGATGCTTCTTCAACACGGCGGCGATCTGCTCCAGCTCCTGCTTGGTGAGGCAGCCGCCGGTCGGATTGTGCGGATAGTTGAGGATCAGCAGCTTCGTGCGGCTCGTAATCAGGCGCTCGAGCTCGGCCGGGTCGAAGGAAAAGCCGCGCTTTTCGTGCAGGTGAACCGGTACCGGCTTCGCCCCATTGGCGATGATCTGCGACTCGTAGATCGGAAAGCCCGGGTTTGGGTAAATCACCTCGTCGCCGGTGCCGTAATCGGTGGTGGAAAGGATGGCGTAGGCGATGAAGGGCTTCGCGCCCGCGCCGACGACCACGTCCTGGGGCCGGATGGGCACGCCGCCGCGCATCCCGGCGAGATACCGCGCGGCGGCTTCGCGCAGCTCGTCGATGCCCGCCGAAGGCGTGTAGCCATGCTTTCCGCCGCGGATCGCGCGAATCGCGGCCTCCTGCACGTTTTCCGGCGCCGGGAAGTCGGGCTGGCCGATGCAGAAGCTGATGATGTCCTTGCCCTGGCGCGCAAGCGCATTCACTTCTGCAAGGACGACGAATGCATTCTCGGTTCCAAGGCTCTCGGCCCTGCGGCTGACGGTTGGCATGGGGGAGGCGGCAGTGAAAAGTCCGTATTATGCCGCCCCATGCTGATCAACTGCGTCGCCTACCAGGAAGGCCGCAAGCTCGCCGAGATCGACAAGCGCGAGATCAGCGATTACCTCGCGCGCCCCGGCTGCTTCGTATGGGTCGCGTTGCGCGACGCGACCGAGGAAGAGCTGTCGGAGATGCAGGACGAATTCGACCTGCACCCGCTCGCCGTGGAGGACGCGCGCCATGGCCATCAGCGCCCCAAGATCGAGGAATACGGCGACATGCTGTTCGTCGTGCTCCAGACGGTGGAGGTGGTCGGCGAAGAGCTCAAGGCCGGCGAGGTCGACATCTTCGTCGGGCGCAACTACGTCCTTTCCGTCCGCCAGAGGAGCGAACAGGGTTTCCTCGGCGTGCGCTCCCGCGCCGAGCGCGAACCCGAGCTGCTGCGTCATGGGTCCGGCTACGTCCTTTACGCATTGATGGACGCCGTCGTCGACCGCTATTTCCCGGTGCTCGACGCCGTGGAGACCGAGCTCGAGCGCCTGGAAGAGCAGCTCTTCACCACTGGAACCGACCCGCGCCGCAGCATCGAAGCGCTCTACTACGTGAAGCAGAAGCTCACCACGCTCAAGCACGCCACGGCGCCGCTCGCGGAGCTCTCCGGCAAGCTGTTCGGCGGGCGGGTCCCGCAAGTGTGCGCGGGCCTGGGGGAGTACTTCCGCGACATCCATGACCATGTGATCCGCCTGAACCTCACCATCGATGCCGCCCGCGACACCGTGACGACCGCCATCCAGGTGAACCTCGCCATGATCACGATCGGCGAAAGCGAGGTTACCAAGCGGTTGGCCGCCTACGCCGCCTTGGTGGCGGTGCCGACGATGATCGCCGGCATCTACGGCATGAACTTCAAGCACATGCCCGAGCTCGACTGGACGCTGGGGTACCCACTGGCGATCAGCATGATGGTCGGCCTCGATACCTGGCTCTTTGCCCGCTTCCGCAAGGCGGGCTGGCTCTAGCTCAGAACTCGGCGCGCACCACGTCCCAAGGGACCGACACGCCGCCGTCCGCGCCCTTTTCAATGAGGCCAATCTCCGCGAGCCGCGACACATCGGTGTGCACGTTCTTGTAGTCGCGCTGCAAGCGCTTCGCCAGCTCATAGACCGATAGCGGGCCGGCTTCGCGCAGCCGATCTAGGAGCTGCCAGCGCGCCGGGGTCAGCGTGCGCAGCAGCAGCGGCAAATCCGCGAGCGACAGTACGTGCAAGGGGCTGCGCCCCTCGGTACGCCGGTTCCATGCCGCTTCGAACCGGTCAAGCGCGTCACGGGCGTCGCCGATGCGCAGCTCGAGGACCCGCGTTTCCCCTTTACGCAAGCGAGCCTCCCGCAGCCTCCACGTCGCGCTCGAAGTCGTAACGCAACTGCTCTACCGAGCGGAAGGCGTACGGCAGCGCGCGGCCGCGAATACGGCGTGTACCGTTCTCATACACGACCCGCTCGCCGTAGCTCAGCCGGTAACCGTCCCCTCGCAGCTCTACGCGCACGACTGCATCGCCCGCCATGACGGTCTCCTTGAGATGCATATATGGTTTATAGCACCATATATCAGTAGCGTAAAATCCGACGATGAAGGACTTTTTCAATCCGTATTCGCACGGCCTCGTGCGCCTCGCCGTGGCCACGCCGGTGGTGCGCATCGGCGATCCGCAGACCAACGTGGATGCGACGATCGAGCTCATGGAGCGCTCGGCGCGCGACAAGGTCCTGCTAACGGTGTTTCCGGAGCTCGGACTCTCCGCCTACACCTGCGACGACCTGTTTCATCAGCAGGCGCTCATCGATGACGCCGAGGCCGCCCTCGCCACGCTGCTGCAACGCACGCGCAACCTTCGGCTGGCGGCGCTGGTCGGCCTGCCGGTCGCGCGCGAGGGTCGCCTTTACAACTGCGCTGCGCTCGTTTGCCAGGGACGCCTGGTCGGCGTCGTACCGAAGACGTATCTGCCGAACTATCGCGAGTTCTACGAGGGGCGCCAGTTCACGCCGGGCGACGCGGCGCCGCAGAGCGAGATCGACCTAGCGGGGCAGCGGGTGCCGTTCGGCACCGGCCTCATATTCCGCCACGCCGAGCAGCGCGATTTCGTCCTTCACGTCGAGATCTGCGAAGACCTCTGGGTGCCCGCGCCGCCCTCCTCGTACGCTTCGCTTGCCGGCGCGACGGTGATCGCCAACCTGTCCGCGTCCAACATCGTGGTCGGGAAGGAAGGCTACCGGCACCAGCTGGTCGGCAACCAGTCGGCGCGCTGCCTGGCGGCCTACCTGTACAGCGCCGCCGGCCAGGGCGAATCGACGACCGATCTGGCGTGGGACGGGCATGCGGTCATCTACGAGAACGGCACCCTGCTCGCCGAATCGCGGCGTTTCCTCAACGAGCCGCAGCTCGCCTTTGCGGACGTCGACTTGGGCCGCCTGCAAGCGGACCGCATGCGGCAGAACACGTTCGGTGCGACGGCACTTCGCCACCGCGCGGACGTCGAGCGCTTCCGCAGCGTGGCTTTCTCGCTGCCGCTGCCGGGCGGCAGGCTCGCCCTTGCGCGGCGAGTCGAGAAGTTTCCGTACGTGCCGAGCGATGCTGCAAACCGAGACCGGCGCTGCGAAGAGGTCTATCGCATCCAGGTGCAGGGCCTCGTCACCCGCATGCGCGCGACAGGCTCGAAGAAGCTGGTCATCGGCGTCTCGGGCGGCCTGGATTCGACACAGGCGCTCATCGTCTGCTCCCGCGCGATGGACGAGCTGAAGCTGCCGCGGCGAAACGTCCTCGCTTTCACCATGCCCGGGTTCGCCACGAGCACGCGCACGCGCAACCAGGCCTGGCAGCTGATGCGCGCGGTCGGCGCGACGGCCGAAGAGATCGATATCCGGCCTTCGTGCATGCAGATGCTGAAGGACATCGGCCACCCCTTCGCGAAGGGCAAGAAGGTTTACGACATCGCATTCGAGAACGTGCAGGCCGGGGAGCGGACCAGCCATCTCTTCCGGCTCGCCAACCACCACGGCGGCTTCGTCGTCGGCACCGGCGATCTCTCCGAGCTCGCCCTGGGCTGGTCGACGTACGGCGTGGGCGACCACATGTCGCACTACAACGTGAATGCGAGCGTGCCGAAGACGCTGATCCAGTACCTCATCGCGTGGATCGCCGAATCCGACGAGTTCAGCCCGGAAGTGCAGCGCGCGCTACGCCGCGTGCTCGAGACCGAGATCAGCCCGGAGCTCATCCCGGGCTCGCAGAAGACCGAAACCTCGGTCGGCCCGTACGAGCTGCAGGACTTCCACCTGTACTACACGCTGCGCTTCGGCTACGCGCCGACGAAAGTGGCGTACCTCTGCTGGAGCGCGTGGCAGGACAAGTACAGCCTGTCGCAGATCCGCAAATGGCTGGGCGTCTTCCTCAAGCGCTTTTTCCAGACCAGCCA
>DATLDY010000167.1:0-2543 GCA_035525655.1 Burkholderiales bacterium
GCCCGGCAGGCCATGCTGGATCATCTCGAGGAGCCACGACGGCTTGAAGATCACGTCGCGCGAGTTGCGCCAGTTCGGGTTGTACGGCGTGCGAAAGCCGTTCCGCGGATCGCGCTCGCGCTTGCCGGACACCGGCAGGTCTACCGTCACCAGCATCGCCTCGTAGCCTGCGTTTCTTGCCCTTTCCACGAGTTTCTCTCTGAAAGCACGATCGCGTACCGCGTAGAGCTGGAACCAGAGCCGCCCGCCAACTTCCTGCGCGACGCGCTCGATGGTGAAGGCCGCGGGCGTGGCAAGCGTGAAGGGCACGCCGAAGGCCTTGGCGGCGCGCGCGAGGGCGAGCTCCGCACCCGCGCGGCCGGCGCTGATGCCGCCGGTGGGCGCAATGGCGAGCGGCAGGGTCGACTTCACCCCGAAGAGCTCGGTGCTCATGTCGACGTTAGCCACGTCGACCAGCACCTTGGGCAGCAGGCGCACGCGCTCGAAGGCGGCGCGGTTGTCGCGCAGCGTCACCTCGTCTTCCGCGCCGCCGTCGAAAAAGTCGAAGATGGCGCGCGGCAGGCGCCGGCGCGCGAGCGTGCGGAGGTCTTCGATGCTGACGGCGTACGAAAGATCGGCCATATAATTTCGGCTCGCACTCTACCCTTAAAGGTTCCCCCTTGTTCCGCCTTTTCGCTTTTGCGCTCATGTTTCCCATGCTTGCGCTCGCGCAGGCCTACCCCTCCAAGTCCATCCGCCTGATCTGCCCGTTCCCGCCGGCGGGCGCGGTCGACATCGCCTCGCGCGCCACGGCGCACGAGCTGAGCAAGGTCCTCGGCCAGACGGTGGCGGTGGAAAACAAGCCCGGCGCCGGCGGCAATCTCGGCGGCGCGGAAGCCGCGCGCTCGGCGCCTGATGGCTACACCATCTTCATGAGCACGAGCGGCATCAACGCCATCAACCCGTTCCTGTACGCGAAGATGCCCTTCGATCCGAACAAGGATCTCGTCTCCGTGGTCCCGCTCGTGTCGCTCAACAACGTGCTCGTCGTGCACCCGTCGGTGCCGGCGAAGACGGTGAAGGAGGTGATCGACCTCGCGAAGAAGGACGCCGGCAAGATGACCTACGCGTCGAGCGGCAACGGCACCAGCATCCACATGTCGGGCGCGATGTTCACGCAGATGACGAGCACCGACATCACCCACATCCCGTACAAGGGCTCGGGCCCGGCGGTAACGGACCTCCTCGCCGGCCAGACCAACATGATGTTCGACAACATCCCGTCGTCCCTGCCGCACATCAAGGCCGGCAAGCTGCGCGGCATCGCCACCACCGGCGCGAAGCGCGACCCGGCGCTGGCCGACCTGCCGACCATCGCGGAATCCGGCGTGCCGGGCTACGAGTCCGGCGTGTGGTTCGGCCTGATGGTGCCGGCCGGCACGCCTAGGGAAATCATCAACCGGCTGAACGCGGCCGCGCTGCAGGGCGTCAAGTCGCCCGAGTTCGTGAAGCGCATGACGGATCTGGGCTACAACATCATTCCCGGCTCGCCGGAACAGATGGCGAGCATGATCCAGGACGAGCTCAAGCGCTGGGGCCCGATCGTCAAGGCTTCGGGCGCGAAGGTCGACTGACATGAACAAGCCGGCGTTCAGCAAGGTGAAGCGCATCGAGGGCGTGCTCTCGCCCGTCATCACGCCCTTTCGCAAGGATTACTCGCCGGATGAAGATCGCTTCGTGCGGCACTGCCGGTGGCTGCTGAAGAGTGGCTGCGCGGGGCTCGCGATCTTTGGCACCAACAGCGAAGCCAACTCGATGTCGGTCGCCGAAAAAAGAAAACTGCTCGAGGCGCTGGTCAAAGGCGGCGTGTCCGCCGCCTCGCTGATGCCCGGCACCGGCCACTGCGCGATCAGCGACTCCATCGAGCTCACGCGCGCCGCGGTCGACCTCGGCTGCGGCGGCGTGCTGATGCTGCCGCCGTTCTATTACAAGGGCGTCTCGGACGAAGGCCTGTATCGGAATTTCGCCGAGATCATCGAGCGCGTCGGCGATGAGCGGCTGCAGCTCTACCTGTATCACATCCCGCCGGTGTCGCAGGTTGCCATCACGATGAACCTGATCGAGCGCCTGCTCAGCAAGTATCCCGGCATCGTCGCCGGCGTGAAGGACTCGAGCGGCGACTGGGCGAACACCAAGGCGATGCTCGACGGATACGCGAAGGAAGGCTTCGACGTGTTCGCGGGCAGCGAGGTGTTCCTGCTCGACAACATGCGTAACGGCGGCAAGGGCTGCATCACCGCGACCGGCAACGTCAACCCGGGCGCGATCGACCGCGTGTTCAAGAACTGGCGCTCGCCGGAGGCCGACAAGCTGCAGGCGGGCATCACCGCGACGCGCAAGATCGTGCAGAAGCAGCCGATGATCCCGGCGCTCAAGGCCATCGTCGCGCACTTCGGCAATGACCCGCAGTGGAAGACCTGCCGGCCGCCGCTCACCGAGCTGACGGCGAATCAGGAAGACGAGCTGATCCGCGACCTGAAGGGCGCCGGCTTCTCCATGCCGGG